>NZ_KV789397.1:0-3130 GCF_001807575.1 Arthrobacter sp. HMSC08H08
CAAGCTTCACGATTTTTGCAACAGAGCCCGGCCAAGGACGACGACCGCGAGCCAACCCCGTAGGGTCGGCAAAGTAGTTGCGTTTCGATCGGGTAGTTTCTGCGGTTCCCAGATTACGGGCTCAAGGGTCGTTCGTGCTGTCCGCACAGGCCTCAGTCAACCTGCGTCTCGATGCAGTAGCGTCGCAGTTCTGCGATCATCGAGGTCTTGGGGGTGCTGACGAAGCGGAACGCATGGCTGAAACGGACGCGCATTCCTCCAGCCTCGAGGTAGCCGTCGCAGGAAGCGCGTCGTCCGTGGGTGACGACAGAAATGACCTCCACCCGCTCGGGAGAACGGCGGGCGCACCTCTCGGGCTGCACTGGGGCCGCTGTGTGTGGATTTCTCGATGAGCGTCCAGCTCATGTCATCGGCAAGCCACTCGGAGAGGGCCTCCAGCTCTCCCTTGGCCCGGTTCACAACCAAGTCTCCGTCGACGCACTTCCGTGAAGACTCATGGTGCTATGGCTCGATCCGATGCGCCCGGCCCTTCTCCGCGATCGGCACGCACATTTCGATGGGTCTATCAGGCTCCCAGCTGACCTGTCCTTGGTAGATGATGCCGAGTTTCCCGGTGGCGCCGTCTCGCTAGTCGGCCATGGCGAAGCAGTGTCGCCGCCGTGTTGCTCCTGCTCACGTCTCACAACTCACATCGAGTCGCCGCTCGCCCAAGAGCCGAACTTCGGGGACGCTGCTGTACCACGCATGATGAGAATCACGCAGGGCACGTAGAGTGCTGCGGCGCAGAGCCAGAGGAAGCCGTCGGCGTTGATGTAAGTGAGCGCGAAGATCGTTGTGAAAGCGACCGGTCCGAAGATCGATGTGACGCTGTTGATGCTGGCGAGCACACCCTGGAGGCGCCCTTGGTGCTGTTCATCGACGCGCTGGGAGAGAAGGGTTTGCAGAGCGGGGAGGCCGATGCCACCGATCCCCAGTGCCGCCAAGATAGGTGCCATGGAAAATGCGTCAGTGACAATCGCCAGGCCTACGAGACCCAAGGCGTCGGTAATACACCCGATGATGACTGTTTTTGCCTCACCGATCCACTCCACGATGCGGCCAGTAAGGAGGGCCTGCACGAGAACCTGTACGATCCCGAAAACGGACAGGGAGATTCCAACTTCGACGGGACTCCAGTCGAGGCGGTGTTCAGTAAACAGCACCCAGGTCGCACCTGGAGCCTGCCCAATGAATTGAACAAGGCCGAATGCGATTAATAGGAAGGTAATCCCAGGCACCGCGCTGAGGCCGGGGCGACCACGATGCTGAGCGAGCGACGCAGAGCGCGCAGGGGAATCAGGACGGGTCTCGCGTAACAGGATAAAGGTGAGTGCCAGATTGCTCGCTGAGAGAAGAGCAGCGAGCAAAAACGGCAGATGTGGCGAGATGGCACCGAACAGTCCACCCATGGCTGGCCCCGCGATCATTCCGCCGCCATAGCAGGCACTGAGTAAACCGAAACGCTTGGCGCGCTGGTGGGGTGGCGTGATGTCGGCGATCACGGTGGCGGTGACCGCATTGGTCGCTCCGGTTATCCCAGCCACTGCGCGGGCGATATAGAACACCGACAGAGCGGACGTCGTGGCGAGCACGAGATAGTCGACGGTCGCACCGGCCAGGGAAACAAGCAGCACCCGGCGGCGGCCGAATCGGTCCGACAGCGTTCCCAGTACGGGGGCAAAGATGAACTGCATTACCGCGTAGAGCGCGATCAGCACTCCGACGTTCAGCGGAACCGCATCAGCGGTGACCCCTGCCTCGTGTAGCAGTGCGGGAAGAATCGGCATCACCAGGCCCATGCCGGCGGCGTCGAGGCTAGCCGTGATGAGGACCGTGGCCAACGAGCCACGAGCGGAAGTGAGAGATGACACCTTATCAACGATAAAGTTATCGATGATAAAGTGCAAGCATGGCTCAGAAACAAGCGCGACTCGATCGTGCAGCAGTCTTGCGCGGTGCGAGGCATGTGCTCAATAACACGGGGATCGACGGTTTCACCACACGGGCGCTGGCTGCGCATCTGCGGGTGCAGCAGCCAGCGCTCTACTGGCACTTTCGGACAAAGGCCCACCTGCTCGGATCGCTCGCAGCTGATGTGCTTGATCGCGAACACCACGCCTCACTCCCAGAGTCAGGGGAGCGCTGGGACGACTTTCTCCTGCGCAACGCGCGGAGCTTCCGGACAGCGCTTCTGGCAGTCCGGGATGGAGCACGGCTGCACGCAGAGTTTCACCGTCAAAAGAGTGACCAGATGCCAGCGGGCTCGGATGCCCCCGAAAGTCAGATCGAGTTTCTCGTGTCCGAAGGATTCGCTGAGGGCTCTGCGGTCCGAGCTCTCATGGCTATCAGCCGCTATACGGTCGGTTTCGTACTAGAAGAACAAACAGCGCTCGACAACGGATGTGAGCCTGTCGATCAAGACCTAGATTTCGAGTTCGGGTTAGTTGCAATGGTTGAAGGGCTGGCATCAAAGCGATGAGGGATGCTCGCACTTTGGGTCTCTGCGTCAGTAAGGTCAATCCTTTCCCGCTCCCGCAGCACCTCCTCCGCGATACTGACGATTCGCTCATGGCTACGGGGCTCACAAACGAGCAAATCAGGGACCGTGTGCATGTCGCGTCGCGATCGCGGAACGGCACATCAGCAGCATCTTCACCATGCTCGACCTTAACGAGCGCACAGGGAACAAGCGCGTCATCGCCGTCCTCGAGTACCTCAAGAACTAAGCGTCGAGTGCGCGACCGGCGCGATGACCATAGGTAACGGCGGTTTAGCATCGGTGCCGCATCTTGACACGACTCAATCCGCGACAGCTAACCTCCGCATATGGAGTTCGACGGAATGGAGATCCCCGACGATATCGAGGTCACGGTCTGGGGGAGCAACGAGCACCGGCTCTGTAACGTCTGCCGCGCAGAATGCGACCCCGAGCCGAGCGGCGCCGACGGGTACGGCGTGCGAATCATCTACGTCTGCCGCGACCACGGACTCCAATCCGTCGTGGACCCATTCGAGCATCTCCGTTGAAGCGCGCTCTTCGCTATCTCCCTGCATTGACGCAAAGGCTCTGTTGCAAAGATTGGCGGCAGTC
>NZ_KV789398.1:0-26554 GCF_001807575.1 Arthrobacter sp. HMSC08H08
CGCGATCAATATATGTAAGGTACGCCGGGGACTTGACCCCGGTCGGGAGTTAGGGTAGGCTAACCTAAGTGAAAGGGAGTTTGCTATGACAGACCGATCCGGTACGGTTCGACGCTCAGCTCGCGGGGGATTAACCGACTCAATTCTAGGTACCCGAAATCTCATGATGGTGGCCTCCCTGTCGGTGGTCGGCCTCATCATCCTCATCCCACTGAACTACATCGCGCCGGCGGGTGCGGCTTCGCAGAGCGCAGTCTGGCTCGGGGTGTCCCTTCTCGGACTTTGGGTCATTCCCTACCTCCTTCCTCTGGCCGTTGTGCGAAGGCCGGGCGCTTCGCTGCTGGCCGCGCTGATCATCGGAGTTGTGAGCGTATTTACTACTCCCACTGGGCCTGCCGCGATTGTCGGTAACGTCATTGGCGGGCTCCTGGTTGAGTTTCCCATGGCGTTGATGCTGTACCGGAAGTGGACGTGGTGGGCGTATCTGATCTCCGCCGCATTCTTCGGGGCCTTTAACAGCCTGTTGTACCTCACGCTGCTCAAGCACGCGGTGGGAATCTCGGTATCGGGACTGATCGTGCTGGTGGGAGTCACGTCGTCCGTCATTGGCGGTTTGGCCGTCGTCGGACTAACCCGTTTGCTCAACAATGCAGGCGTAGGCGTAGACCATCGTGAGTGAAAGGCTGGCCTCCACTTTGAGCAGCGAGCAACGGTCTGTGAACGAGTCCGCGCGGGCGCTCCTGGCGGTTGAGGATCTTTCCGTTCACTACTTGGGTCAGGACCGGTGGGTGCTGCAACGTCCAAGCCTGGTCCACCTGAGCGGTCAGGTAACGGCCGTCATTGGGCCCTCTGGATGCGGTAAAACTACCTTCGTCCGAGCCGTGTGCGGCCTTGTGCCCCACTGTCTGCCGTCCGAATACTCCGGCAGCGTTCAAATTGCCGGCGCCGAAATCGCCGACGCCACGGTCCAGTTGATCGCTACCAATGTCGCCTACGTGGGACAAAATCCGGATGCCGCAGTCATTACCCGTACGGTGTATGACGATGTCGCGTTTGCGCTGCAGAACCTCTGCCTGCCTGTTCCTGAGATTGATCGACGGGTACGCGAGGCATTGGCTGCGGTTGCTCTGGAGACCAAGCTGTGGGAGAGCCCATGGAGATTATCGGGCGGCCAACGCCAGCGCCTAGCGATCGCGGTAGCACTGGCTATGCAGCCCCGCTTACTAGTCCTCGATGAGCCAACATCGATGATTGACACGCAAGGCACGGACGAGTTTTACAGCGTCATCCAACAGCTGGTTAGCGATGGCGTGGGCATCGTGGTGATCGACCATGACCTCGACCCGGTCCTACCCCTGTGCGATCACGTCATAGCGCTCAACGCGCAGGGCGCGGTGATCGCGCAGGGAACTCCACATGAGGTTTTTCTCAGCCATACCGCGGAACTTGAGGCGTGCGGAGTGTGGCTGCCCCGTGCGTTACGCGACGAATCCCCGCACCACGCCTTGACCTGTGAGCAGGCGGGCATTCGAGTTCCCCGCATCACAGATATCTGTGGTGATTCGGTGCAATATCAGCGGCGCACCGAAGCGGGATGGGAAACCATCGATGCGATTGATACGCTCGACGGTGGAGGCAGCGCCACGGTAGAGCTGGCAGATTTCTGTGTTCCCGGACGTTCCCCAGCTATCTCTATGCGGCTACGGGGTGGCGAGTTTATCGCGCTTATAGGGCCGAATGGCGCAGGCAAAACATCCCTGCTCGCGGCGCTGGCGGGTCTCATACCATCAAAGGCACAACGCGCTACGGTCTGCGGAGAGGTTGTGCGGCGAGGGCGGCACCAGGTCGGCTACGTGTTTCAAAACCCGGAACATCAGATGGTTTGTTCTACCGTGGCTGGCGAAATCTCCACGGGGGATGTTTCCGCGTCTAAAGCCGAGGCTATTGTGGAGCAATTCCATCTCTCCCAGTATCGAGACCAACACCCGTTGACTCTCTCAGGCGGCCAGATTCGTAGACTATCGGTGGCTACGATGGTCGCCGAGAGCCGCGATGTGATTGTCCTTGACGAGCCCACGTACGGCCAGGATTGGGCGAATACCTGCGAACTCATGGCCTTCATCGACGAACTGCGCGCTGAGGGCAGAACCGTCATCATGGCCACCCACGACCTAGAACTTGCCCTATCACGCTGCAGCCACATCATCGCGCTACCTGCTGCCGTTAGCGAAACTCGTGAAAACGCCGCATCCGCAGCACCAGCGAACCCGCCTTCGCCGTCCGTGCCCCGTGGACTCTTCTCATCGTTCAATCCTGTGACGTTGCTATTGGCGCTAATCCCGGCGATGGTCATGGTGTTCGTATGCAAGGACCCGGCCGTCAATGTTGGAGTGCTCATCGCAGCGAGCCTGGCCATGGTAGCCGCGAGAGCGAGTCGCGCTCGAACGGTCATGTCACTGCTAGCACCCTGGGTCATCGCAGCTGTGCTACTGCCGGTGTTCCGCTACAACTACACCATTGAAGAGGTCAGCCCACTCTACAATTACGGTGGCGAGCTTGCGGCAGCGAGCGGTATCGGGGCACTGTTGTCCCTCATGCTGCTTTCAGGCATCAGCACTCATCCGGAAGCGCTGCTTCGCACGTTGACGACGACGTTCAAGCTTCCCTATCGGGTCACTGCGGCGGGAACTGCGGCTGTCGCCTTCGTCACTCGTTTCCGGCGAGATTTCCAGCTGTTGCGCACAGCGCGGGCATTGCGGGGTATTGGGGCATCATGGGGGCCGTTAGCGCCCGCAATTCGATGGGTGGGTTCCCTCGTGCCGCTGGCGATCCTCGCCGTCCAGCACGGCGAACGGGTTGCCCTGTCGATGGATTCACGTGGCTTTAGCGCCTATCCGCGGCGCACGGAACTCCAACACACGCCGTGGCAGGTGCGAGATTGGTGCCTGGTGGGCCTCCTTTGGGCCGTTACTGCGTTGCTGTGGTGGTGGCGCCAATGAACGTTTCGAAAGACTCGACTCGACAGGAGCCCGATGTGAGTATTTCCGTCGCCGCACTAATCCGCCCGGCCAAGGGCGCGATGGTCCTTTCCGCAGTCCTCACAGCCTTAGGCGCTATCGTCACGCTGGTGCCGTTCGTCGCCTTACACAACATGGCCGCGATCTGGCTTGACGGGCAGGTGCGCACCGGCTGGACCGGAAAGCCGTGGGTTTGGGCCGTGATAGCGGTGCTTTCGCTGTTCGTGGGCCAATTGCTCTACCTGTTTGGATTGGGTGTCACCCACGAGGCAGAAGCCAAGCTCCGACATCGGTTGCGCGGCAATGTGGTCCAAGCGCTGGGCAGTTTGCCCTTGGGTAGGGTCTCGCAGGTGCCGCACGGGGCCATCCGCAAGATGGTGTGTGACGATACCGCAGCCATCCATACTCTCGTTGCGCATGTTCCCGGTGATGTCACCAACGCCGTGGTCTCGATGGTCGTAGGCCTCGGGTATCTCGTGTGGGTCGATTGGCGACTGGCGCTCGCGCTCTTTGGAACGTGGGCCGTAGCGATCGTGATCATCGTCAGCACGACCATGCGCGGCTATAGCGATATCACCGAGCGATTCGGACATGCCCAGACCGCACTGGCCGCAGCCACCGTCGAAATGCTTGAGGGCATTAAGGAGATCAAGAATTTCCAGGCCACCGATGCGACCCGAACGCGCTTTAACGCCGCCCGCCAGCAATTTTCTGCCATCTCCTTCGACTGGGTTCGTCGCTCCGGCAGAGCGATTAGTCTGCTCGGTTCGCTACTGCGTCCAGCCACGGTCTTCGTCACGGTCGCGTTACTGGCGGCGCTATTCGTCGCGCAGGATTGGAGCACGCTGTCGGCGACGCTGCCATTCTTCCTGATCGCTCCCGGCATCCCGGAGGGGTTCACGGTGCTAGTCGGTCTGATGCAGCATATCTATGAGTCGCAGCTGGCGGCTCGCACCACGGCAGAGCTGCTTTCCGAGAAACCCATGCCCGAAGGCAGCCGCACCCAAGAAGAGGGCCCAAACCCCGGCCAAGTTGAGGTCTGTGAGGTTTCCTTCTCCTACGAGCCTGACGTGCCCGTTGTGCACGGTGTCTCCTTTACGGCTGAGCCCGGAACGGTCACGGCTCTGGTGGGCCCGTCGGGCGGAGGGAAGTCCACACTGGCCCGGCTGATTGCGCGCTTTTACGACGTCAATGATGGCGTGGTACGCATCAGCGGTGTGGATGTGCGCGAGGCGAGTTTTTCGTGGCTACTTTCCCGCGTCGCGATCGTCCTACAGGACGTAACGTTGTCGAACGATTCGGTCCATACCAATATCGCGCTGTCGAAACCGTCGGCAACGCGCGCCGAGGTCGAGGCAGCAGCCCGTGCGGCATGCATCCACGATCGCATTATGCGTCTGCCCGAGGGGTATGACACCGTGCTTGGCGAGGTTGGTGGCTTCCTCTCGGGCGGTGAGCGGCAACGCATCACCCTGGCGCGAGCATACTTGCAGGATGCGCCGATCTTGATTCTCGACGAGGCCACCGCGCAAGCAGACCCCCAGTCGGAGCGTGCGATCCACGAAGCGCTCAGCACCCTGGCATCCGGGCGCACGGTGATCATCATCGCGCATCGACTCGCCACCATCCGAGACGCCGACCAGATCCTCGTGATTGAGGACGGCCACATCACTCAGCGTGGTAGGCACGAGGACTTGGTCGACCAAGCGGGGACCTATAGCGAGATGTGGCGGGCCCAAGAACTCCATTACATGGCCTAAGGAGAGACACGCTCATGTGGAAACTAATGATCAGGGTCGTCAACAGGGCCGAGTTGCGTACGTTGGTGGGCTGGTTCGCCTTCTCCGCTGTCCTACAAGGCATCACACTGGCGTTGATGATCCCCTTCCTTCGGGCATTATTCTCCCGCTCTGAAACCCTTGGCACCTGGCTCGTCGTCGTTGCCATCCTCGGCGCGATCACGGTGACGGTCGACACCTTCGCGATGTACCGCTCCTATCGGATCAGCGTCTATGAAGTATGCGATACCTTAATTGATCGCATAGCAGATCATGTCTTGCAGCTGCCGCTTGGGTGGTTTAATGCCAAACGCGAAGCGGATGTGGCTAATGCGACATCCAAGGAGATCAACACCCTGTCGCATCTGGCATCAATGGTGATCCCGAACCTGTGCAACGCCTTCATCGTGCCGTTGGTGATGCTCGTTGCCACCGCATTCATTGAGTGGCCGTTAGCTGTGGTCATGGCAGTGTCGATCTTGCCGTTTATTCTCACGTGGCGGAAAATGTCGGCGGCAACAACCAGAGCCAATGACATGGAAGACCGTACCTCGGCCGCCGCAGCCGGCCGGTTGATTGAGTTCGCCAGGCTACAACCGGTGCTTCGAGCCACGGGTGCCGCGACGTCGTGGGACCCCGTACAAGAGACTCTGCAAGCCGACTCTGAGGCGACGTTGGCCGGGCTTCGGATCAAGGGCCGACCTGCCCAAGGATTCAACCTCATCGCTAACGTGACTTTCGCGGTGGTGCTCGCCTTGGGGCTGTCGTTCGTGACCGGAGCGCGTCTGGACCCGATTGCGTATCTGGTGATCGCGGCGGTCAGTGCGCGCATGCTGCTGCCGCTCACAAAAGCCGCGCTCTACGCATCTGAGGTCGATAACGCCGCAGTGGCGTTGCGCCAGATGGGAATAATCCTTGATGCCGCGCCACTTGCCGAACCTGATTCCGAGCAGGCACGGGAACCGCGTGGGACGTCGATTGAATTCCGAGGAGTGTCGTTTTCCTACGAGTCAGGCCGGCCTGTCCTAGACGATGTCTCGCTCACCGCCCCGCAGGGAGCAGTCACCGCACTAGTGGGGCCGTCAGGGGCCGGGAAGTCGACGATCTTGCGTCTCACCGCAAGGTTTTGGGATGTCGACGCCGGTAGCGTGACCATCGGCGGGGTGGACGTGCGCGAGATTCCAACCACGCGGATCATGGAGCTGACCTCGATGGTGTTCCAGGACACCTACCTGTTTGACACCACGATCCGGGAGAATCTGCGGATTGCCCGTCCCAATGCGACGGACGCCGAGTTGGAAGAGGCAGCTCGCAAGGCGAGACTTGATCGGGTGATTGAGGCGCTGCCTCACGGTTGGGATACCGAAGTGGGGCCTGCCGGGCAGAGCCTGTCTGGAGGTGAGCGCCAACGAGTGGCAATCGCTCGGGCATTCATCAAGGATGCTCCGATACTGCTGCTCGACGAGATTACCTCGGCGCTGGACGGCGAGAATGAATCGGCGATTAGCGACGTCATCAGTCAACTATCTGAGGGCCGCACTGTGATCGTGGTAGCGCACAGACTATCCACCATAGATAGCGCCGATCAGGTGGTCTTCCTCGAACCCTTAGCGGACGGTGCTATCGTCGCCGAAACCGGCACGCCTAAGGAATTGTCTAGCCGGCCCGGACGGTTCCACGATTTCGTGGCTGCCGCCGATGCGTCGTCTCGTTGGCAGCTGAGACACACCTCAGATTAGCGGACGCGGTCCCGGTGCCAGGCGCCAAGCCCTAAACCCACAGCTCGAATCGGAGTACCTCGACACGTTTGGCACACGTGGTGCTGTCGCGAACATGGCGCTAGTGAGATCATGCGCGAACAGCATCTCGCTGATGAGCGAGGGCGCTACTAATCACCAAGGGAGTTGAGTCCCTCATAGTGGTGTAGCGGGGTGGTCGTGCTGGACAGCAGGGCGGTCACCGCGTGATCCTCGAGTTTCGTCCCCTACAACTCACTCGCGAAAGGCCACACGATGACCGCTACCCATATTGTCGACCCTGCCGGGCTGCTTGGCGAACTGCTTGCCGAGGCGTCACCTGTTGCAGACTGCGATCAACGAGTTGCTGTCTGCGAATGCTGATGCGGTTGCAGGTGCCGAGTACAGCCGCCCAGATCCTGACCGACGGGCCCAGCGCAACGGCTACCGCCACCGGCCTCTCGATACCCGTGTTGGGACCTTGGACATCGCGGTCCCGAAACTACGCCAGGGCACCTATTTCCCTGAGTGGCTGCTGGAGCGTCGCAAGCGCGCCGAGTCCGCATTGATCACTGTTGTTGCCGACTGCTATCTCGCTGGAGTCAGTACTCGCCGGATGGACAAGTTGGTCAAGACGTTGGGAATCGACCGGCTATCGAAGTCCCAGGTCTCTCGCATGGCCGCCGAGTTGGACGAGCACGTCGCCGAGTTTCGACACCGCCCACTAGGCGATGCTGGGCCGTTCACGTTCGTGACCGCCGACGCGTTGACGATGAAAGTTCGCGAGGGAAGTCGTTTGGTCAACGCGGTCGTCATGCTCGCGACCGGGGTCAACGCCGACGGGCATCGCGAAGTCTTAGGGATGCGGGTCGCCACGAGCGAGACCGGCCCGGCCTGGAACAAGTTTTTCGCCGATCCGGTCGCCCGAGGACTGTCCGGGGTCCGGCTGGTCACCTCCGACGCCCACCAAGGCATCGTGGAAGCGATCGCGGCGAACCTGCCCGGTGCCGTCTGGCAGCGTTGCCGCACTCACTACGCCGCGAACCTGATGAGCATCACTCCCAAGAGCTTGTGGCCGGCGGTCAAGGCCATGCTCCACTCCGTCTATGACCAGCCTGACGCCGATGCTGTTCACGCCCAGTTCGACCGGCTACTGGACTACACCGCCGAGAAACTCCCCGACGTCGCAGACCACCTCGATGCCGCCCGCGCTGACATTCTCGCGTTCACCAGCTTCCCGACCGAGGTCTGGCAGCAGATCTGGTCGAACAACCCCACCGAACGGCTGAACCGCGAGATCCGGCGCCGCACCGATGCGGTTGGGATCTTCCCAAACCGGGAAGCGATTGTCCGGCTCGTCGGCGCCGTCCTGGCCGAGCAAACCGATGAATGGGCAGAAGGCCGCCGCTACCTCGGCCTGGAAGTCCTCGCCAAGAGCCGCCTCAACCTAATCACCACACCCACAACCACGACCGATGCCGACATGCCCGCACTCGCAGGCTAAAACCCCAAACGAGAGGAAAACGCCGTTACACCACTACAAGGGACTTGACCCCCAACTTGCTAAAAGCTTTGTAGTTGACTAGGAGTGCAGATGGTCGTCGGCCCACCTGCAAGAACGAATAGCAAGCGGTATCGTCTACAGGTAGAGGTGTTACCCGCATCATTTGTCGAGACCCCGCGTCTATTCTTGCGCGCGAGATCCCGACTGGTTCACCCCCTCTACGGACGCCAGCCGGGTAGTGACGTGCCAGATACTCAGCGGTACAGCAGGCTAATCTCCAAACGTCCGCGGCAGCCGGAAATCCCAGTTCATAGCCGGTATCGAAGCTGTTCGATGGCCCTGCTCCGCACTGGGGTCTTGTATCCATCGTGACCAGTTGTGCGACCCGGCGGTTGGTTCGGGTTCGCTACTTCTTAAGTTCGCGAAGGTTCTGGGCCCTAATGGTGTGCGGCAGGGCTATTACGGTCAGGAGATCAACCTGACCACGTATAACTTGGCGCGTATCAACATGTTTTTGCATGACGTGAACTATGACAAGTTCAATATTGCGCATGGGGATACGTTGATTGATCCGCAGCATTGGGATGATCAGCCGTTTGATGCGATTGTGTCTAACCCGCCGTATTCCACGCGGTGGGAGGGCAAGAATAATCCGTTGCTGATTAACGATGTGCGGTTCGCTCCGGCTGGTGTGTTGGCGCCGGTGACGAAGGCAGATCTTGCGTTCACGATGCATGTGCTCTCGTGGCTTGCGGTCGATGGTACGGCTGCGTTGGTGCAGTTCCCTGGGGTTTTGTATCGCGGGGGTACGGAGCAGAAGATCCGTAAATACTTGGTGGATAACAACTATGTCGATGCGGTGATTCAGTTGCCGGAGGACATGTTCTTTGGCACCACGATTGCTGTTTGTGTGCTCGTGTTGAAGAAGTCCAAGAAGGATAATGACGTGTTGTTTATTGACGCGTCGAAAGACTTCGTCCGGCAGGGTAAACATAATGTGATGGCGCCCTCGCATCGCGACAAGATAGTGGAGATGGTCGCGGAACGTAGCGAGGAACAGTACGTTTCGAAGCGGGCGAGCGCTGAGGATATCGCGGCGAACGACTATAACCTCTCCGTGAGCTCGTATGTGGAGATGGAAGACACCCGCGAAAAGATCGACATTGAGGCGTTGAACGCCGAAATCGAGGAAATCGTAAAGCGCCAGGCTGAGCTGCGTACCAGCATCGACGCGATCGTCGCCGAACTCGAAGCAGGTGCAACCAAATGAACCGCATCGAGCAAATGATCCAAGAGCTCTGCCCCAACGGGATTCAGTTTGTTCCTTTGGCAGAAATAGCCACAATCAAGAATGGACGCGACTACAAACACCTAGAAGAAGGGCCAGTTCCAGTCTATGGATCTGGTGGGATACTCGCGCATGTGAACGAGCCCGCATACGTAGGCGAGACGGTACTCTTACCGCGTAAAGGGTCCCTTTCGTCAGTTTTCTATGTAGATGGTCCAGTTTGGACTGTTGATACTTGTTATTACACAGTTATTGATGAATCTACAATCCTGCCTAAGTTCTTCTATTACTACATGGTCATGAGCAGGTTGGAGAGGCTTAATACTGCGGGCGGGGTTCCTAGCCTAACGCAGCGAGTTCTTAACAAACTATTAGTCCCGGTTCCGCCGCTTGAGGTGCAACGGGAGATCGTTAAGATTCTTGATCTTTTTACTGAGCTCGAGGCTGAGCTCGAGGCTGAGCTCGAGGCCCGCCGGAAGCAGTATGAGCACTACCGCGACCAGCTCCTGACCTTCCCTGAAAATGGGGGGGCGACCTGGGTTGAGCTCAGTGAAGTCGCAACAGTGCGGGTTGGAGCAGCGATTAACAAGAGATTCATTGCGGACAACCCAGGGCCTTTCCCGGTCATCAACAGTGGGCGAGAGCCTTTGGGCTTTGTTTCAGAGTTTAATGTCGAAGACGGCCCTATTGGTGTTGCTTCTCGTGGTGCAGGTGTCGGGCAAATTACTTGGACCGAAGGGCGATTCTTTCGAGGGAACCTCAACTACGGTGTTATTCCGAACCCCGATCTCATTAGTCCACGTTTCCTCTTCCATCTGATGAATTACTTACAGCCCGCCATCCATAAGCTGTGTACTTTTCAGGGAATTCCAGCGCTGAACAGGTCTAAGCTCATGCTTCTACGAATCCCGCTTATTGCCAAAGAAGAGCAAGTCAAAATCAGCAACCTACTCGACAAGTTTGATGCTTTGGTGAACGACTTGTCGTCGGGTTTGCCTGCCGAGATTGAGGCTCGGCGGAAGCAGTATGAGTACTATCGAGACAAACTATTGACGTTCAAAGAGCTGCAGCCGGAAGCGGCATAAACTCGCTTCCAATTGAGGTTTAGCAGAGCAGGGTAGGGGAATGGCAGGAATGGAGAAATCCGCAGTTGAGGATCTGAACCGCGGGAAGATCGCTCCCATAGCGGTCAGTGACGAAGCCACCGTCGTCGCCACCTACGAAGCCGACACCACCGCATCGGACACCTATCAGTCTGAAGCGCAACTCGAAGACGCCCTCATTGCACAACTCCAGGCGCAAGCCTACGAATACGTCGAAATCCGTGACGAGGCCGCCCTCGTCGCGAACCTCCGCACCCAACTTGAAGCGCTCAACAACATCCAACTCACCGACGCGGAATGGAAAGCGTTCTTCGAAACCTCCATCGCCAGCGCCAACGAAGGACCCAAAGAAAAAACCTGGCGCCTCCACAACGCCAACACCCAACTGCTACAACGCGAAGACGGAACCACCAAAAACATTCGGCTGCTTGATAAAACCCACATCCACAACAACAAACTCCAAGTCATCAACCAATACACCGTCGACGCCGGAACCACCCCAGGCTCAGCGACCCACTCCAACCGGTACGACGTCACCATCCTCGTCAACGGGCTGCCACTCATCCACATCGAACTCAAACGCCGCGGCGTCAACCTCCGCGAAGCGTTCAACCAAATAGCCCGCTACCAAAACCAATCCCTCTGGGCCGGCCACGGACTCTTCGACTACGTGCAAGTGTTCGTCATCTCCAACGGAACACTCACCAAGTACTACTCCAACACCACCCGGCCCAAACCAACCGACAACACCAAACGCACCCCCAACACGTGGGCCTTCACCTGCTGGTGGGCAGACAGCCACAACAAAGTTATCCCAGACCTGCACGGCTTCACCCGCACCTTCTTCGCCAAACACACCATCCTCAACATCCTCACCAAATACTGCGTACTCCGCGAAGACGGCAACCTCCTAGTCATGCGGCCCTACCAAATCGCCGCGACCGAACGTATCCTCCAACGCATTGACGTAGCCGCCAACAACAAAATGCTCGGCACCACCCAAGCCGGCGGCTACATCTGGCACACCACAGGCTCCGGTAAAACACTTACCAGCTTCAAAACCGCGCAACTCGCCACCGCGCTCCCAAGTAACCCTAAAGTCCTATTCGTCGTGGACCGCAAAGACCTCGACTACCAAACCATGCGGGAATACGACAGCTTCAAAAAAGGTGCCGCTAACTCCAACACGTCCACCAAAATCCTCACCCAACAAATGGGGGACCCCAACGCGCGCATCATCATCACCACCATCCAAAAACTCTCCAACTTCGTTGCAGCCAACGCGAAACACCCGATCTACAACGAACACACGGTGATCATCTTCGACGAATGCCACCGATCCCAATTCGGTGAAATGCATAACGTGATCACCAAAAAATTCAAAAAATACAATATTTTCGGATTCACCGGAACCCCAATTTTCCGTGACAACGCAGGCAAATCCTACGGCGCACGCGACGGCCGCGTAATACTGCGCACCACCGAAGAAACCTTCGGCGAACAACTCCACACCTACACAATCGTTGACGCGATCGAAGACAAAAACGTCCTCCCATTCAAACTCGCATACAACAACGTGCTGGCGCGCGCCGGCGGGGCTGTTGCGGAAGACGCAAGCCGCGCGCAAGAAGAAGCCGCACTCATGGCACCCGAACGCATCAGCGCCGTCACCAGCTACATCCTCAAACACTTCAACCAACACACCCGCCGCCTGGCCGAAACCGGAGAATCCAACACCACGTACATACACACCGTCACAAGCAACACCGCAGACGTCGCTCGCACACGGGGCAGGGGGAGTGAGGCGCTAACAGTCAAGCGGAGGGTCAACGGCTTCAACGCGATGATGGCCGTTCAATCCGTGGAAGCCGCCAAGCTCTACTACAACGAGTTCAAAGCCCAGCAGGCCGAGCTGCCTGAACACCAGAAGCTCAAAGTCGCCACGATCTTCAGCTACGGCGCCAACGAAGACCCCGAGGCTGGAATCCTCGCGGAAGAAGGGTTCGACACCCGCGGGCTCAGCGGTGAAAACCGCGAATTCTTGGACACCGCCATCGCCGACTACAACCAGATTTACGGCACCAGCTACGACGCGAACGGCGACAACTTCCAGAACTACTACCGAGACCTCTCCATGCGGGTCAAAGACCGCGAAGTAGACCTACTGCTGGTCGTGAACATGTTCCTCACCGGCTTCGACGCGCCAACACTGAACACGCTCTACGTTGACAAGAACCTGAAGTATCACGGCCTGATTCAGGCGTTCTCACGCACGAACCGCATCCTCAACCAGGTCAAGCGGTACGGGAACATCGTGTGCTTCCGCGACCTCCAAGAGAACACCGAAGACGCGCTCGCCCTGTTCGGGAACGCTGACGCGCAAGGCATCGCGCTACTGGAGCCGTACGAGCACTACCTCGATCAGTACCGGCTCAAAGTCGCGGAAATGTTGGCTTTCCACGCGCCCGGCGCCGGGGTGCCTACGAGCGAAAGTGAACAGCGACACTTCGTCGAAGTCTTCGGCGAGATCCTACGGCTGAGGAACCTGCTGGCCGGGTTCGATGAGTTCCCTGACGATGACGACCTCACCCCGCGTGAGATTCAAGACCTGCAGAGCGTCTACCTCGCGGTGCGCGATGAGATGCGGGCGGATGCCGACGCGAACGAGCCGCAACCGGAACAACTTGAACTCGTATTCGAGATCGAGCTTCTACGCCAAGTGTAAGTCAACGTCGACTACATCCTCATGCTGGTCGAGAAGTTCCGCGAACCAATGCTGAAATCCCAGGTTCCCGACTACCAGTACAAAGAACAAGTACTGCAAGCGGTTGAATCCAGCCCGACGCTGCGCGATAAACGGGACTTGTTCATGGACTTTATCGAACTCGTCAACACTGATGCGAGCGTTGCCGAGCAGTGGGTCGCGTTCATCGGCCAGCGCCGCGAACAGGAACTCGACACCCTCATCGAAGAAGAAAAACTCCGCGAACCCGCCGCGCGGGACTTCATGGAGGGCGCCTTCAACGCCGGGGAAGTCCCCCGCATCGGAACCGACATCGGGGACGTACTGCCGCCCGTGAGCTTCTTCGGCAACACCGCCGACGGCGAGAGTCGCGCCGAAATCAAAGAACGCGTACTCAACAAGATGACCGAGTTCCTGGAACGCTACGAACCGCTCGGGTGAGAAAAGAATCAAAGGCAACACCCCTTAAGTTGTGAACCTCTCTAGAGCTGTCTTTGAAGTTCCTGGGTTTTAACGTCAAGATTGATGTGAAGGTTAAAGCTCAGATTGTGCCCCACCTGGTCGCAGTGGCGCTAGTAGATGTTTAAGGAACGCCATATGTTCGCACGAATAACGTCCTCTCTATATAGGAGAACGGGCAGCGCGCTCGCGGTGCTTGCACTCGTATTCGGCATGACTGTGGCGCTCCCTAACCCAGCAACCGCAACACCTAACACGGCGCCCACCGCCGAAGCCACCGCCGAAGCCACAGCAACCGAAGCACCCGCCACCAGCGCGGCACCGGCCGCACCCACCGCCACCGCAACGGCTGCCAAGCCCGCTACAGCTCCAGCGGCCACAGCTCCAGCAGATTCTCCGGGTGAGCTCGGCGCGCCTGGTGAGACTCAGACCGTTGAGTTGGGGGACGGCAACATCCAGTACGGCCTCCGCCTTGCCCGTGACGGCGGGGCCGGCTGCGTCATCACAAAAGCCAACGGCTACGAACCCGGGGACAACACGGCGCGGGACGGCAATATTTGTGCGGGGGACCTCGCTCACTACAGCATCGACCTCAACGTCAAGACCGCCGGCGAACCCATCACCTTCACCCTCACCCCAACCTGGCTCTCCGCCGAGTCCCGCGCCGCAGGTCTACCAGAGCCAACCGTCAAACCAACCCTGAAAACCGGTTCCGCTAACTACGGCGGCGTCTCCGCCACAGTTGATGCTAACGGTGCTGTCACTGTGAAAGCGGACCCGAACATCAACGCGACCGTCTCGCTCGAACTCACTGCCTCCACCATCGCCTCCATGCAGCTTACGGACGGAACCAACCCGGAAGGCACGTTCAACCTCGGCCTCAAGGCAGTCAAAGAAGACGGCACCAAACTCATCACCGCGGTAGCGAACAAGAAACTCAACGTTCTAGTTGAGCCGCGTTTTGACCAGCGCATCATCGAACCAGAAAGCGGCGTCAACACCACCACCCGCAACGGTATCGAATACATCGGCATCAGTGCCCGCTCCGGCCTGCCCTCCTACCCGAGCGACCAGAAACACAGCCCGGCACCAGATAGTGCAACACCGAACGGCCGCATCCTGCCGATCGACCCTGAAACCATTAGCCGCTACACCCTCGTGATGCCGGCCGACGCGCCGTTCAAAGCCAATGAAGTGCTCGTCTCCTATAACGGTAGCGCCTGGCAGAAAGCCAAGGTAGACGCCAACGGCAACCCATACATCGACGGTAAATACGGTAAAAGCAACCCGCCGTTCCGCTTCTTGATCCCTACCGAGGGGCTGCCGGGAGGTAAGACCGCGTTCACTACCCGCATGGACATCGTGGACAAAGACGGCAAACCGATCCGCGTGAAAGACAGCCGCGGCGTACCATCCAACATCCCGACCACGGCGGGCAATAAAGCGCTCGGCAACAACACCGCTGACCCAGGTAGCTTGAGCGAGTGCAGCGCATCCACCGCTGACGAGAAGCAAGGCCTGCTAGCAGGCGAGTACGGCTTCCCGAACAACAACTGCGCCAAACAGGTTGTTGACCTGACCAGGTGGAAATGCACCAACCCGAACGGCTGCCCATCTGCTAAAGACGACGTCGGCGTCAAATGGGTGGAAACCGAGGAGAAAGGCAAACAAGCCTTCCGCTACAAGCAGGCCTTGTCCAGCGCGAACGTTCGTCTGAACGTCACCCCAGCCGATGTCAAAGACAACCCCACCATCTGTGCCGCATGGCAACCTGGGACACAACGTGTTGTTACTGAGGGGAACATCTACGTTCCCACCGTCCAGATCGGTGGCACCGGCAAGGTCAATATCCAAGACGTTTTCCCGGACGCCAAGGTGTACATCACCAAGCAAGACAAAACCAACGGCGGTAACCCGGACTGCGCCGGTGACGCAGGCTGGGAAGTGTTCTACGATGCCTCGGCCGGCGTGAAGGGTAACACCTTCGCAGAGCCTGGCAGCATGAAGCCGAACGAGATCGCTGGTATCAAGATTGTGATTCCGGGCGAGAACGTCATCCAGCAGCCAACCATCTTCCGCTACGTGGCGACCACGGGTGACCCTCGCGTGGTCTCGACCCTGCCTACCGTGAAGGCCGCCAAGGGTGATGACGAGTACTACAAGACCGTTAACTACGGTGCGGTCTACTCGGGGGAAAAGAAGGTCCGCGGTAGCATGCAGGACACACTCCTCGCGGAGAAGCCAGCGGCCGGTGTCCGCGATATCTGGGGCACCCTAGGCGAGACGCGCCTTAACGGTATCGGTGAACAGAAGCAACAGCTCATTACCTCCGGGCAGGTCGTTATCAACAACGGAACGCTCGCTGCAGTGAACTCGAAAGACGCTGACGGCAACCCGACGCGCGTACACATGCGCATCTATCTGTCCAAGTGTGTAACCGCCGACGAGGAAACGCTCTCGCCCGGTATGACCTACCACCGCGGCGAAATCTCGAACAACCCGAATGACTGCGCCCCGTCCAAGGACAACTACATTGAGCGCACGTGGGCCCTATCGGATCAGAAGAACGAAACCGGGGACCCAAATAATGACCCGTTCTTCCCGATCGACTGGGCCACCAAGAACGCTGCGCGTTCCACCGTGTTCTTCCAGCCGTGGGATAACGGCCAGCCGCGGCCAACGTTCACGGTAGTGACCCCGGTGTGGTCTGGCCCGCTCCAATCCTTCGATGTGGTCCATTCATACCGCATCACGGGCACCCCGGAGCTGGACCTTGATAAGGCGATGCCGGCGTTGAAGAAGGACCGGACCATCAAGTCCTCCTCTACCAAGGAAGCCTTCACTCCGGCTAAGGACGCGGCGAAGGAATACACGCCGCTGAACTCTATGGCCTCGCTGTCCACGCTCACTGTTCCTAACGTGGTAGCGGCGGGCTTAGCGAAGTCTACCGAGGACAAGCTCGTGGACCACGACGCCGTGTTCCAGCATCGTCTCAACCTCAGCAACTACACTGAGGCGCAACTGAGCGCCACCCAGTTCATCGACGTGTTGCCGTTCAACGGCGACTGGCGCGGCACCACATTCAGCGGCGAATACTGGCTGAGTAAGGTCCCGGAGAACGTGGGCTCGAACACGGCCGAAGGCCACGAGATCTACTACACCTACGATGACCCGAACACGGTGTCTGTATGCCCAACGAACGCTCAGGGCAAGGATGATCTCGACGCGTGCGTCAATGCCTCCCGGGCAACCAAACGCGGCATCGATAAGAAGCCGAGCGACACCAAATGGGAGCTGCTGACCCAGGAGGTCATCGAGGCCCAAGCCAAGCCGGGGGCAAAGCACATCACAGCGCTACGCTTCGATAGCCCGCTGCTGAGCCCGAAGTCCGAGGACGCATACGTTCTGGACTTCGAACCGCGCGGCAATAAGCACGGCGACAAGTACGTGAACTCCACGGGTATTGCCACGATGCACGCTGTCCGCGGCGAGACCGCCGACACCACCGGCGTCGGGGCCCTACCTGTTCCGCAACCGGACCCCGTCAAGACTGAGGTCTATGCCGCGAAGATTTCCGGCACCATCTACCACGACAAGAACCGGGACGAGAAACAGCAAGACGGAGAGAAGAACCTGCCGGGCTACACCGTGACCCTCTACGAAGTGGAAGAGAACGGTGAGATCAAGAAAGACGAGAACGGAGAACCCGTCGCTGTCCAGACCACTACGAGTGATAAGGACGGCAACTACACGTTCGAGTCTCTCAAGCGGGGCGACTACCGCGTAGTGGTGAGCCCGCTGGAGGAAACCGACATCAACACCCAAGCAGGTAAGGGCGAGAACACTGATGCCGGCTCCTGGACGGGCCAGGTCATCACCGTGACCGAACCGAACCCGGACAAGTATGACGCCAACAAGCCTCAAACCCACAGTAAGTATGACTTCGGTGTGTTTAAACCAGCCCCGAAGATTAGCCTCAAGAAGACCGTGAACGGTAAGGACTCTGACGAGGTAGCCGTTAACGGTGAGGCGAAGTTCGTCCTGGCCGGTGAGAACAACGGCAACGTTGACCTTGAAAAGGTCAAGCTGGTCGACACCTGGGTCGAAGGCAAGGACCCTCTTGACCTGACGTGCACCATCACACCGAAAACTGGCAGCGACTACGCGGGGGACTCGACTGAGGACCTGCTCAACGGCGAAGCCAAACTCGCGGTAGGGGACACCTATGAGTGCATCGGAACCTACACCGTCACCCAGGACGATGTGGACGAACAAGTCACGCTGCCTAACAACGCCGATGTGACCGGTGCATACCTGTATAAGTCCGCCACCACCGGCGAGGACAAGGAGATTCCTGTAGAAGACCACAGCAAGGCGACCGTCACGGTTCCGGAAGCTCAGCCGGCGCTTGAAGTGACGAAGACTGTTGATGGTCAGAAGTCAGTTATGAAGAAGGCTGGTGAGAAGGCCGAATGGTCCATCACCGGCAAGAACACCGGCAACGTAACCCTGTATAACGTGAAGCTCGCCGATGAGTGGGCCGGTGGTGACATTGAACTGACCTGCACGGTGGGTGAGGAAGAGCTCGATGTGGCCGCTGGTGACGTGACGCTGCCGGTGGGTTCCGAATTCACCTGCACGGGTGAAAGCGAGATCACCCAGGACCAGGTTGACGCCGGCAATGAGTTGCCGAACACCGTGACCCTGACCGGTTCTTCGAAGCCGGAGGGCGGCGAGAAGGTCAGCTCGAAGGACACCGCGACTGTCACGGTCCCGAAGAGTGAGCCATCGCTGAGCCTTCAGAAGACCGTCACCAACTGGGCGGAGGATGCCGAACCAGCGCCTGAACCGCTCACGGTGGGCGACACGGTCGAGTACAGCTTCATCGTCTCCAACAACGGGAACGTGACCGTCAAGGACGTCACGCTCGAAGACCCGAAGGTTCAGGACCTCGACTGCGGCGAGGCCAACACCACGCTGGCGCCGGGGGATTCGTTCACTTGCACCGCATCGCACGTTCTGACTGCCGAGGACGTTGAGGGCCAGAGTGAATACGTCAACACGGCGAAAGCGAAGGGCTCCACTGTCCCGGGCGAACCGGTCGAATCGAACGAGGCTGAAGCCAAGGTCAAGGTCGCAACCCCGCAGCTGGAGCTTGAGAAGGCCGTCAAGGATAAGAAGGACAGCTACCTGGCCGGGGACAAGGTCGAGTACCTCTTCACCGTGACCAACACCGGCAAGCTCACCGTCAACGGCATCGAGCTGGATGACGCGATGCTCACCGATGCCGAGGTTGAGGTCACATGCGAGGCCGAAACCCTCGCGCCGGGCGAATCAACCACGTGTGTGTCCGGTGAGTACACCGTGACAGAGGTCGATGCGGACGCCGGCGAAGTCATCAACACGGCCACCGCATCCGGTACTACGAACAACGGGACGCCGGTGAAGTCCAACGAGGCCGAGGCCAAGATCACGGTCGATAAGCCACGCGAACCGGAAGAGCCAAGCGAACCAGCGCCGAGTGAATCGCCGGGGCCAAGTGAGCCGGCTCCGAGCGAACCTGCGCCAAGCGATCCAACACCGAGCGAACCGGCTCCGAGCGAATCGGCTCCGAGCGAACCTGCACAACCGGGTGAACCTGCCCCTGGGGCTAGTGAGACGCCGGCTCCGGAAACGCCGGAGGGTAGGAAGCCGGGCCTGGCTACCACGGGTGCTGAGGTGACGGTCGCTGTGTTGGCTGGGCTTGGCCTGGTAGCCGCTGGTGTGGCGCTCGTGCTGGTACGGCGTAAACGCCGCAGTTAGTGGCGGGGCCGCTGGCCGGGAAAGAGACCGGCCAGCAACGCACCAGCTCACCGGCTGAGTCATAAGGGAAGGGCCGGCAACGCCTAATGGTGTTGCCGGCCCTTCCGTTTTTGTCTGAGGTGTTCGCGCTACAGCGAGACTCCGAACACGAGTGGTACGAGTGTGTAGAGCACAATCATGACCATCACGATGGAGAAGAGGTTGAGCCAGATACCGGCCCGGACCATCTGTTTGATCGTGATCTCGCCGGAACCAAACGCAACAGCGTTTGATGGCGTCGCGACCGGCAACATGTACGCCGAGCAGACAGCGAGCGTCACGGCGATCGTCATGAACAGCGGGTTGATACCCATACCCAAGGCAACCGCGCTGAAGATCGGGAAGAACGCCGCTGCGGTGGCGGTGTTGGAGGTCAGCTCGGTGAGTACGAGTGCGACCAAGATGATCGCGAGGATGATCAGGACCTTCGGTAGGGCGGTCCAGCCGGTCACCTGGTTACCGATCCACGCGGAGAACCCGGTAGCGGTGAACATCGCGGACAGTGACAAGCCGCCACCGAACAGCAACAGTAGGCCCCACGGGATTTCTTTCGCGGAAGACCAACGCAGTAGCGGCTGCCCGGATGGGTCTTCGCTACGCTTCTTTGCGGGCACCAGGAAGCATGCGACCGCGGCGGCCATCGCGACCTGGGAGTCGCTGATGCGGGCGAGGAACGGCAGGTTTTCAGCAACCCAAGCGACGTCCTTGAGGAACGGCACAACAACCCAGAACAAGATCGCGGCCACGAAAATCCAGGAGACACGGCGTTCAGCGGTGCTCATCTTGCCGAGCTTGCGGAATTCGCTTTCGATCATTTCCTTGCCACCAGGCAGTTCGTTGATCTCGGGACGGAAAACGAACTTGGTCAGCACGAGCCACGCGAACCCGGTCATGATGATCGCCCACGGCACACCTACAAGCATCCACTGGCCGAACTGAATGTCGATGTCGTGGTTCTTCGCGAGGTGACCCTTCATGAGCGCCATGGGCGGCTGGCCGATGAGGGTTGCGGTGGAACCGATCGTGACACCGTAGGCGACACCGAGCAGAAGGGACGCGGCGAGGCGCGGGCTGGCCGCATCGGGGTCGACTTCGCGTACGAGGCTCAGGATCGAGGTGGCGATCGGCACCATGATGACCGCGGTAGCGGTGTTGGAGACCCACGCGGAGATGAATGCGGAGGCGATCATCACGCCCAGCACGATCTGCGAGGGCCGCGTACCGACTAAGCGGATGGTCCACAGCGCGATCCTGAGGTGTAGCTGCGATTTCTCCGTGGCTAGGCCGAGGATCACGCCACCCATCACCAGGAAGACCACCGGGTCAGCGTATGGTGCCGCGACTTCGCCCATCGGCGCCATCCCGAACAACGGGAACATCACCAACGGCAGCAGCGACGTGACAGGGATCGGTGCGGCTTCGGTCATCCACCAGATGGCCATCCACAGCGCGATGCCGGCAACGGCCTTGCCTTCAAAGCTCAGTGAGTCTGGCAGGATGAAGCCCAGAATCAGGCCCGCAACGGGCCCGAGCGCGAAGGTCCACCAGTTGCGGCGGGATGAACGATCAAGTGGATCGTTCGCGGAATCCTGCTGTTGCCCTTGCGGCTCAGCAGACGCAGTCGAGTTAGATTCGGCAGACACGGTTGTCCTCTTAAGTACTTAGTGATGTGGAGCACAGATTGCTGGTTGAATCCTATGACAGCAATAATGCTTCGAGAAGTACCTATTTGAGGGCTATTCAGAGCTTGTGTGTATAAGTGGGGTGTGGAGGGCTGCCCTGTGCGCCGGGAACTTCACCGCAATCCAGCTCGCTCGGCCAGCGCCTGAGCCGTCACCGAGAGTGAATCCGGCTGCACACCCTGCTGGGCAATCTCCGCTGGCGTCCCGGTGGCCAGGATCTGGCCGCCCTCATTGCCGGCTCCCGGGCCGACGTCGATGACGTGGTCGGCCTGTGCGACCACCCGGAGGTCGTGCTCAACGACGACCACCGTCGCGCCGTCATCGACCAAGCGCCGCAACTGCGCGAGCAGCAGGTCCACATCCGCGGGATGCAGCCCCGTCGTCGGCTCATCTAAGAGGTACAGGCTGTGCTTGCGGCTCGAGCCGCGTTGCATCTCGGAGGCGAGCTTGATGCGCTGCGCCTCGCCACCCGATAGTTCCGGGGAACCCTGCCCCAGCCGCAGGTAACCCAGACCGAGCGCGTGCAGGAATTCGACCGAGCGCAGAATCCTCGGCTCCTCCGCGAAAGCCTCTAGCGCCTCGTCCACGGTCAACGCCAAAACATCCGCGATGCTGCGGCCGTTCCACTGCACCTCAAGGATCTCCGGCCTATAGCGCTTGCCGTGGCAGGCCGGGCAGGTCGTGTAGGTGCCCGGCAGGAACACCAGCTCAACTTCGATGCTGCCCGCGCCATCGCACTCGGGGCAGCGGCCCTTCGTTGTGTTGTATGAAAAGTCCGATACCGACATGCCGCGCCGCTGAGCCTCGGGTGTTGCGGCGAAGAGCTTGCGGACGTGGTCGAAAAGGCCCGTGTAGGTCGCGACGGTGGAGCGCACCGTGCGGCCGATGGGCTTCTGGGTGATGTGAACCAGGCGGCGGATCTTATCGAGCCCTGTTGCGTTATCCACCCGGAAGTCCTCGGAGTGCTCGGAGCCTGGCGTGAGTTCAGCATCGGCGTCCTCGGCGATGGCCTCATCCGCGCCGATCACCTGCTTGGCCGAGCAGGCCGCCGCGTCAGCCAGAACCCCGATGACCAGGGTGGACTTACCGGAACCCGACACACCTGTGACTGCCGTGAGTGCGCCGAGCGGGAAGTCGACGTCGGCCCCGTCGAAAGCGCGCGCGTGCACGCCGGTCAGGGCGATGGATTCACCGGTGCCGGCCGGGGTGTCCGTCAGCTCGGGGAAGTCCGCGTTCAGAGCCGCGGCAGTGGGGGAGCGTAGCTGCTTGGCTTTGGTGCGGAACTCATTCGTGGGGCCGGAGAACACCAGCTGACCGCCGCGCTCGCCGGCGCGCGGGCCGATGTCCACGATCCAATCGCATCCGGCCACCAGGGACATATCGTGTTCCACTAGAAGCACCGAATTACCCGCATCGATGAAGCGTTGCAGAAGCTCCGAGACCGCCTTCCGCTCCACGACGTGCAGGCCCGCCGAGGGCTCATCCAGCACATAGGTTGTGCCGAACAGGTTCGAATTCAACTGAGAGGCCAGCCGCAGGCGCTGATGCTCACCCGCGGACAAGCTGCGTGCCGGGCGGGAGAGGCTCAGGTGCCCCAGCCCCAGCTCGATCGCGGCGCTCACCGTGGGTAGCACCTGATCCAGTAGTAGCTTTTCGGCCTCGTCGTGCTCGTTCCACTGCTGCTTAGCAATTCCTTCCAGGTGCTGGAGGCGGTCCTCCAGCGCGGCCAACACGTCCTTCAGTGCCAGGTTGTTGAATTCGTCGATCGCGTAACCGGCGTAGGTGACCTGCAAGGTGTCCGGCTGGAAACCGCGGCCCTGACACGTCGGGCATGTTGATGAATGCATGAAGGAAAGCACCCGGCGGCGGTTCCTATCCGATTCGGTTTCCGCGAGGGTGTCGGTGAGGTAGGTGGCTACCGATCGCCATTTGCCTTTATATGAACCGTGCACGGCGTTTTCGTCCCGCACAGGGTGGACAGTAACCACCGGTTGCTCGTCGGTGAATAGGATCCAGTCGCGGTCCTTTTGTGGAATGTCCCGCCACGGGATGGTGAGCGGGTAGCCGAGGGTGCCGAGGATGTCCCGGAAGTTCTTGCCCAGCCACGCCCCTGGCCACGCGGCGATCGCGCCGTCCCAGATGGACAGGCTCGGGTCCGGCACCATCGACTCTTCTGTGGGCCGGTGCACGGTGCCGGTTCCTTGGCATTCGGGGCACATGCCGGCGGTGGTGTTGGGGGAGAAGGCATCGGAATCGAGCCGGCCGTATTCGAGCCGCTCCCGCATGCCGGCCGGGTAGCTTCCGGAGCGGGAGAAGAGCAACCGAATACTGTTCGACATGTTGGAGATCGTGCCGACGGAGGAGCGTGCCCCGCCCAGGGTGGTGGACTGTTGCAGGGCCACCGTCGGCGGAAGGCCGGTGACTGACCCGACGCGCGGGTTGACTGCGCCGCCGATGAGCCGGCGGGCGAAGGGGGCGACGGATTCCAGGTAGCGGCGTTGTGCCTCGCCGTGGATAGTGCCGAAGGCGAGGCTGGACTTGCCCGAACCTGAAACGCCGGTGACCGCGACGAGGGTGTCGCGCGGCAGGTCAACGTCGATGTGTTTCAGGTTGTGTAGGTGCGCGTCACGCACCCGGATCATGGGATCGTGCCCCGCGCGCGCCGTCGTGTGCGGAGTTGCGTGCGGAACCGTGAACTCGGGCTGGGCGTGAGTCATGGTGGCCACTCTATCGGGTAGGCCGTGCCGGTGTAGGTGGTGTCTCTAGATTGCAGTGGCGGGTGGTGGTAGCTAGAAAAACCGTTTCCAAACGGATCGCGTCTGGTTATGCTTTTCACATGGGACTGACGACGTCAATGATCCTCACAACAGAACCCGTAACTCCTCAGCAGCTCGAGGCATGGGGGCTGACTCCCGCGGAGAACAAAGGTGACCTGTGGACTGCGTTCCATGACCCTGGGAACCAGTTCTTTGCGGTGGCCCACCGCGGCGACTGGACCATCCTGTGGGACCCGGAAATGCTGGTCACGTCCCGCTTCGAAACCGACTCGATCACGCTGCCTGGCACGTGGCACGTCGTGAGCACGGTGTCTTCCATGAGCTTCGTGGATTACCGCGTGTTCGTCGACGGCGCGCTCGTGAGGCAGCTGCTTGCCGGGGATGAGGAGCTTGACGAAGGGGCCCCGGTGGTAGACGAGTCCGCGTTCGTGTTTCGTGAGGATGGAGAGGAAGGCGAACCGGCTGAGGTGGATGGCGACCTGATTATCCAGGAGCTTCCGCGGGCTGTGGGCGCCGTGGGCCTGGGTGACGACGTCTTTGACGTTGAAGGGCAGTACTTCACGTACCAGTCGACTGAGCCCAACGCTAACCCAGAGCCAGTGAGGGACCCGCAAGACGAGGGCGACCTCGGCGTTGGGGAACGTAAAAAGCAGTCCTTCTTTGGCAAGCTGTTCGGTAAGAAATGAGCCTGCGCTCCGTGCCCTAGCCGGCGTCGATGCGTCTTTGCCCGTGAGGCTCGATGATTAGCGCGAGTCCCGCATCGAGGTCCGC
Organism: Arthrobacter sp. HMSC08H08; assembly: GCF_001807575.1. Taxonomy (NCBI): domain Bacteria; kingdom Bacillati; phylum Actinomycetota; class Actinomycetes; order Micrococcales; family Micrococcaceae; genus Arthrobacter; species Arthrobacter sp. HMSC08H08. The sequence continues at coordinate 24,700 of NZ_KV789398.1, forward strand.
CAGTAACTGCTGAGCCGAGTTTTTCGGGCCGTTGAGGTAGTCGATCGTGAGCCCGTTGACGAGCGCTGTGACCAAGCGAGCTCCTTGTTCAGGCGATAGCTCGCCGTTCAATTTCCCATGCTGTTCAGCCGCCGCGAGCCCGTTGCATACTAGTGCCCGGAAGCTCTCCACCTCGGCGTCGTATAAGTCGGCTAGCCATTCGCGTGTGGATGCAGCGGCGCCCACGATAACCCACACTGCGGCGTCCTCGCGCTGGACCGGACCAATCGGCAAGAGCTCGGCTAGTCGGCCGTGCATGGCCGTGCGAAAATCTGTCGCGTCGGTCTTCCCAAGTGCCCGGGACGCCTGCCGCTGAATGGACCTAATGAATGCTTTCGCGATGATGTCGTCTCGCGTCCCCATCTGATACTGGACAGTCCCAGGTGCGACCCCTGCCTCTGCAGCGACATTGCGCACGCTCAGGGCATCGAGTCCTTTGTTGACCATCACTCGAATGGCGGCATCGGCGATCAGCGCTGGGGTGCCGGTGATGGGTGTGTTGCGGTCAACGGCCATGAGCCTCCAATCGTGAGTGGTCCAGCCCTTCGCTACCCAAGCTCGCGCAGTTCAAGTGTGGCGGGCCAAGTAACTGCGAGTCATTCTTGGTCTGACTGCATCTGACTGTTGCGTCTCAGTGGAATATTCCATACGATCGTATCAATCAAATAATTCATACGAACGTATGGATGTGGAAGGTTTTCCTTTGTTCAGCAGGTCAAAGGGGAGCGCCTTCATCACCTTCCGAAACCCGCATCTGACCATTGGAGTACGCCATGTCAAACTTCCTAGCCCTCGCTGGTCTTGCGCTTGTCGATAGTTTGAGCGTAGGAACCCTCGTCATTCCTATTGCACTCATCATCATGTGGCGCCGGGTTCGAGTCGGTTTGATGGGCGTCTACCTTGCGACGATCGGTGGGGCCTACTGTGGTCTAGGTATTGCGCTGCTGTTCGGCTTTAATGCGGCAGTTCAGCGGCTATCTGGAGTCACTAAGAGTGATTGGTTCCCGTGGGTGACTCTGCTTCTAGGCGTGGGGCTTTTCATTTTTGGTGTGGCTGCCCCAAACCCCAAGAAGCCAACGGCCGAGGGGTCGTCGTCGGCGGAGCATGCGCCTCTGGTGAGCGTCGATGCCACAGCCGCAGCCACCGTGAACGCAAGTATCAACTCTGCACCTAATGGTGCCGTCGCTACGCTTCCGGATGTCGATGTCAGGGAGGGGCGAGCGTCGCGCCTCGCCCGGGGTGCGTCCTTGAGTGCGGGTGGCATGGTGGCGCTGGCGATGGGTGCCGCCGTCGTAGAGGCGGCCACGATGTTGCCCTATTTGGGCGCGATGGGGATTATCCAGTCCATGCAACTGGGTATGTCCAGCAAGATTGCGTTGATTGTGGTCTATTGCGTCGTCATGATCTTGCCGGCGGTTCTCGTGAGCGTCTTCGCAGGCCTCGCGGGCCCCACTATTTTTCCGCGGCTGGAGCGCGCTACTCGCAGGCTCGAGTATGAAGCTAAGGTGACTCTGCTGTGGATCGCGGCGATCGTCGGCGTCTACATGGCGTACAGGGGTGCGGTACAGCTAGGGCTGATGGGCAGCTAAGCAGCAAGGGGTGGCGAGCTACACAGCAGGCGACGTGGCAGGTGCCGTGACAGCGCCTCAGCGCGCGATAGTTCCGACGCATCAGACGGCGAAATAATGGAAGAAGAGCTCAAGCGTCTGCGCCGAGGAATCTGCGAGTTGAAACGAGCGAACGGGATTCTTAAGACCGCTTCGGCTTTTTCGCAACGGAACCGGGTCGACCCACGACCAAATGATCTCCTACATCG
>NZ_KV789398.1:26574-32926 GCF_001807575.1 Arthrobacter sp. HMSC08H08
GACCCACGACCAAATGATCTCCTACATCGATGCGCACAAAGATCAAATTGGGACCTGGCCATCTGCCGAGTTCTTAAACAAGCAGATCGTGGGTTCATCACCTCGCGCGGCTACTGCAAAGGCTCTAGCGGAGTGGAAGCCCCGCCGAGCACTCATGACGCGCCGCGACCAGGCCGATCTCGGATTGGGATGACGCCGAAATGGAAGCGCTCACCGACGGCTACGGAAAGTTATTAAGCCCACACCGCAATGATCGAATCATCTCTGATTCTCGTGGTGCTATCGAGCGTGATGGTGCTAGCGATGTAGGTGGCTGAATAGTTCTTAGCGATATGAGTATCTGAGTGAACAGTGTCCCCGAATTTGAGCTTTTCTACAGTGGCGAGGTTTCTCATGAAGCTGAAGGTTCGCGCAAACTATTTACTTCCCGCCATCCGCGTGGGTACGTTTCGTGTAGCGAATAAGAGAAATGCCTCGTGAGGGTCGGTTCTCGTGAGGGTCGGTTGAAGATGTGCCGGTGTTACCGGGGTTCGGGAAGGCGGAAGGCTGAACGATGGCAACTATTGCTGAGAACGTGGTTGAAACTCTTGGGGCGAGTGGCGTAAAGCGAGTTTATGGCGTTGTAGGAGATTCCCTTAACGGTTTCACTGACGCGATTCGAGATTCAGATATCGAGTGGGTCCATGTCCGTCACGAAGAAGTCGCAGCCTTTGCGGCTTCTGCTGAAGCGGCGCTGACCGGTGAGCTTGCGGTGTGTGCCGGTAGTTGCGGACCGGGAAACCTTCACCTCATCAACGGGCTTTACGATGCTCAGCGGTCACGTGTGCCGGTCCTAGCGATTGCGGCTCAGATTCCCGGTGGGGAGATCGGTTCTGGCTACTTCCAGGAAACCCATCCTGTTGAACTGTTCCGGGAATGCTCGGTCTACGTTGAAGATGTGAGGTCGGCGCAGCAGATGCCGAGGGTTTTGCGGATTGCTATGAGAGAGGCACTCTCAAAGAGGGGAGTGGCTGTTCTCGTTGTTCCTGGTGAGATTTTCCTGGAAACAACGAAAGCTGCCGCCGAGGTAATCGTGGAATCCAAATCGCACCAGGTTCCGGTAGAAGCTGATCTGGTTCAGGCTGCCAAGCTTCTCAATGACTGCAAGAAGGTCACGATCCTGGCGGGAGCAGGCGCTGAGGGCGCGCACAACGAGCTAGTAGCGCTTGCCGATAGGCTGCAGGCTCCCATTGTTCACGCCCTGCGCGGTAAAGAGTCTATCGAATACGATAACCCGTTTGATGTGGGGATGACCGGGCTGCTGGGATTCGAATCAGGGTATCGGGCCATGGAAGCCTGCGATACTCTCTTGATGCTGGGGACTGACTTCCCGTACCAGCAGTTCTTCCCAGAAGATGCCACGATCATTCAGGTTGATATTCGTGGAGAACAGATTGGTCGGCGCACCCCTGTCGATCTCGGTCTGGTGGGTGGAGTCAAAGAAACGATCGACCACCTGCTACCCAAGCTGCAAAAGAACAAGTCGAGCAAGCACCTCAAAGCGATGCTCAAGCATTACGGGAAGACCCGTAAGGACCTTGATGATCTGGCTACGCCTTCGCGTCGCACTATTCATCCCCAATACCTGACCAGGTTGATTGATGAGGGGGCTAGTGATGATGCGGTATTTATTCCCGATGTTGGATCCCCGGTTATTATGGCTTCCCGGCACCTGACCATGAATGGGAAACGGAGACTCATTGGCTCCTTTATTCACGGTTCCATGGCCAATGCCCTACCCCAGGCGATCGGCGCTCAACTCTCTCACCCGGATCGTCAGGTGATTGCCTTGGCGGGCGATGGTGGGCTCGCCATGCTCATGGGTGACCTTCTTACGCTCACAACGTATGACCTGCCGGTCAAGGTTGTGGTTTACAACAATTCTTCGCTGAACTTTGTTGAATTGGAGATGAAGGCAGCAGGGTTCGTGACTCACGGAACCGGTCTCGATAATCCGAACTTTGCTTCCCTTGCGGAGGCGATTGGGATGAAAGGTTTCAGGGTGGAAAAGTCGAAGGACCTGCCCAGGGCGGTTGAGGATTTCTTGGCCCATGATGGCCCAGCGATTCTCGATGTGACAACCGAACGCCAAGAGCTCACCCTGCCTCCCACGATTGATGCCGAGCAGGTCAAGGGCTTCACAATGTACGCAGTCCGTACGGTGCTTGACGGCAGGGGAACCGAGCTCGTCGACCTGGCAAGGGCCAACCTGCGGCAGCTGTTCTAGGTGGGATAACGTTTCCTCACAAACCGGATGGGGAGCTCGCCGATGCTATGTTGCAGTGTCCAAGTGCTTCCCATCCGGGTAAGGCAATGCCTGATAAAACCGCGTCGCGAAGTAGCGCAGTTACGGAGCTTCATGCCCGCCGAGTAGAACCGGCTCGGCGGACATTACTAAACGGGAGACACTCTACGCACTAACCCTGAGAATGTATGTCAGGGTCTTTTCTGGGTTTCCAAATCAAAACTGGAAACGTTCGTCGCATCTGAATGGCTCAGACATTCTGGTCTGTTTGTCACGCTCTGTCCCTTCGAGGCATTTAGCCTCCCGCATGAGCTTCTTCGGCAACACCACCGGCGGTGAGAGTCGCGCCGAAGTCAAAGAACGCGTGCTCGACAAGATGACCGAGTTCCTGGAACGCTACGAACCGCTCGGGTGAGCGGTGCTAACCGCCGGCAACTGCAAGTACGACCAGTCGCCCCAGATGAACTGTACGTAAGCCGCGTAAGGGGGCTGACAGCACTAGCCCTGTGGCACGACAAGCGCTAGCGATGTGGCGTCGCGCCCGCAGATCCGCTAATGTTGTCTCGCCAGCTATTGCAAATGAGAATGATTAGCAATAGGGAATTGTTGGCACCTGAATCATTGGCAACAGCGCCATCACCAGCAGAGTCATCACCAGCTAAGGAGCGGTTCATGCGCGTCCTCCGGGCAACCCGTGCCTCCATCGCGGCTGCGGCCATCGCGGCAACCACCTTCGCCACCGCATCGAGCATCACGGCATCGCTGACGCTCGGCGCGGCCCCTGCCTACGCGGGGCCGGATGACGACCGCAGCGTGGAAACGAAAGCCCACATCGACGCCCCTAAGGTTTTCTGGAATAAGCAAGCTGGCACGTTCGCGATCAACTCGCAGGCCAACGGGAAAACCGTTCCGCTCGAAACCACCGCCAACTGGGTGGGCCGCGGCTACAACGACGACGGCAGCCAAAACTACACGTTCCCCATCACCTCGGACCCGCGCCTGGACTTCCTCGGCAAGGACGGCCAGCTGCTCTATATGGCGCCGCAAGTTCCGGGGCCGGGCAACAGCCCCATCTGGTCCGGTTTCGGGGCGGACACCGCGGTGCCCATCGAGCAGTTCCAGGACGGGAACTTCGCGCTGGAAATGGTCGGCTTCAACGGCCCTGGCCGGATGGAGATGTTCAATTATTCGACGTTCGGTAGCCTGCCGGTGACGCGCCTGTTTTCTTCGCATGACAAGGTTTCGCGCACCGTGTGGCTGGACCCGGGCACGCACACGCACAACATCACGACGTTCACCAAGCCGGGCCGTTACGAAGTCACGTTCGACGCCACCGCCCGCACAACCGACGGCAACTTCATCACGTCCAAGCCCACGACGTTCGTGTGGCGGGTAGGCGGCACCAACCCTGCCGATGAGAAGCTCGGCGACGTCCGCGCCGCATACAACAAAGCGGCCGATGTGGGCGCGAGTGAGGGTGCAGCGGTGCAGGGCGACGCTCAGGAAAGCGCGGCGGAGGGTGCAGAGTCTTCCAGGCCGACGTTCACGATCGCCCCGCACACCGGAAGTGAACGCGACGGCGACAAGAACCTCACCGACCTCACTTTCAACGCCGGCAACAGTGCGGCTGAGGGCACGGTGGTGTTCTACATCGACGGCTACCACCTTGCTGAGGTTCCGGTGAAGAACGGCACCGCGACGTGGAGCGAGATGATCGGCTCGCAGACGTCGAATTTCCAGGCCGTGTTCGTGCCCACCAAGGGTGCGGCCCGCTGGATTAGTGCGCCGCTGAGCGCCGCCACGGGGCAGAAGGCTGTGTCCACGCATGATGCCGGCGAGTTCCCTGAGGAAACCCCTGATGCGCCGGCCGGCGAGTTCTCTAAGGGTGAGGTCACGGTCGGTTCGCGTGATGTGTCCGTGACCGCGCGGCTGCAAAACAACAGCGACCTCATTACCATCGACACCAAGCCAGCCGACGACTCGCTGATCTATAACGTCACGGGTGGCTTCTATGAGGAAGGCTACGACGAGCCGACCTGCCCCGTTGAAGGCGTGAGCGGGCCGGGCCGCCGCACCATCGTGGCGGACAGTGAGTACTGCAAGGGCGAAGGCTACTCGCTGCGCCTCACGCTGGAGCCGCAGCCGCGCGCCGCGATCGGCAACACTGACGTGATCGACCTCGGCCAGGTGAGCGGAACCGGTAAGAAGGTTGAGGCGCGGTTCGCTGGCATCGGCGGCGGTGATGCGCCGGAGCCGGATCAGCCGGAGCCGAGCACGCCAGCGCCGGGCGAGCCAGCGCCGGGTGAGCCTGAGCCGAACCCGGGCGACGACGGAGACGACGGTTCCGACGGCGCGATCCTGGACACGCCTGTGACGATCAACAACGGCCACGTGGACTTGCGTGCCATGGAGGTTGGCGGGAAGTTCTCTGTGGCGTTGGGTGATGATTCGCGTCAGCACGCCAAGGAGTCGGTGCTCCGAACCATCAACTCGACGACCTTGGAGGTCACCAAGCTCGCGAAGGTCAAGCGTGAGGGCAATGTGCTGGCCGATGAGAGCTATGACGTGCTCGGCCCGAAGGGTAGCGAGCTGTATGTTCTGCCGCAGGGTCAGCAGCCTGGGCGTGTGTGGCCGGGCTTCTCGAGTGAGGCTCTGGACCGTGTGAAGTACCCCGAGGGTGCAACCATGACGCTCACCCCGGTGAGCGCGCCTGAGGGCGGTAAGTGGTTCGCATACACCGAGAACCTGGGCGCTATCAGCCGGATGTATGCGTCTAGCGAGAAGACTTCCGACGTGCCGCTTCCTCCGGGCACGCACATGCACACCGCGTGGGCGTTCACGAAGCCGGGAACGTACACGATCGATGTGACGGCCCGCGCCAAGCAGTCCGGCGACGGCGAGCAGGGTGCCCAGGCCCGCAGTGCCGCTGGAAGTGGCAACGATGGGGAAGCGGTTGCTAAGACCCAACGCCTCACATTCGTGGTCGAGAAGAAATCCGCCACCGAAGAGCCAGGCGGCACGGAACCACCGGTAGAGGAACCGAGTGACGAACCGACGGAAGAGCCAACGCCGGAGGATCCAACCGAGCAGCCGACGGATCAGCCAACGCCGGGCGAGCCGGGCGACGAGCCAACTGAGCGACCGAGTGATGACGCGGTGCCGAGCGGGGAACCGTCGCAACAGCCGACCGCGGAACCTAGTACGGAGTCTCCGGAAGCCCCAAGCGCGGAGCCAACGCTGGAAACGGGTGCCGAGCCGAGCGACCAGCCGACGGAGCAACCTTCAGCGGAACCGTCCGACCAGCCGTCTGAGCAGCCAACCGAAGAGCCTTCGGAATCGCCAAGCGCGGAGCCGACGCAGGAACCGGGCGCCCAGCCGTCAACGGAACATCCGAGTGAAAGCGCGGGCCCCTCAGCTCAGCCAGGCGAGGCAGGCGATCGTGCTGGGGCGGGATCCGCATCGGACGCTGGCTCTGACCTAGCGCGCACGGGCGCGGCGGTGTTGGCTGCGGGGGTGATCGCTGGTCTGGCGGTTGCAGCGGGTGTCGTGTTGTTGCTGGTTGCGCGCCGCCGCAAGGGCTGAACCTCTGTTGAAGCGGTGCTGGCGTTCAGGAGGCGCTGGTGGGCGTGGTTTTCATCTTCGGTAGGAAGCCGCGCAGTGTGATGAGCGCGCCGTAAATGACCGAGTACACCGCGAGGCGGTAGAGGAACGTGAGGAAGTCGTTGATCTCGCGGATCTTGTTGCCGTCGGTGTTCACGATGACGTTTTCGCCGCTGATGACTGTTTCGCCTTGCGAGGGTTTTTCGACAACGGCGCTGCCGGAGAGGTATTCACCTTCGTTGAGGAACAGCTTCTCGAACGGCGCGTTGTAGATCGGGTTGTCGGGGACGTCCAGGAATGCGCTGACGACGGCGCCGATCAGGAATAGGTAGGCCCCGTAATTGGTCCACCCGTTGGATGGGAGGAGCAATATCAGGAAGAGCCCGAGGAGAACCCCGGAGGCGACCCACGGGATTTCCAACATCACTACGAGAAGGAGGGCTCTGTTGCAAAAATCGTGAAGCTTGA
>NZ_KV789399.1:0-51693 GCF_001807575.1 Arthrobacter sp. HMSC08H08
AACCTTAGAAACCCAAGCCACACCCCTAGATATACGGGTGTGGAGTATGCGATCAGTCAACGTCTCCGGCCCCTGCCAACCAGGCAACCCGAGGAACGACCCGACCTGCAAAATACAAGACTTCACCATCTTCAAACCCCGCCAAACACGCTAACCCCCACCACAACACGACACGGACGAAATGAGGCACCGTCATGCCAGAAAGAATTCTGGGACATCACCTCACCAAAGTGTCAATACTGTAAAGCCGAGGACGAAGTTTTCTCGCGCATGAAGAAAGACAAAGCCTGGGTGGTCGGCGGAAAGGTGCGTTTAGAAGACGTGCGCATACCAAATAAAAGCTCAAGAACGGGAACTATTACGTGACGTCCACTTGGCCTGTCGAGAAACAATCCTTCTACGTGCCCGGGAAAACAAAACCAGTCCAAACAATAGAGGCGGCTTGGACTGACGATGCCGCTCTGGTCTTGGAGCGCAAAGCAGACGGTTGGAGAATGCGCGGGTTTTACGCAATCGAAGATTTGCCGCGAGGGAAGTAAGCATACCTCGCAAGCGCGGGGTAGCGACTAGCCCTACACAATGTGGGGGTCGCTAACCCGCGTGCGCCCACATCGAAATCGAATCCCACCGCCGCCGCAAACGGAAATAAGCAGCCACGGCACCAGCCATGTCCGCGTCCATCAACGCATCCAACCCATCGGCGACATCCAAAACCGAATCATCCGGCCATGCCCTAGCCGTCAACAAACCATAATCCAACTCAACAACCGAATCCGGATGGAACTGCTGCAACCAGTCATGCAACTCCACAGCCGAGGCTAATAACCCAGTCGGGTCCACCGCATCGACATCATCCATGCCAGAACCGTCGAGGAAACCAGTGGCATCGACGTCCTCGTCCGCTTCCCCGTCCTCTGCTGGATCGCCGCCCCATGAATCACCCTCGCCGAAGCCATCATCGTCGGTGACCATCGAAATCGAAGACAACGCGGCAACGGCATACGCCGCCCGCTCCAGAGCCAACACCAAAGGAACCCGAACCGCAACCGAGAGCGGCTGCGAATCCTCGCCCTCGACGACCTCCTCCTCATCGCCGGAACGGAACAACGCGAACCAACTCAACGGGATCCGCCACGTAGACATCCGCGTGTACAACGGCGATTCAGCCAGCCACATCCCGTGTTCCTGCAAACGCTCACTATGCGCCGCGGCTGAGGCCGGAGGGAACCACACATCTAAAGCATCCTCAGGCACGTAGTCCTCCAGCAAAGACGCCGCGATACCCGCACGCAACGGCTCCTGCGCCGGGCAAAACATCACGACATCGCCATGCTCCCTATCGAGCACAATCATGCGATACTGCTCAATAGTCCCATGCGGAAACGGGTCCACCCGCGGGCGCGAAATACGCACCAAAGAACGCCACAACGCGGCCTCGTCATCAAACGATGCATCCAACGTGTGCCCTGGCGTAGCAATTAACAACTGCTCAGCGTCATCGAAACTAGCCAACGGCGAATACACGCGCAAATATGCGGTGGGAGGCATGTTACGACGCGCGCCCACCGGCATACGCGGAAACCCGCCAGCGCCGCCGTTGTCGCCAGAGTTGCCGGCGCCGCCAGCGCCGCCGCCCGCATTGTCGTCTGAGAAAGTCCCCATCAGAGAGCTAGCCCTAGCAGGACCTCAAGCCAATGTCACGACGACTGGCGCGTGGTCCGATGGGCCCTTACCTTTGCGTTCCTCACGGTCGACTGCCGCATCCGTCACCCGCGCCGCCAAGGCGGGGGAGAGCAGCTGGAAGTCAATCCGCATCCCCTCACCTTTAGGGAAACGTAGCTTCTGGTAATCCCAGTAGGTGAACACGCCGGGGCCGGGGTGGCGCTTCCGCATCGGATCAACAAAACCCGTATCCAGGAATGCGTGGAAAGCGTCGCGTTCAGGCTGTGACACGTGCGTCAACTGGTTGTCGAGGAAGTACTGCATATCCCACACGTCCTCATCGCGCGGGGCGATATTCCAGTCGCCCGTCAAAGCGATCTGCGCCTGCGGATCCTCCGCCAGCCAGCCGGCCGCTTGACGGTTCAGCTCCGCAAGCCACTCCAACTTATACGGCATGTGTTCATCGTCCAGGGCGCGCCCATTCGGCACATACAAGCTCCACACGCGCACACCGTTACAGGTCGCTGCGATCGCACGAGCCTCCTGAACAGGATCCACCCCACCCTTACCGAACGCGGGCTGCCCAGGGAACGTCCGCTCAACATCCTCAAGCCCCACACGGGACGCGATCGCAACACCATTCCACTGAGAAAAACCGAAATGCGCCACATCATAATCGAGCGACTCGAACAGCTCCCACGGAAAGTTCTCGTCCTTGCATTTGGTTTCCTGGATGGCCAGAACATCAACATCATTCTGCTCAAGCCACGCCTCAACACGGTCAGCGCGGGCCCGCAGCGAATTCACATTCCACGTTGCAATCTTCACGCACACAACCGTATCAACGCCCGCGCGTGCCGTGCCCGGCTTTCACCGGGCGCGACCGCATCGGCATCTACTTAGACCGGACCGACTTTAGTGCCGGGAAGTCTCGTTCGGTGTATTCGGTGCCTTGCGCGTCAGGTAGCAGCTGCCCGTCGGGGCCGCGGTTTCTCGGACTCTTCGTTGCGCAGGTCAACGCGGCGGATCTTGCCGGACACTGTTTTCGGTAGATCCGCGAACTCGAGGCGGCGGATCCGGCGGAACGGCGGCACGTTTTCCTTGCAGTAACGGAAGATCGCCTCCGCGGTTTCCGGGGTCGGTTCATGCCCGGCAGCGAGGATGATGTAGGCCTTCGGGACGGACAAACGGATCGGGTCCGGCGACGGCACTACCGCGGCTTCTGCGACGGCCGGATGCTCAACCAGGACAGACTCCAGTTCGAACGGTGAAATACGGTAGTCCGAAGACTTGAACACATCGTCAGCGCGCCCCACATACGTATAGATGCCGCGCTCATCGACCTCAGCGATGTCGCCCGTATGGTAGATGCCGCCGCGCATCGCCCGCTCGGTGCGTTCCGGTTCGTTATAGTAGCCGGCCATCAGACCGCCGGGGCGGGGATCCAGCCGCAGGCACAGCTCACCCAGCTGCGCCTCTTCACCGGTGGTCGTGTCGATCAAGACCGGCTCATAGCCCGGCATCGCACGCCCCATCGCGCCGATCTTGACCGGCATACCCGGAGGGTTCGCCACCTGGACCGTGGATTCGGTTTGCCCGAAGCCGTCGCGGATCGTCTGACCCCACGCCTTCGCGACCGTATCGATCACTACGGCGTTGAGCGGCTCACCCGCGGAAACCAGCTTCTTCGGCGGGTTCGTCAGGCGCGTCAAATCAGCCTGGATCAGCATGCGCCACACGGTTGGCGGTGCGCAGAAACACGTGACCGACTCCTCCGACATGTGCTCCATCAACTTGATCGCATCGAAACGATCATAGTTATAGATGTACACAGTTGCTTCGCCGATCCACGGCGCGAAAACATTCGACCACGCATGCTTACCCCAGCCCGGGGAGGCCACGTTCAAATGCACATCGCCCGGCTCAATCCCGATCCAATACATCGTGGATAGATGCCCCATCGGGTATGAATAGTGCGTGTGCTCAACCAGCTTCGCTTGCTGTGTGGTGCCCGATGTGAAGTACAGCAGCATCGAATCGTCACCGGTAGCTTTGTGTTCCGGAACGAACGATTCCGGCGCGGCATCCGCATCAGCCCAATGATGAGCCCCAGCGAACACCGAATCAACATCGATCAGTGAATACTCGCCCTCGATGTCCGCGAACTTCTCCAAATCGTTGTGGTCAGCGATGACCCAACGCGCACCGCCACGCGTAATACGGTCCTGAAGGTCAGCCCCCACCATCTGGGTAGTGGTCGGGATCAAAACCGAACCGAGCTTCACCGAAGCCAAAACCGACTCCCACAACTCGACCCGGTTCCCGAGCATCAAAATGATCTTGTCGCCAAACTTCACGCCCAGCTGCGCCCACCATGACGCCACCTGATTCGACCGTGCCGAAAGCTCAACCCACGTGCGCGTGGTGCGCGTCTCATCGTCCTCAACGATGATGAGCGCTGGGTCATTCGCGCGCTCGCCGGCTGCGATCTGATCGAACCAGTCGAACCCGAAGTTGAAGCCCGGGATGTCCGGCCACGTGAACGTTTCACGCGCTTTTTCGTAATCCTCCCGGTAGGTCAGCAACTGGTCGCGTGCGGCCTTGTACTGCTCGAATTGTTGCGACATGGGGTTCCTCCCGGGGTTCGTCTATGCCTGTTGCCGCATATGTGGGTGGTTGCCCTGCGCGGCTGGCAGTTGACGAGGTTGGTATTGATTGGATTGTTGTTGTTTAGATTATCGATAAAAACAGTGCTGGGGGTGGAAAGATACGGTCCATGACGGGGCTCAGTTTCGCCAGCGCTTTGGTTCCACTAGAGGTTCAGTCCTGGACCGGCTGAGCCCCGCCGCCTCATTCCTTCCACCATGTGTCCGATGGGGTGGTTGGGGTGCGGCGCTTATGTCGGCTACGTAGGTAGGCGGCCTCGATGCGTTCCGCGGTCTCGTCGGGGACGGTTTCGCCGCGTAGGTAGGCGTCAAGGTGGGCGTATGAGACGCCCATTTCGTCCTCGTCGAGCCGGCCGGGGTTGCCGTCCAAGAGGTCAGCGGTTGGGACCTTGTCCACCACGCGTCGCGGGGCACCCAGGTGGCGCAACAGTTCACCGACCTGCCCCTTCGTCAGCCCCGCCAACGGAAGCACATCGGCACCGCCGTCACCGAACTTAGTGAAGAACCCCATCGTCGATTCAGCCGCCTGATCCGTACCGACCACCAGCTGGCCGCGCTCACCCGCAAGAGCATATTGGGCCGCCATCCGCATGCGAGCCTTCAGATTGCCGCGGTTGAAATCCGTGAGCGGGGCGCCCGTGGTGGCTTTGATCTGCTCCTCAAGACCAACGACCCCCGGCGCGATGTCCACTGTGTGAGGGTCATCGGGCTGTATGAAATCCATCGCCGCTTGCGCATCAGCCTCATCAGCTTGAACCTCGAACGGCAACCGAACCGCAGTGAAGGTGGCGTCAGTGTTGTGCTCGGCGCGAAGCCGCTCCACCGCGAGCTGCGCTAGACGGCCCGCGAGCGAGGAATCAACCCCGCCTGAAATACCTAGAACATAGCCGCGCGCATGAGCCGAGCGGGCATAATCCACCAAAAACTGGACGCGATCCTCAACCTCCTGAGCCGCATCAATCTTCGGCTTCACACCCATTTCAGCGATGATTTGTTGCTGCAGAGACCTCATAAACCCAGCTTAGTCCGTGGGGTGCAGGTGTGGATGGGGTGGCGGTGCTGGGTTTACGATGCCGGTGGCGCCGGTGGCGGCGGCAGGAAGTCTCGCGGGGCTGAACCTTCCTGTGCAGTGTTTTCCGATGGTGTTGTGTTTTCTGCTGGCTCTGCGTCCGCGGGTGTTGCGGTGTCCGCATCCGGTGTCGTGCTCTCTGGCGGGGCCGGCGGAGGAGGCAACGTGACGGGCGATGCGGGCGCTGAGTCCGCATCGTCAGCTTGGTCCGAGTGAGGGACCGCGGGGGCTGGGTCCGCATCGGGAGCCGCTGGCGCATCGGGAGCCGCTGGCCCATCAACCGAGCCGGCGTCAGACCCAACTGTGCCGTGGGCGATCTCCTGCCCAACCTCGGCAGCGGCGGCCTCAACCACGCCGCGCATCGAAACCTTCTCCGAAACCGGGGCATCCAGGCCGACCTCGTCGGGAACCTGCGGCGCGGGAATCACCGGTTCAGCCGCGCGAACATGCGGATCCGCGATCGCATCAGCCTGCTGCTCAGCGGCACGAACAGCCGCATAAATGTCCTCAGAATCCACACCGAGACGTTTCGCGATAGCGGCATCAACCGCATCGGAATCAGGTTCCCAATCAGTCGGTTCCCAGTCCGTGGGCTCCCACGAAGACTGCGGCGCAGGAACATCAAGCTCGGCAGGAGCCGCGTCAAACGGTTCCACATCCTGACCGGCAGGCCCAGGAGGAGTAGGAAGAGACATCGAAGACCCCCAAAAACGGAACGAATCCCAGAATCGACTAACCCAAGAAACAACTAACCCCAGAATACGGGGAATAAGGCGTGAGGAAAATGAGCAAAAACCGGTGCAGCACCTAAACTAAGGAACATGACCAGCAACGAACGCGCACGCCTGCAACAGCTCATCAGCGACCTCGCCGTGGTGCGAGGCAAAGTGATCCTCTCCTCCGGGAAAGAAGCCGACTACTACGTCGACCTACGCCGGGTGACGCTGCATCACGAAGCCTCGATCTTGATCGGCCGCCAACTGTTGGCGGCATGCGACGACGCCGGTGTGAGCTTTGCGGCAGCCGGTGGACTCACCATGGGTGCTGACCCCGTAGGTACCGCGATCATGCACGCGGCGCGGGAAGCCGGGCGTGAGATTGATGCGTTCGTGGTGCGGAAAGCCGCGAAAGACTACGGCATGGGTCGGCAGGTTGAAGGGCCGGGCGTTGAGGGGCGCGACGTGCTGATCGTCGAAGACACATCCACGACCGGCGGCTCCGCCCTCACGGCAGTGGAAGGGGTGCGGAAAGCGGGCGGCAACGTGGTCGCGGTAGCGGTGATCGTTGACCGGGACACCGGCGCAGCCGAACGCATCAAAGAAGAAGCCGGCGTGCCGTACATTGCGCTGTTCAGCAAACACGACCTCGGCCTCTAAACCTTTAGCAACAAGAGTGTCGAAAAACGTTAAGACCTGTAAGTGCTGAATAACCTTTAGCACCGAGAGTGTCGAAATAAAACGTGGCTGCCGCCCCTTGCCGGGGTGGCAGCCACGTTTTATGTGCCGGTTATATGCGCGGATGGCTACGGCAGAAAAATAACAGCACTCACGATGCCGAAGGTTAAACACGGGGCGGGGCTGGCCGTGGAATAACAGCACACATGTTGCCGAAGGTTATTTCGGCACTCAGTCGGCTTGACGTTATTTCAGCAATTTAGTTGCCCAAGATTAAAGGGGGGGCTAGATGACGCTGAACTTATGGCCTCCACGCAACCGCGAACGAGCGATCTGCACCATCAGCAAACCGAGAACAGCCCATGCCACGCCGCGAGCCACATCGAACGCAAGCACAGACCACGCCACACTCGAGTTCAAGCTGCCTACAGCATCGACCACACCAGTCAGCGGGATCACCGCACTCAACGGGGCCAGCCATTGCGGGAACAACGCGACCGGCACGATCACACCCGCCAAAACCGGGACAACGGCGCCCGCGAACGCAGCACCTTGATACGGGTCAGACAACGCCAAGCCAACACCCGACATCGAAATCCCCAACAAGCCGCCCACCAGCACAGCGCACACCACCAACAAGGCCAGTCGCGCCACCACCGCAAAGCTAGCGTGCCCGGACATCACGGTGATCACCGCAAGAGAGGCCACACCCGCCGGCAGCGCGAGTAGCACCGGCATCACCAGCGACGCCAGCCAGTACGCGAGATCCACCCGCCGGTATTCATGCACAACCTGGAAGACTCCGAGGTTCCGGTCGGTCGCGGTCTTGGAAACCACCCCGGAACACACGCCCAAACCGATGCCCACCAGCGTGGACGCATACGCGGTACGCAGCACATCCATGGACCCGACGTCTTTGGCGAGCAGAACACTGAACAGAATCTCTAACAACGGGATCGCAAGCATCGAGACCAGCAAGGTTCCGACGGTTGCGTACGCAATCGATGACGCCAAAGAAACCCGGAACGCGGCACCGAAACGAGATGCGAAACTCATCTAGATCACCGCCAATGTGCCAGCGGAACGGGCCTTGCGGATAGCTGATTTGCCGAGCCAGTACGATGCGGCGAACCAGCACGCTGTCACGCCCAGGCCGATGAGCAGACGGAACATCACTTCACCGTCCGGGACTTGTCCCAGCAAAACCTGGGTTGGTGCTGACAGCGGAATGATGTAACTCAACTCGTGCAATACCGGTGGCGCGTCTGTAGAAGTGAAAACAAGACCGGAAAGAATGAAAACAGGAATCAGAAGAAGTTCCTCATACGCAATCGCGTTCGGTGTCAGCACGAAAATCGCCGCAATCACAAAAGAAATACTGAGGCACGAAACCCACAGCAACAGGATGCTGACCGCAACTGACGCCCCTGAAACCGGGGGAGTGCCGTGGCCTACGTCAGTCGCGATCCACAGTAGGCCCCACGCGAGCCAAGCGACCGCGAAGGATAAAAGCCCGAAAACCGAGGCCGCAGAGACAACCGCCGCAGCCGGGGAAAGAACGTTGATGCGTGCACTGAATAGGTGGACAAGCGTGCCTTTGAAACGTTCGAATCCGAGGATTCCCGCCGCAACAGTTGTTGTGGTCCACATGCCAACGATGCCGCTACGCATCCACGCAACCCACGCGTCGCCACCCCACGCGTAGTATGCAAGCGCTTGAATAGCGAGAATGCCGAGGGTCGATGTGGCCATGAGTGAAACGAAAAACGGAACCCGAGCGAACTCGCCCAGGTGGAAAGCAACCATACGGAAGTAGCGCATCATGGGCGTTTGAGCTCACCTGCCAATGACAAATAGGCTTCCTCAAGCGTGGGTTTCCTGGTTACTAAATCGTTCGGTATTTCGATGCTGTGTTCCCGGAAAATACGCTGCACTTCAGCTTGAATCTGTGCGGGCGTTTGGCTGCTTTCCCAGAAAACAGTGAGCCCCCATCGTGCACCTTTCGGGGACTGACGCAGCTCCTTCACATGCGGCTGGGAGCGCAGCGTCTCAACAATGTCCTTGTTGCGCGCGTGGATTGTTGCAGTGGTTGTAGCGGTGACACCTGCGTAATTCACGACTTCCGTAAGCCCGCCCGTGAAGTGGATGCGGCCGGCACCGATGACCGAAA
The DNA here is from genome assembly GCF_001807575.1 of Arthrobacter sp. HMSC08H08. Classification (NCBI taxonomy): domain Bacteria; kingdom Bacillati; phylum Actinomycetota; class Actinomycetes; order Micrococcales; family Micrococcaceae; genus Arthrobacter; species Arthrobacter sp. HMSC08H08. Next base: position 8,962 of record NZ_KV789399.1, read on the forward strand.
TGACATGAGACACGTCCTCGATTTCAGACATCGTGTGGCTGGTGAGAAAGACGGCGTGCCCGTTGTTCGCGAGATCCTTCAGTAGGGTACGGATGGATAGCGCGATGTCCGGATCGAGTCCGTTCGTTGGCTCATCCATGACAAGCAGGGCCGGGTGCCCCAGAAGTGCGCGGGCGATATGAAGACGCTGCACCATTCCTCGCGAGAATGAATTGACTTTCTGATTACCATTTTTAGATAAACTGACAGCCTCAAGAACTCTTTCAGTCTCTGCAGGAATGTTTTTCGATGGGATGCCTGCGACGTTGGCGAAGAAACGCAAGTTCTTGATAGCGCTCGCCCTAGGGTAGAAGCCGAGTTCGCCGCCGAGGGCGAGCCCGACGTCGCGGCGGGCCTGCTGTGAATGTGTTGTGGCGTTGTGGCCGTCGACGATGACCTCACCCTGGCTTGGGTCCAGGATGGAAGCGGCCATCTTCACCAAGGTGGTTTTTCCTGCGCCGTTCGGCCCGATGAGTGCATGGATCTGGCCAGGTTCAACGGTGAGTGAAACCTCGCTGACCGCAGTGAACTTCCCCTTGTCATACGTCCGCGAAACGTTGCGGAACTCCAGAGCGGGAACTTTTGAATCGTTCGAATCAGTAGAAATGTTTTCCCCTATTGTGTTTTCGATGAGGTGGGTGCAAAAGCTGGTTGGTCTTCTTGCTGGCGGAACATCCGCCCTTTTGCCGCCGCTTCCGTCTGCAGTGGTGGGCGTCTGTGGTGCTGCGTATCTGGTAGCGCCGGTCATCCGTAGCGCCGGCTAGCAAGGCGCGCGAGCGTGGGACGGCACCACATCAGTGTGACATAGGTCATATAGGGGGGGGCAAGTGGTGCGACTGGACTGTAATGACGGTTGTGGTGCCGAAATAGCAGCACTGGCGTTGCCGAAGGTTGGTTCAGTGCGCAATCTACTCAACGTTATTTCTGCAATTTTGATGCTCAAGGTTAAAGGGTTGCCCGGGATTGGATGGGTCGGGGCTGGCGGGAATGAAAGTGGATACCTGGCGGTTGATATATTTGACACGTCAACAAAGTTCGGGGTTTGAACCCCGGCACCTAGGAGAAGCCACCATGGAATTCGGTATCTTCACCGTCGGAGACCTCACCCCGGACCCAACCACCGGCACAACCCAAACCGAGCACGAACGGCTCCGGTCCATCCAGAAATACGCAATCAAAGCCGAAGAAGTCGGCCTCGACTTCTTCGCACAAGGCGAGCACCACAACCCGCCCTTCGTCGTGTCATCACCAACCACCAACCTCGCCTACATCGCCGCGAAAACCGAACACATCAAACTCACCACCTCAACAACCCTCATCACCACCAACGATCCCGTCCTCATCGCCGAGGACTACACGATGCTGCAACACGTATCCGGCGGCCGCATCGACCTCATGATGGGCCGCGGCAACACCGGCCCCGTCTACCCGTGGTTCGGCAAAGACATCCGACAAGGCATCCCACTCGCGATCGAGAACTACCATCTGCTGCGCAAACTCTTCCGCGAAGAAACCGTGAGGTGGGAAGGGAAATTCCGTACACCACTCCACGGCTTCACGCTCGCGCCCCGCCCGCTCGACGACACCCCGCCGTTCGTATGGCACGGCTCCATCCGCTCCCCAGAAATCGCCGAACAAGCCGCTTTCTATGGCGACGGTTTCTTCCACAACAACATCTTCTGGACCATGGAACACACCGCCTCCATGGTCCAGCTCTACCGCGAGCGCTACGAACACTACGGTCACGGCGGAGCCGAACAAGCCATCGTAGGCCTGGGCGGCCACATCTTCGTAGGCGAAACCGAGAAGAAAGCCAAAGAGTTCTTCCGGCCTTACTTCGACAACGCGCCGGTTTACGGGTACGGGCCGTCCCTCGAAGAGTTCACGCGGGATACACCGCTGACTGTCGGCACGGTGGAGCACGTGATCGAACGGACGCTCGGATTCGCCGATGCGGTGGGCGACTACCAGCGGCAAGGTTTCCTGATCGACCACGCAGGCCTGCCGGAAGATGTGGTCCTGGAGCAAATTGAGATCCTCGGCCGCGAGATCGTGCCCGTGCTCCGTCGCGAATTCGAGACGCGCCGCCCCACCGGTGTTCCGTCCCGCGCGCCAAGCCACGAACAGCTCGCCGCCCTACCGAAGGATCACGACTACCACCAGGTGATCTCCTCGCCGGTGGCCCGCGCGGCAGAAGCTGCGAAGCGGGAACACGCGGCAGAGAACGACAACTAGGAAGACAGACGTGGCAGAGGAGGAGACATGGCAGTGAAACTCGTTGCAGTAACAGCTGGGCTATCGCAGCCATCGAGCACCAGGCTTTTGACCGATCAGATCGTCAATGCCGTCCGTGCCGCGGTGACCGCGCGCGGCGAAGATGTTGAGGCGGAGGTCATTGAGGTTCGTGAGATCGCACAAGACCTCACGCAGACGATGCTGACCGGCGGGATGCTGACGCCGAAGCTGGCTGAAGTTCGGGAAAAGCTTGCAGCCGCGGATGGGGTTGTTGCGGTGACGCCGGTGTTCACCGCGAGCATGTCGGGGCTGTTCAAGATGCTGTTTGATTCGCTCGATGTGGATACGCTGCGGGGCGTGCCGGTGCTGGCGGCGGCGACGGCGGGGACGCCGCGGCATCAGCTGGTGATCGACCACGCGATGCGCCCGATGTTCGCCTACCTGCACGCCACAGTGGTCCCGACCGGTGTGTTCGCGGCGACCGAAGACTTCGGGACGGAAACGGGGAAGGGCCTTGCCGGACGTATTGCGCAGGCAGCGGATGAGCTGACCCAAGCGATGATGAGTTTCGGCAACACAGTTGCTGGTTTCACGGCAATGCAACAGCCAGCTGCGAAGGGCGGACGCCAACGGACGTCTGGAAATGAGCTGACCCACGTGGTGGATTTCGCGACCCTGCTCGAGGGGCACGACGGTAACCCCACGTCTAAGGCGTAACGGACGAACATCTAAGGCTTAACGACCGAGAGATTAACCTTCGGCACAAAAATTGTAGTTATTTCGCCAGACGGTGTGTGCCAGCCGGCGCCGGAAGGGTGGCGGCTGGGGCGGCCGCCACGGCCGCTGGTGGCAGCGGTGCCGGAGGGCAACGGCAGCGGAGGGCAGGGCGACGCAACCGTGGGGGAGCGCGACGGGCGCACCGCAACGGAAGCGGCCGCGAGAAATAACAACACTAGTGATGCCGAAGGTTAAACCATGCGGGCAGGGGCATCGAAATAGCAACACTGGTGTTGCCGAAGATGCAAATAGCAGCACTCACGTTGCTAAAGGTTATGTCAGTAGCTGCGCCGGGGAACGTTATTTCAGCAATTACGTTGCCCAAGATTAAAACTGGGGACGTACAGTTGTGTTTCGTGAGCGAGAACCAAACCCCGAGCGAAAACAGCACCCCGAGCCAGAACAACAGCCCCGAAACACCTGAGCACGTCGTCGGTGTCGGCCCGTGGGAAGGTCCCCACCCTAAAGGCGCCCACTGGGACCCCGAACTCCTCGCTCACGGCGACCGCCGCAACGTTCTCGACCAATACCGGTACTGGAAACACGATGCGATCGTCGCCGACCTCAATTCTCGCCGCCACCCACTCCACATCGCCATCGAAAACTGGCAGCACGACTTCAACATCGGCACCGTGGTACGCAACGCCAACGCGTTCAACGCGGCCGCCGTGCACATCGTAGGCCGCCGCCGCTGGAACCGCCGCGGCGCCATGGTCACCGACCGCTACATGACCGTCATGCACCACCCCACCGTCGAAGACTTCGTGACCTGGGCCCGGCAAGAAAACATCCCGATCCTCGGGATCGACATCTTCCCCGACTCCGTCCAACTCGAAACCTACAGCCTCCCGGAACGATGCGTGCTCGTGTTCGGCCAAGAAGGCCCGGGACTCTCCGAAGAGATGCGCACCGCCGCGGTCGACACCCTCTCCATCGAACAATTCGGTTCAACCCGCTCCATCAACGCCGGAGTCGCCAGCGGTATCGCGATGCACGCCTGGATCCGCCAACACGTCTTCAACCAACACCCCTAACCGCCAGCCCGTGCCGCAAACAGTAACCCGCCCCGCGGTGCGGCACCTGCCCCCGCACCGCGGCCGCAACCCCTCAACACAGCGCACGCAACACCGCGGGTCGGTAGCATAGAGGAAGACGGCGGCACCGCCTACCAGCGGAACCGTTGCGTGCGCGCACGCTAGCCGGCACGCAAGACCACGCTGGCCTGCGCATCGCACGCCGAACCAGCCGCGCCAGCCCCTATATAGAAGGAGCCCACATGGGTGTTGCAACACCGGACCAGTACAACCAGATGCTCGACACCGCCAAAGCCGGCGGATTCGCTTACCCTGCGTTCAACGTGACCAGCTCCCAGACGGTTTCCGCGGCGCTCGCCGGTCTCGCGGAAGCAGGTTCTGACGGGATCCTGCAGATCTCCACCGGTGGCGCGCAGTACTTCTCCGGCTCCACCGTGAAGGACCGCATCGCAGGTTCCCTCGCTTTTGTCGCGTACGTGCGTGAGGTTGCGAAGAACTATCCGATCACCGTCGCGCTGCACACCGACCACGCGCCGCGTGAGCAGATCGATTCGTGGGTTATGCCGCTCATCGAAGCCTCCAAGGCAGAGGTGCAGGCCGGCCGTGACCCGCTGTTCAACTCCCACATGTGGGACGGCTCCGCTGAGACGCTGAGCGAAAACCTGCGCATCGCGCGTGAACTGCTCCCGTTGACCGCCTCGAATAAGCAGATTCTCGAAGTTGAGATCGGCGTTGTTGGTGGTGAAGAGGACGGCGTTGAAAACGAGATCAACGAGAAGCTCTACACAACCATCGAAGACGCCGCAGAAACTGTTGAAGCGCTCGGTTCTGGCGAATACGGCCGCTACATGACGGCGTTGACGTTCGGTAACGTCCACGGCGTTTATAAGCCGGGTAACGTCAAATTGCGCCCTGAGCTGTTGAAGGAAATCCAGGACGAAATCGGTAGCCGTCTGGGCAAGGACAAGCCGTTCGACCTCGTGTTCCACGGCGGTTCCGGCTCCACCGAGCAGGAGATCGCTGACGCGGTGTCCTACGGCGTGATCAAGATGAACATCGACACCGACACCCAGTACGCTTTCACTCGCCCCGTGGTTGAGCACATGTTCCGCAACTACGATGGCGTGCTCAAGATCGACGGCGAGGTCGGCAACAAGAAACTGTATGACCCTCGCTCGTGGGGTGCCGCGGCAGAGAAATCGATGGCGGCCCGCGTGGTTGAGGCGTGCCAGGACCTCGGTTCCGCCGGGAAGGCGATCAAGTAATGATCGGCCGTAACTTGCTGGGGATCCCGGAGACGCGGATCCCTGAAAACCCTGAGCTGGTTGCCCGCTACGATGCCGGCGATGAGGCCGAGGATTTGGTGCGTCAGTTCCCTGCCGAGCAGCTTCCGTGGGCTTTGCTCGCTGAGGATGCTGCCGCCGATGGCCGCGATATTGAGGCGTATGCGTTCGCCCGGGTGGGTTATCACCGTGGCTTGGATGCGTTGCGTCGCGCTGGCTGGAAGGGGCAAGGCCCGGTTCCTTACGAGCATGAACCGAACCGTGGATTCTTGCGCTGCTTGTACCAGTTGAAGCTCGCTGCCGAGCGGATTGGTGAGGTGGACGAGGTTCAGCGCATCGGCGACTTCCTGCGGGATGCCGACCCCGAAGCGGAAGCGAAACTCGCCGCCAAATAGCCGCCTTTTCTAACCTTCGGCACCGAAATTGCTGCAAATTTATGCGATGGCATTAATTTTTTTACAGCAATTTCGGTGCCGAAGATGCTTAAACCAGGTGGGGCGGCGCCGTACAGCGCCGCCCCGCCGGCTACTAGCCCGGACGCCCCGACCAAGTCGCGTCCTGCCCAGACCAAGCCGCTACCCGCCGCCCCGCTCAGCTCGCTAGTTCGCGAATGCGCTGATTCCGGTGAGTTTTTGACCGATGATGAGCGTGTGCACCTCGTCGGTGCCTTCGTAGGTGCGCACTGATTCGAGGTTGTTCGCGTGGCGCAGCGGCGAATAATCGAGCGTGATCCCGTTGCCGCCACACACGGTGCGGGCCTCGCGTGCGATCTCGATCGCGGTCTTGACGTTAGCGAGCTTTGCAACCGAAATCTGGTGGAACTCCAACGTCCCCTCATCCTTCGCCCGCCCCAACTGCAACGCCAGCAACTGGCCCTTATTCAGCTCGACCGTCATCCGGGCGAGCTTCTCCTGCGTCAACTGGAACGCCGCGAGCGGCCGCCCGAACTGTTCACGCTCCAACGCATACCCCAGCGCAGCCTCAATCGAATCCCTTGCGGCCCCCATCGCGCCCCACGCGATCCCGTACCTCGCCTCGTTCAGGCACGCGAGCGGGCCACTCAACCCCTGAGCGCCAGGCAGCAAAGCATTCGCGCCAACCCGCACCCCATCCAGGGTAATGTCGCACTGAAGTGAGGCGCGCATCGAAAGCTTCTGCGTGATCGGGGTCGCCACAAACCCATCGGAATCAGTCGGCACAATGAATCCGCGCACCATCGAGTCCACCCCCGGCTTCACGCGGGCCTCATCCAAAACGCCAGCGGCCGCGGCGTCCTCGTTGCTCACGTGCGCCCAAATCACTGCAACCTGCGCTAGGGATGCCAAACCGATCCATCGCTTAGCGCCATCCAGAACCCACTCGCCATCAACCCAGCGGGCACGGGTGAGCATCGATACCGGATCAGACCCCGCGGTTGGCTCCGTCAACCCGAAGCAGCCGATCACCTCACCCGCGGCCATTCGCGGTAGCCACTCCTGTTTCTGTTCCTCGGAGCCGTGCTTATAGATCGCGGACATCGCAAGCGAACCCTGCACCGAAACCACAGTGCGCAAACCAGAATCCCCGGCCTCTAGCTCCTGCATCGCAAGCCCGTACTCGACCGCGGATCTCCCCGCGCACCCGTAACCGTTCAAGTGCATCCCGAACAGGCCTTCCGCCGCCATCTTCGGCAACAATTCCACCGGAAGCGTAGCCGAATCGAACCACTCAGCAATGTTCGGCCGGATCTCGGCGTCCACAAAAGCTGCCACGCGGTCGCGGGTTTCACGTTCGGTTTCACTCAGCATCCCGTCAATATTCATGAGGTCTGTCTGGTTGCGTGGCATGGGTTTCCTTCCGTGATGATGCCGATGCGGCACTTGCTGCGCCGCGGCGGTTGCGTTGATGGTTGGTTGCGTTGGTGGTCAGCGCACGATGCGGCCTCCCGCAAACTGTTATGTTGCGTGGGTCACATCTCAGGTCCCATCTTGCCACCGGATGCCGTGCGGCCGAAAGCCGGGGCTGGCTGTGCGCGGGTGCGGCTCGCCGCGCCGGTCGCGCTCTGCCGCCCCCGCGCTCCGCCGCCGCGCTGACTGCCGCGCGCTCCACCGCCGCGCGGGCGACGGCTAGATTCTGGACAGCCTGGTTTCGCCCGTGATAGTTATGTGACTATGGTCACAGCGGATGCGGGTAGGGTGAGCGGCCCCTTGGAGGGTTTGGTTGTCGCGGATTTCACGCGGATTCTTGCGGGTCCGTACGCGACGATGCTGCTCGCTGACCTTGGCGCCACCGTCATCAAGGTTGAGTCTCCCAGTGGGGATGACACCCGTACGTGGCAGCCGCCGGCCCGCGACGGCGAAGCGACCTACTACCTGGGCGTCAACCGCAATAAGCATGCGATCGCCCTGAACCTCAAAGACGCCCACGACCTCGAAATCGCCCACCGCATCGTGGCCAAGGCCGATGTTTTCATGGAGAACTTCCGCCCTGGTGGGCTCAAGCAGTTCGGCTTGGACCCGCAGAGCGTCAGGGACAAGCATCCTCACGTAGTCCATGCGAGCATCACAGGTTTCGGCTCCCGCGGCGGCGCGGACATGCCCGGCTACGACCTGCTCGCTCAAGCGACCTCTGGGTTCATGTCTCTGACCGGAGAGCCGGATGGCGATCCGCAGCGCGGTGGCGTCGCGATCTTCGACATTATGGCTGGCCTTCACGCCGCCGTCGGCGTCCTCGCCGCCCTCCGCCAGCGCGAACAGACCGGCCGCGGCCAGCACATCGAAGTCAACCTGCTGAGTTCTGCGCTGTCTGGACTTGCGAATCAAACCTCCGGCTTCGTCGGCGCGGGCGCGGTCCCGTTCCGGATGGGCAACGACCACCCGAGCCTCTTCCCGTACGGTCCGTTCATGTGCTCGGACCGGCACGTGGTGATTTGCGTTGGTAATGACCGCCAGTTCGCGCTCCTTGCCACAGCGCTCGGTGTGCCTGAGCTTGCGGACAACGAAGACTACGCGACGATGCCTGCCCGCAACCGCAACCGGGATGCGTTGCGGCCGCTGATCGAGCAGCAGCTCGCACGTGCCACGGCCGATGAGTGGGCCACACGACTGCGCGAGGTGGGGCTTCCGGCTTCGCCGATCCTCGGGGTCGATGAAGGTGTCGCTTTCGCTGAATCGCTGGGATTGGAGCCGGTCATGACGCCGGTGGGGAAGCCCGATGGGGTGCCTACGGTACGCACGCCGTTGTGGCTTTCGGACGCGGAACCTGCGTATCGCAAGGAGCCGCCGGGTATAGATGAGGACCGTGATGCAATCTTGGCGTGGCTCGAAGACTAACCGCGCCACTGACAAGCCGGCGCTCCACCGCAGGCGGCAGGCCCGTAAAGCAGGGTTCGCGGCGTTCATCGGCACGACCATCGAATGGTATGACTTCTATACGTATTCGACAGCGGCCGCGCTGGTTTTAGGGCCGCTGTTCTTCCCTGGCGAGCTCGGGGTCCTGGCCTCGTTCGCAACGTTCTGGGCTGGGTTCCTCGCCCGCCCGATCGGCGGGGTGATCTTCGGTCACTGGGGCGACACGTTTGGCCGCAGGAGCGCCCTCATCACCACCCTGTTGCTCATGGGCGGGTGCACCACCGCGGTCGGTTTGCTTCCCACCTACGATGTGGCCGGCTGGTGGGCGCCCGCCGCCCTGGTCGTGTTGCGGCTGGTGCAAGGTATCGCGATGGGTGGGGAATGGGGTGGGGCCGTGGTGCTCGCCGCAGAGCACGCCCCAAGCAACCGCGGGATCCTGTACGCCGCTTTCGCCCAACAAGGCTCCCCGGCCGGTAACTTGTGTGCCTCCGGCATGTGGTTGCTCGTTGCGATGCTGCCGGATGACGCGTTCTTCACGTGGGGTTGGCGCGTTCCGTTCCTGATCTCTGCGGCACTCGTAGCGATCGGGTTGTGGATCAGGGTCTCGGTCGAAGAGTCCCCGGAGATGATGCGTGGGACCCTCCACCGCCACGACGACGCCAGCCCCGCCGCTGCCAAGGCAGTCACTGCCGACGCCAGCCAGGCCGCCAACCCAGCTACTGCCAACAGCAACACCCCCGCCACCGGCAGCGGCCGCGCTCGCCGTGAGGCTCCCATCGTGACCTTGTTCCGTGAACATAAGGCGATGGTTTTGTGGGGTGTGGGCGCGAGTGTTTTGGCGACCACGGTCACGTATTTCAAGGCCACGCTCGCGTTGTCCTGGGCCACGGACGCTGGCTTGTTCACGCGGCAGGGTTTCCTCGCGATGGTTACGGCGGCTTTGGTCGTGCAGTTCTGTGTTCAGCCGTTGGGTGCGTTGCTGGTGCACCGCGCGAAGGAGAGGGGCCGGGTGCGGCGCGCGGTCGCCGGGATGCTGATTCCTGAGATCGTGTTGCTTCCGCTCATGTTCGTTCTGATCAGCACGGGCAACCCTGTGCTCGCAGTCGTGGGGATTTTTGCGGTCACGATCCCGCACGCCCTGTATTTCTCAGCGCTCGCGGGCTTGCTCTCTGAGTCCTTCCCGCCCGAGGTCCGCTACACGGGTATTTCGCTGAGCTACCAGGTCGCTTCCTCGGTGTTCTCTGGTTCGGCACCGCTGGTGGGTTCCGCGATGATCACGATGGCCGGCGGGCACGTGTGGCCCGTTGCGGTGATGGGTTCACTATTTGCTGTGCTGACGTTGGTCTCCGCGCTCAAGCTGTGTGGGGGCCGGATTGATAGAATCAGCAAGTAAGGCCCTCATCGCGGGAAAGCACGCGCCACAAAGCCGGATTGCTTGCGGCATCGTGCCTTGAGATGGCGGGTTCGCTTGAAGCGGGCCCCGGTGATGGGGGTGTTTCCCTGCCAACGCACTAGAGCACGCACTAGGAGACAGTGCGCGAGGAGTAGATGCATGCCGGCCGTCGTTATTGTTGGCGCCCAGTGGGGCGATGAAGGCAAGGGCAAAGCAACCGACCTTCTTGGTGGTCGTGTTGATTACGTTGTGAAACCGAATGGCGGTAACAACGCGGGCCACACCGTTGTGGTGGGTGGTGAAAAGTATGAGCTCAAGCTCATCCCGGCCGGTATTTTGGCCCCGAATGTGATCCCTGTTCTGGGGAACGGTTGTGTTGTGAACCTTGAGGCCCTCTTCGAGGAGATCGACGCGCTTGAGGCTCGCGGCGCTGATACGTCCCGGCTGCGTGTTTCTGCGAACGCTCACTTGGTGGCCCCGTATCACCAGACACTCGATAAGGTCACCGAACGTTTCTTGGGTAAGCGCGCGATCGGCACAACCGGTCGCGGCATCGGCCCGACCTACATGGATAAGATCGGCCGCCTCGGCATCCGTGTCCAGGACATTTTCGACGAATCGATCCTGCGCCAGAAGATCGAGGGCTCACTGCGGCAGAAGAACGAACTCTTAGTCAAGGTCTATAACCGCCGTGCCGTGACAGTCGAAGAGGTTGTTGAATACTTCTTGAGCTTCGCTGACCGTTTGCGCCCGATGGTGATCGACGCTGAGCTGGAAATCAACAAGGCGCTCGATGAGGGCAAGGTTGTGCTCATGGAGGGCGGGCAGGCCACCTTCTTGGATGTGGACCACGGGACCTACCCGTTCGTGACCTCATCGAACCCGACCGCCGGCGGCGCATCGGTGGGTGCGGGCATCGGCCCGACCCGCATCCAGCGCTCGATCGGCATCATCAAGGCCTACACCACCCGCGTGGGTGCTGGCCCGTTCCCGACCGAACTGTTCGACGATATGGGCGAGCGCCTACGCACCGTGGGTGGCGAGTTCGGCGTCAACACGGGCCGTCCGCGCCGCACCGGCTGGTATGACGCGGTTATGGCTCGCTACGCGTCCCGCGTCAACGGCTTCACCGACTACTTCTTGACCAAGCTCGACGTTCTGACGGGCATCGAGAAGATCCCGGTATGCGTCGCCTACGACGTGGACGGGGTGCGCCACGACGAGGTACCGATGACGCAGTCCGAGTTCCACCACGCCAAGCCGATCTATGAATACTTTGACGGCTGGATCGAAGACATCTCAGGGGCTCGGAGCCTCGATGACCTGCCGGAAAACGCCCGCAAATACGTTGAAGCGCTCGAAGCGATGTCGGGTTGTCGCTTCTCCGCGATCGGGGTAGGCCCGGACCGTGACGCGAGCATCGTGGTGCGGGATCTGATCGGCCCGGTTGAAGACAACTGAGCTCACTCATCCGGCCTTGAAAGAGACCGCTAGTAGCATCTGAAGCCAGCGTGCATAGAACCTTGTTTCTATGCACGCTGTGCTTTATCCGAAGGTGTGTAGAGTAGGGCTCACACCGCTTGTTGCAGACAGCAAGGAGAACGCGATGAAGATTTCCCTTGGCCAGTTCAGCCCGACCGCCGATGTCTTCGAAAACCTCGAAACGTTGGATAAGTTGGCGCGGCAGGCCGCCTCTGAGAAGGCGGACATGATCGTGTTCCCTGAGGAGTCGATGCTTTCGCTGGTCCAGGCTGGCGATGATTTCGCTGGGCTTGTTGAGAAGGGGTGGGAGCGTTTCGCCCGCCAGGTCGGTTTGATTGCGGCGAGCCACAGCATCGCGGTTGTGGTGGGTGGTTATGAGCCGAACGAAACCGGCAAGCCGTACAACACGGTCTTGGCAGTGGATGCGAATGGTCAGGAGCTTGAGACGTACCGCAAGATCCACTTATATGACGCGTTCACGTTCAAGGAATCCAACCGTATTTCTGCAGGCGACCCCAACCAGGTCGCTACGTTCACGTACGGGAACCTGACGTTCGGGATGATGACGTGCTACGACGTGCGTTTCCCCGAGCTCGCGCGCAACCTTGCGTTGGCTGGCGCTGATGTCCTGTTGGTTCCAGCGGCTTGGTATAAGGGCGAGAACAAGATCGACCACTGGCAGACGCTACTGAAGGCCCGCGCTGTGGAGAACACGGTATGGGTTGCGGCTGCCGGTACGGCCTCGAACCAGACGATCGGCTACTCGGTCATCCTGGATCCGCTGGCCCAGCCTGTCGCTTATCTTGAGGACGAGCCATTCGGTTTGGTCACAGGCAAAGTGGGCCGCAAGAAGGTCAAGAGCGTGCGAGAATACCTGCCGGTTCTTCAGAACCGCCGCGTAGGGGTCGACGCGCCAAAGGCCTGATCGCTGACCGCGGGCTAGCCGCGGCAGGGCTAGCCAGCGCCGCTACATCCAGTCTTTCTTTTTGAAGACGATGAACAGGAACAGAGCGAATCCAAACATGGCCGCGAGCGCGAGCGGGTAGCCGTAGGTCCATTCGAGTTCGGGCATGTTGGTGAAGTTCATGCCGTAGATCGCACCGATGAGCGTGGGCGCAAAGATGATAGCCGCCCACCCGGAGATCTTCTTCATGTCTTCGTTTTGCCGCTGAGAGACCAAGGTCGCGTTGACCTGCAGGATCTGATTCAGCGCGTCCCGTAGCTCGGCGATGTCGGGGATGATCTGGGAGAGATGATCAGAGACGTCATCGAGGTACATACGCAACTCGGTGTCGGTCCCATAGCGGGTGGTTCCGATCAACAGGCGGCGGATCACGGTCGCTAACCCGTTGGACATTTGGCGTAGCTCGATGATCTCGCGCGACAAGCGGTAAATACGCTCGGCAGCCGCCGGGTCACCCGAGAACACCTGGCGTTCAATCTCTTCTTTGTCAGTCTCGAGGCCACGCAGCACGGGGCCGTATCCGTCCACGACCGCATCGAGCACTGCATGCAGCACGGCTTCCGGGCCGTGCTTGAGTAGCTCGTTCTGTTCGCCGAAGCGGTGTTCGAGCCGGAAACCTTTCGCCTGCCAGGCTCGCACCGCGGCCTGATCCTGGCACAAAACCGCTACCTGGTTCCCTCGCATCAACAGGTTGAATTCGCCGAAAACGACCTCTTCGATGTCATCTTGATAGGCAACAGAGTGAGTCACGACGAACAGGGTGTCGCCCTGACGTTCGGCTTTAGCGCGCCGCGATGGGGCCTGCAGGTCCTCGAGCAGCAGCGGGTGAAGATCCCAGGCCTCCGCGAGGTCTTCAATCTGCTGGTCAGTCGGCTTATCCATCGAGATCACGACGACCTGGTCAGGGTGTTCTTCCGAATACCTGCCAGCGGTTTCGATGGTGTGGCCGCCGGTGAGCGGGAACGCGCCTTCGTTATCGAATGAGACTGCGCGGATGTTGTCTTTCACCACGTGCGGGGTCGGCGGCGCAACGGGGGTTCGCTTATGACTGGCACGTCCCGAAACGAGGGGGAGGCCGAGTTTGGAGCGGATCTTGTTGCGAGCAGACATGCCTCTATTCTGGCACCAGTTCCACCCGTTCCCGGCCACCGCGACGCGCTGGACGTTCAACCCCGCGGCGCCGCGGTGAGACGGTCACGCGGTCGCCACCGCGCCGCCGCGCAGGCGCCTCAAGCGTCGGTGCGCGATCGTGCCGCGCAGCGACGCAACAGCAACCGTTATGCGCGCAGTTGGCGTTTGGAGGAGATGACTCCGGTGTCGAAGCCTGCAAGGTGGAGGCCGCCGTGGAAGCGTGCGTGCTCGATTTTGACGCAACGGTTCATGACCGCGGCGAGCCCGCCGGCTTCAGCGATGCGCGCGGCTTCTTCGTTCCACAGGCCCAACTGTGCCCAGAACACCTTCGCGCCCACACGCACGGCGTCCTCAGCGACGCTCGGGAGGTCCTCGTTACGGCGGAACGCAACCACGATGTCGGGCACTTCCGGCAGGTCATCGAGGCTCGGGTACACGGGCTCCCCGAGTAGCTCAGTGGCTCGCGGGTTGATGAAGTACAGCTTGTAGGGGGCGGAGGACTGCAGGTAGGTCGCCACGAAATACGCGGCACGCGCGGGGTTCGTGGAGGCGCCCACGATCGCGATGCTCTTGGCGGCACGCAGCAGGTTCAACCGTTGCGGGGCTGATGGGCCAACCCACGCACTGTTGGCCTCTGTTGTGGTGGTTTCGTTGCTCATTACGCTTCCTCCCCGTTCGCAGCACCGTCACTAGCACCGTTCACGGCGGCTTCCAGGGCCTGGTCGAGGTCCCAGATGATGTCCTCAACATCTTCAAGGCCCACCGAAATACGGATCAGGTCTTCGCCGATCCCGCCCGCAATCAGCTGTTCTTTACTTAGCTGCTGATGCGTTGTGGATGCCGGATGCAACACGAGGGTCTTCGCGTCACCAATGTTGGCTAGGTGGCTTGCCAGCTGCAGGTTCGCGATGAACTCAGCCCCGACGTCGCGCCCACCCTTGACACCAAAGCTGAACACGGAGCCCACGCCCTTCGGCAAGAGCTGCTTGCCGCGCTCGTGGTAGGCGTGGTCTTCCAGGCCGGCGTAGGAGACCCACTCGATGCGGTCATCGTTAGCCAGCCAACGCGCGACCTCACGGGCGTTGGCGATGTGCTCATCCATACGCTGCGGCAGGGTTTCGATGCCGATGAGCAACTGCCACGCGGACTGAGGGGCGAGCGATGCGCCGATGTCACGCAACTGTTCGTTGCGTAGCTTGGTGAGGAAACCGTATTCACCGAAGTTGCCCCACCACGACAAGTCACCGTAGGAAGGCACCGGCTCCGTCATGGATGGGAAGTTGCCGTTGCCCCAGTTGAAACGGCCTGATTCAACGACGACGCCGCCCAGGGTGGTTCCGTGGCCGCCCAGGAACTTGGTCGCCGAGTGGATCACGATGTCCGCGCCGTGTTCCAGCGGACGGAAAATGTACGGCGGGGTCAGGGTTGAATCCACAACCAGTGGGATCCCGTGTTCGTGGGCGAGAGCGCCGAGACCTTCGATGTCGGTGATGACTCCGGATGGGTTCGCTACCACCTCGGTGTAGAGGACCTTGGTGTTCGGTTGGATCGCGGCCGCGAAGTCCTCGACCTCGGTCGAGTCGATGAACGTCGTCTCCACGCCGAATCGGCGCAGCGTGACATCCAGCTGGGTTACGGTCCCGCCGTAGAGCTTCGAGGAAGCGACCACGTGATCGCCCGCCTGGCACAGCGCGGCGAACGTGATGAACTCAGCGGCCATACCCGAAGACGTCGCGACCGCGCCGATACCGCCCTCAAGGGACGCGACGCGTTCCTCGAACGCCGCAACCGTAGGGTTAGCGATACGCGAATACACGTTCCCGTACTTCTGCAGCGCGAACAGCGTTGCCGCATCGTCCGCGTTTTCAAACACGAAAGACGTCGTGTTATACAGCGGGACGGCACGCGAACCGTGCTCCGAATCAGGGGTGGCACCCGCATGCAGGGCACGGGTACGGAAACCGAATTGACGGTCGGCAGAAGACATGGAACTCCTTCAACTCCATCGATCCCGGCATGAGCACCATTCGCTGCAGCAGTGAACGCTACATGAGTGAACACTGTGGCGATGGTTGCTGCGGCGTCACAGGGCCAGGTCCCTCGACCGCTCTAGATGGTCAGCCACCATTATGCGCACTCGCCTCGAGCCAGGGCAAACGCATGTGACGTACTAAGGCGCGCCGGGAACAGTGCGGCCGGCATAAGCTGGGGATATGAGCACCAGCCCTCACCACGTCCCGTCTCTCGCTTTGGTCCGCCACGGGCAAACAGACTGGAATAAAGAACGCCGCTTCCAAGGAAGCGCGGACGTCCCCCTCAACGCGACCGGCATCGAACAAGCCCGCGCCGCGGCGGAAACCCTGGCGGCTGACGCGACATCACGATGGGGTAGCCCGTGGGACGTCATCCTCACCTCCCCGCAACTCAGGGCGCGCGAAACCGCGGAGATCATCGCTGAACACCTCGGACTTGAGGCGCCGCGCGTCGTCGCCGGGCTCAAAGAACGCTCATACGGGCCCTACGAAGGCCGTGCCTACGGCGACCTCGACAAAGAAACCTTCACCTACCTCTTCCCGGCACACCTCCCCAACGTCGAAGAGGTCGAAGCCCGCGGTAAAGAGCTCGGGATCCTCGAAGGCGTCGAAAGCTCCAAAGACGCCGGCCGCCGTAGCGCTACAGCGCTCGCCGAAGCGCTCCAGCGCAACCCAGGCCAACGCGTCATCGCCGTATCCCACGGCTCGACCACCCGCTGCCTGCTCAACACCCTGGACGAGTGGAACATCAGCAATCCGGGGTTGCGCAACTGCGACATCCGCTACCTCACCCCAGCCCAAGAAGCGCACCTGCACCACATCCGCAGCGCACTTTCCTAACCCGGCGCTGCATCACAGCCACCCACTACACTGACTGTGACGCCGTTCACGGACACCAGCTAAGCCAAGGACACCCATGATGAGCACCGCCAGTACATCAGCGAGAAACACGTCAGCACCGGGGCAACAGCTTCCGGCGGTACATCCGGCGGCGCAAGAACCGATCCCGGCGGAACTCAACGGGCACATCGTCCGGTTGCGCCGCTATCTGCACGCGAATCCCGAGCTGGACCGGCACCTGCCCACGACGCAGGCCGCGGTGCTGGATGCGCTCGAGGGAACCGAGGGGATCGAGTTGCACACCGGGAAGGCGCAGTCCTCCGTGACCGCTGTTCTGCGCGGTGCTGCTCCGCTTCCTGAAGGTACGCGCCGCCCCGTAGTCCTGTTGCGTGGAGACATGGACGCGCTACCGGTCACCGAAGAAACCGGGCTTGAATATTCGCCCACCGAAACCGGGAAGATGCATGCGTGCGGCCACGACATGCACACCGCGGGCCTGGTGGGCACGCTGCTGTATCTCGCACAGCGCCGCGATGAACTTACCGCCGATGTTGTAGGCATGTTCCAGCCTGCCGAAGAAACCGCTGGCGGCGCGAAAACCATGATCGAAGAAGGCCTACTGGAAGCCGCAGGCCAGCCGGTCGATGAGGCGTACGCGATCCACGTGTACGCCGACCGCTATCCGCACGCGACGTTCGTCTCCAAACCGGGAACCATACAGTCCGGATGTGATGACCTCGTCATCACCGTCCACGGCCAAGGCGGCCACGGATCCGCCCCGCACCAAGCCGCGGACCCGGTGCCAGTCGCGGCAGAGATCGTGCTCGGCCTACAGACCATGGTGACCCGCCAGTTCGACCCGTTCGACCCCGTCGTGGTGACTGTCGGCTCGATCAAGGCGGGCTCTGCGCCGAACATCATCCCGTCCACCGCAACCATCCAGGTCACGCTGCGTTCCTTCAGCCCGGCGTCACGTGAAAAGCTCGTGCCGGCCGTGCAGCGCGTCGCCAAAGGCATCGCGGAAGCCCACGGGATGAGCGCAAGCTACAGGGTCGAATGCGACTTTCCTGTAACCGTGAACTCGGCCGAACACGTGGACTACGTTGCCGAAACCGTGCGGGACCTGTTCGGGGATACCGCCTACCGAGACCTGCCGCGCACCGAAGCCGGTTCAGAAGACTTCTCCGAAGTGCTCCAGCGCGTACCGGGCGCCTACATTTTCCTCGGTGCCGTCCCGGAAGGCGAAGACCCCACGAAAGTTGCGGGCAACCACTCGCCGCACGCGATCTTTGACGACCGCGTGCTGGGCCGTAGCGTGCGGCTTTTCGCGGAACTTGCGCTACGCCGCGGGCCTCTCGCACATTAACGATCAGCCCGCAACGACAAGCCGGCGGCGGCTACGCGTGTCAGTAGTGGTAGGTGTCCGATGGCGCAGGGGCCGGGTCGGATGCCTTGCGCCATTGCACGTTGTAGGCCTTCGCAAGGGCGAGGATCTTGTTCGCGCGGGAGAGGCGCGGCAGGTCGGAGCCGTTGCGGATCTCTCCGCCGGCTTCCTCGAATTCTGTGAGGAACTCGTGTGCCCACGCGACGTCCTCGCTGGAAGGGGAGAGGCCTTCGTTGACGGTTGCGGTCTGTTCTGGAACTAGGCACAGTTTGCCGGTCATACCGAACTCGCTCGTGACCGCGGCGGCTTCGGCGAGTTTGACGCCCGTGGTACCCACGGTCGGGCCGTCGATCGCGCCCGGCAGGCCTGTTGCGCGGGATGCGATCGTGAACTGTGAGCGGGCATAAGCCAACGCCATCGGGCCGTCCCCCATCCCGGTGTCGCGGCGGAAGTCACCGATACCGAACGCCAAACGGTAGGTTCCCTTCGCCGCGGCGATCGAATCGATGCGCTGCAAACCGCGCGCGGTCTCAACGAGTGCAATCACGGGAATCCCAGGCAAGCGGCGTGCGGTCTCGTTGACGTGGTCGGTGGATTCGACCATCGCGAGGATCACACCGGCCAAACCACCCTCAGCCACAGGCCCACCCACAGCGGAAGGCAACGCGGCAGCTAAAGCCTCAACGTCGTCTTCCCAATACTTGGTCGCATAACCGTTCATACGAACCCACGCGGTGTGGCCGCTAGTCATCCACTCAACCGCGGCTTCACGGGCAGCAACCTTGTCTTTCGGCGCCACCGCATCTTCGATATCCAAAACCACCACATCGGCGGCGGAATCCTCGGCTTCAGCGAAACGGTCAGGATGCGCCGCGTTCGTCAAAAGCCACGAACGCGCAAGGTCTGGGCCGATCTTCTGACCGGCCGCCGTAGGGATCTGTGCAGGGTAAAACGTAGGAGCCATGACCACACGTTACTGACTCTGGCGGCGCTTGAGCCACGTTGTGACAACATATATCACCGAAATCAGGGCGATCCACACGGCACCCGCGATGAGTGAGACGCGCGTGTTCGGGAACCACGCCATCAACACGATCACCAGAACCAGGAAGGAACCCGCGAAGATCGGGGTGATGGGCCACAACGGCACCGGGAACTCAAGCCCTTCCTTAGGCACGCCTTCGCGGCGTAGTTTGATGCGCATCGCGGTGTGGGACAGCAAAACCATGCACCACAGCCACGTGATCGCAAACGCACCGACCGAGGCAACCACGGCGAAAGCGGACTCCGGCATCAGGAAGTTCAACACCACACCCACCGTGAGCGCGCACATCATGAGCAGTGCCGCAGCCCACGGCACGCCCTTGCCCGTGGTCCGGGTGAACGCGCGTGGGGATTGCCCCAGGTGTGCCATCCCGAACAGCATGCGGCCGGCACCGTACGAGTTCGCGTTGATCGCAGAGATCGCGGCCGTGAGCACCACGATATTCAAAATATGTTGCGCCGCCGGGATTCCTAGCGTCGCGAAAATCTGGACGAACGGGGAAGTGTCCGAGCTCATGTGGTTCCACGGAACCAGCGTCATGATCACACCCAAAGCCAGAACATAGAACAGCAGGATGCGGATCGGAACCGAGTTCACGGCGCGCGGGATCGCGGTGTGCGGATCGTTAGCCTCGCCCGCGGTCACGGCGATGGTCTCGATGCCACCGAAGCTGAACACGACCATCGTCAAGCACGCCAGAATGCCCATCCAGCCGTTAGGTGCCAAGCCGCCGTGATCGAAAAGATTATGAAGGCCCGGGGTCGCCTCACCCGGCACGCTCATGCCGAAGATCAGGATCGCGATGCCGCCGAGGATCATCGCGATCACGGCGCCGACCTTGATGATCGACATCCAGAACTCCATCTCGCCGAACACCTTCACGTGCCGGGTGTTGATGCCCGCGATCAACAAAACGACGGCCGCCGCCCAGATCCATTGCGGCGCGTTGGGGAACCACAACCCCATATACACGGACACCGCGGTGACGTCCGCGATCGAGACGACGAGCATACAGAACACGTACGTCCAGCCGGTCGTGAACCCCAGGTAGCGGCCCAAATAGCGGGTCGCGTAGTCAGAGAACGCGCCAGCGACGGGGTTGCGGACCGCCATCTCGCCCAGGGCGCGCATCACGATGAATACCGCGGCACCCGCCACGATGTAGGCGAGCAGAACGATCGGGCCGGCGGCCTTGATCGCATCCGCTGAGCCATAGAAAAGCCCGGTTCCGATCGCCGAACCCAGCGCCATGAACTGGATGTGGCGCCCGGTCAGGCCTTTATCGAGGGAAGCCTTCTCAACCCGGGGCGAAGCGTCGGCGCTGGAACCCGTGCCGCTGTTAGAAGCCGTGTCTTTGCTAGAACGCATGCATCGAGACTAGGACGATGCGTGACCCAATGCACATTCGCGATAGGGCTTGGGCGAGCTGGCCGCCTAACCCTAGACGAACTGACTTCAAATCAGCTCAAAGCACGCATTTTCTCCTGCGGCGCGGCCTCCTGCTGTAGCCGCGGGTAAGTTCCCCGGTTGGTACGGCCTAGCTGCGGATACAGCTAGCCGCGGGCGGCGGCGAGCACGTCCGGGATGCATTCTTCGTTGCGCAGGCTCGTGGTGTCGCCGAGTGTTTCACCGGTATAGGCCTGGGTGAGGATGCGGCGCATGATCTTGCCGGAGCGGGTTTTCGGTACGTCGGGCACGAGGATGATGCGGGCCGGTTTCGCGATGGGCCCGATCTCCTTGGTCACGGTGGCGCGTAGCCGCTGCGCGAACTCGGCGACGGCCTCCTCGCTCGCGTCAGCGCCGAGCAGGGACTGATCGCCGGGGACCACGAACGCGATCGCGGCGTGCCCGGTCTTCGCATCCGGTACCGGGCACACGCCGGCTTCCACAACACCCGGGTCGGTCACGAGCGCGGACTCGATCTCAATGGTTGAGAGCCTGTGGCCTGAAATGTTGATGACGTCATCGGTACGGCCGAGGATCCAGGTGTCGCCGTCGGCATCGACTTTCGCGCCGTCGCCTGCGCTGAACCAACCGTATGTGGCGTAGGCCTTCCAATAGGAGGTGTACCAGCGTTCAGGGTTTCCCCACACGGTGCGCGCCATCGAGGGCGGGAACTGGGTGAGCACGATGTTGCCTTGGGTTCCAGCCGGTGTCGGGTTGCCCTCGTCGTCGACAACCGCGGTCGCTACCCCTGGCATGTCGCGGCCTACGCTGCCGGGCTTGACGGTGGTTGCGCCGGGTAGGGGAGTGAGGATGGTGGAGCCAGTTTCTGACTGCCACCAGGTATCGACCATGCTGATGCCGCGCTCGGGTTCCCCGGTTTCAGGGTTGGCGGGCTGGTAGGTGTCGCGGCCGATCTGTTCGCGTAGCCACCGTGCTGCTTCAGGGTTGACGGCTTCACCTACGGTTCCGCCGAGGCGGATGCTGGAGAGATCGTATTCGGCTGGGATCCCTTCCGGGAACCAGCCCATGAGCGAACGCACGAGCGTTGGCGCGGTGTAGTAGGAGGTCACACCATAACGCTGGATGACTTCGAAGTGCCGGCCCGGGTGCGGGGCGTTCGGCACGCCTTCATAGATGACTTGGGTCGCGCCGGCCCCGAGCGGCCCATAGATCTCGTAGGTGTGGGCGGTGACCCACGCGAGATCTGCAGTGCACCAATGCACGTCGCCCGCGCGTTGAGCTGGGTCCGGGTGGGCGAAAATCTGGTTATAGGTCGCTACAGCACCGGTGAGGTAGCCGCCGGTCGTGTGCACCAGGCCCTTCGGTTTCCCGGTGGTCCCGGAGGTGTACATGATGAACAGCGGATTTTCCGCATCGAACGCTTCCGGTGTGTGCTGCCGGGGCTGGCGGGGCACAATCTGGTCCCACCAGATGTCACGGCCTTCGGTCCACGGGATGTCTCGCTGGCCGGTGCGGTCGATCACGAGCACATGCTCGAGCTGGTTCTCCCCGGATGCGGCCTCGTCCGCGATGTCCTTGACGGGCACGGCCTTGCCGCGGCGGTACTGGCCGTCGCTGGTGACCAGCAGCTTGGCGCGGGTGTCTTCAACCCGGAAACGCAACGCTTCTGCGCTGAACCCGCCGAAAACAAGCGAGTGGATCGCGCCGATGCGTGCGCAAGCCAGCGTGATGATGATCGTCTCAACGAGCACCGGAAGATAGATCACGACGCGATCGCCGCGGGTGATGCCCAGTTCCGTGAGCGCGTGGGCGGCCTGCGAGACTTCCTCGGTGAGTTCGCGGTAGGTCACGGTGCGACGGTCGCCGGGTTCACCTTCGAAGTAGAGCGCTACTTTGTCCCCGTTGCCCGCCGCTACGTGGCGGTCTGCGCAGTTGACAGCGGCGTTGAGCGTGCCTCCCGCGAACCAGGTTTGCTGCAGACCTTCCTGAGTTTCAGGGTTAGGCGGGGTTAGCGTGTGCACCGTATCCCACGGGGTCTCCCACGTGAGCTGCCCGGCCTGTTTGGCCCAGTACGCGCTGTGCTCTTCATCGCTAAGCAGCGCGTCATCGCTAGGCTGCGCGCTGCTGAGGTTTGCGTTGCTGAGCTGAGCCTGGGCGGCCTGGTGCGCGGGTGCGGACGTTGCGGTCATGCGTTGTCACTCCATCGATCCTGGCGTGAGCACCATGCCCGGTAAAAACCCGGGGTGGTTGCTGCGGCGTCGTAGAGCCAGATCTCTCAGCCGCTCTGGATGGTTGTGCTGTCCATAGTGGGTGACGAATGCGGTTGCACGCAAATCGGGTCAGCGTGTGTGTCATGTTGCTCAACACGGCTGGCGAAGCAAAGGCGTCCGATGCGGCGGGCGATCACCCCACCCATGATCCCGTTGATGATCAGCGCGATGATATCGACGGTAAAGAACACTTCTGGCCGCGCAAGTTCCACGTCGCTGTAGCCCTTTCACCTGCAGAAACCCGTGTTATGGCTTGGGGTAATACTTTCGCAAGTGTAGCCGCCGATGCGTGCCGTCATTCTTTGTCATCGGTCACGAGCGATTTGCGTGATGCCCATGGTGTGCCTCTATGCTGAATCCGTATCCATCCAGAGCGGCCGAGAGATCTGGCTCGTTGACGCCGCAGCAACCATCCTGAAGGGTTCCGTAGCAGGAATCGTGAGGGAAAGGTGCTCCCGCCAGAAGACGATGGCGCAGCGTTTGAGGGCTGCGGGAAAGGGTTAACATGTCGTCTGAAAAACCGATTCTTCTCAACGCCTTCGCGATGAACACGATTGGCCACCAGTCCCCGGGTTTGTGGAAGCATCCGGAAGATACCTCGCGGGATTACAACAAGCTCTCGCACTGGGTTGAGCTCGCCAGGATCCTGGAAGAGGGCCGTTTCTCCGCCCTGTTTTTGGCCGATGTGATGGGTGTGTATGACGCGTATGCGAACTCCCCGGAAACGGCGTTGCGTTCCGGTGCGCAGATCCCGTTGGCTGATCCGGCGGTGATCGTGGCGGGGATGGCTGCAGCGACGAAGAACCTCGGTTTCGGTGTCACTGCGGGCACTGCGTATGAGCATCCGGTGGGGCTCGCGCGCCGCATGGCGACCCTGGATCACATCACGGGCGGGCGAGTCGGCTGGAACGTTGTGACCGGCTACCTCGAGTCCGCGGCGAAGAACTTTGGCCAGACCAGCCAGATGGAGCACGACGAACGCTACGATCACGCGGATGAATACCTCGAGGTCGTGTATAAGCTGCTCGAGGGTTCGTGGGAGGACGACGCGGTTGTAGCTGACCGCGAATCCGGCTTGTTCGTTGACCCGGCTAAGGTGCACCCGATTGAACACGAAGGCACGTGGTTCAACGTTCCAGGCATTGCGATCACGGAGCCTTCCCGCCAACGCACCCCGGTGATCTTCCAGGCCGGCGCGTCCTCGCGCGGTATGGCTTTCGCGGGGAAGCACGCTGAGGCTGTGTTCGTTTCGCAGGCAACCAAGGAAGGCCTCGCGAAGACCGTGAAGAAGATTCGTGAAGCAACCGTGGCGGCGGGCCGTAACGCTGATGACGTCAAGATTTTCGCGATGATCACCCCGGTTGTGGGTAAGACGAACGAGGAAGCGTGGGAGAAGTTCCGCGAATACCAGTCTTATGCCGATGAGCAGGGCGCGTTGGCGTTGCTCGCAGGCTGGACGGGCATCGACTTGTCCGAATACCCGCTGGATGCGGTGATCGGTGAAGACGTGGAGTCCAACGCGATCCAGTCCGCGGTGAACATGTTCCAGGCGGCTTCAGGTGATTCTGATAAGCCGTGGAACGTGGGCCAGTTGGCGCGCTACATCGGCGTGGGTGGTTTCGGTCCGGTTGCCGTGGGTACCGGCCGCGAAGTCGCCGAACAGTTCCACGAATGGGTGCGTGACACCGGGGTGGATGGCTTCAACGTCGCCTACGCGGTCAAGCCTGGCACGTTCCGTGACGTCGTGGACTACGTGATTCCAGAACTCGAAGCGCTCGGCGTGTACCCGAGCGCTGAGGAAGCCGCCGACGCCACGGTTGCGTGGGATGCCGACCGCCCAGTGGAAGACCAGACGGGTTCCTCCTTGCGCCACGCACTGTTTGGTCGCGGCGACCGGTTGCCGGAAAACCATCCGGGCGCGGCTGTCCGCCGCTAGGTTGCCACGCTGGCGGGCAGGAGACAGCGCCCGCCAGCCAGGGTAGGCCGTACATTTCACGGCCGCGAATACGACATGGCTGTGGGCGCCAGGATGAACCTGGCGCCCACAGCCATCTCTTGTTATCGAAGGTGCCTGCTAGCGGTGTGCTGTAGCCGTACGGCACACCGCTAGCAACAGGCGTTAGCCGAAGTGGCGTTGCATGGTTGTGCCCCAGCCTTCGCGGATTTCGTCGAGGGTTGCACAGAACTCGCCTTGAACTTCGATCGCGTGCGAGGAAGCGTCCACGACACCCAGGCGGACGTGGGCGAAGCCGCGTGCCGCGGCCATCGCGGTGAAACGTTCCTCCTCGGAACGCGGCAGGCACACCAGCGCGCGGGCCTGCGATTCTGAGAACAGAGCGGTGAAAGCGTCAATGCCGTCACGCTGTTTGAGCTCATCCAGGTTCACGCGCACACCGACGCCGTAGCGCATCGACATCTCGACCAGCCCGGCTGCGAGGCCGCCTTCGGAGAGGTCGTGGGCGGCATCGAACATGCCGTCGCGGGAACCAGAGACCAGAAGCTGGCCCAGGGTGCGTTCCGCATCGAGGTCGACCTTCGGCGGGATACCGCCGAGGTGGTCACGCATCGCGGCGAGCTCGGAGCCATCCAGCTCATCGCGGGTCACACCAAGCAAGTAGACCGCGTTGCCGTCGTGCTCTTCACGCCAACCCGAAACCGTGCGCGCGGTGACGTCATCGAAGCGACCCATCACGCCCACAACCGGGGTCGGGTGGATCGGGGTCTCGCCGGTCTGGTTGTAGAGCGAAACGTTACCGCCGGTCACCGGAACCTGGAGTGCAAGGCAGGCATCCGAAAGCCCCTCGATCGCCTGGACCAGCTGCCACATCACATTCGGGTCCTCAGGGGAACCGAAGTTCAAGCAGTCAGTCACAGCCATCGGGGTAGCGCCGGAGGTCGCGACGTTGCGGTACGCCTCGGCCAAAGCCAGCTGAGCGCCAGCGTAGGGGTCGAGGTAGGCGTAACGGCCGTTCGCATCCGTCGCGAAACCGACACCCATGCCGGTGTTTTCATCAACGCGGATCACGCCGGCGTCGTCAGGGGAAGCCAACGCTGTGTTGCCTCCAACGTTGGAATCGAACTGTTGGGTGACCCACGTCTTATCGCACAGGTTAGGCCGCGCCATGAGCTCCAGCATCGCCTGCTTGAGGTCCTCGCCCTGCTCCGGCAGGTTCTTAGCGGCCTCGGAAGCACGGAACGAGTCAGCCTGCAACGCATCCTGATAGTCAGGGCGGGCGTATGGGCGGTCGTATTCAGGTCCCTCTTCAGCGGCGGTCTGCGGATCGATGTCCACAATGACCTCGCCGTTCCACGTGATGATCAGGCGCGGATCCTCGGTGATCTCACCAATCCAGGAGTATTCGACACCGTAGTGCTCCAGGACTTTCTCGAACGCCTCGGCGTTCTCAGGGGTCACCACGGCCATCATGCGTTCCTGGGATTCGGACATCAGGATTTCGGACGGGTTGAGGCTCGGATCACGCAACAGCACGTCCTTGAGCTCAACGTTCATGCCCACGCCACCGTTGGAGGCGAGTTCGCTGGTCGCGCACGAAATACCGGCCGCGCCGAGGTCCTGGATCGCCACAACAAGCTCGTCACGGAACAAGTCGAGGCAGCATTCGATCAGGACCTTCTCAGCGAACGGGTCACCCACCTGGACCGCTGGGCGCTTGGATGGCTTGTCTTCCTCGAAGGACGCCGAAGCCAGAACCGAGGTTCCGCCGATACCGTCGCCGCCTGTGCGCGCACCGAACAGGACCACACGGTTGCCTTCGCCCTTAGCGTTGGCGAGGTGGATGTCCTCGTGACGCATCACGCCCACAGCGAGCGCGTTGACGAGCGGATTGCCCTGATAGACGGGATCGAACACGGTTTCGCCTCCGATGTTCGGCAGACCAAGCGAGTTACCGTAGCCGCCGATGCCCGCCACGGCCCCGTGCACCACGCGTGCGGTGTCCTGATGGTCGATCGCGCCGAAACGCAGCGGATCCATGACCGCTACAGGGCGGGCACCCATCGAGATGATGTCGCGGACGATACCGCCGATGCCGGTAGCGGCACCCTGATACGGCTCAACATAGGAAGGTGAGTTGTGGGATTCGATCTTGAACGTCACAGCCCAGCCGTCACCGAGGTCGGTCACGCCAGCGTTCTGGCCCATACCAACCAGAGTGTGCTTCTTCATCTCATCGTCAACCTTCTTACCGAAGGAGCGGAGGTGAATCTTGGAGGACTTATAGGAGGCGTGCTCGGACCACATCACGGAATAGATCGCGAGCTCGGAATCCGTGGGGCGGCGGCCCAGGATCTTCTTGATGTCCTCGTATTCGTTTTCCTTCAGCCCCAGTTCAGCCCACGGCTGCTCAACGTCTGGGGTGGATTCGGCATCAGCGACGGTATCAAGGGTGAAATCTTGGGTGGTCACTTGGCGTCCTCCACAAAGTTGCTGATCAAGGAAGTGAACACGGTCAGGCCGTCACGGCCGCGGCCATCGTCTGGTCCGAAGCCCAGCTCGACTGCGTGCTCTGGGTGAGGCATCAGACCAACCACGTTCCCGGCCTCGTTCGTGATGCCGGCGATGCCGCGGCGGGAACCGTTCGGGTTCCAGCCCTCATAACGGAATACCACGCGACCCTCGGCCTCGAGCATGTCGAGAGTCGCCTCGTCTGCGACGTACTGGCCGTCCTGGTTCTTCAACGGATAGACCACGCTCTGGTTCTTCTCATACAGGCGGGTCCACTTGGTTTCGTTGTTCTCAATCGTCAACGGCTGATCGCGGCGAATGAACTTGAGGTGATCGTTCTTGATCATCGAACCGGGAAGCAGGTGCGCTTCGGTGAGGATCTGGAAACCGTTACAGATACCCAGTACCGGCAGCTTCTCATCCGAGTTCGCGGCAGCGATGATGCTGTCCATCACAGGCGCGAAACGAGCGATGGCGCCCGGGCGCAGGTAGTCGCCGTAGGAGAAACCGCCAGCGATTACAACAGCCTGAACATCCTTCAGATCAGCGTCGGCGTGCCACAGGTTCACCGGCTCGCCGCCAGCCAAACGCACCGCACGGCACGCATCGCGGTCATCAAGGGTTCCGGGGAACGTGACAACACCGATCTTGACACCCGAATCCGGGTAGGTGTCCACGGAATTATCAACCAAGAAAGGGAAATCAGTGGTGCGCGGCATTACTGACCGTCCTCAACCACAGCCACGTTGACAACGTCTTCGATGACCGGGTTGGACAGCAGGGTCTCAGCGGCTTCGCGAGCTGCTGCCAAAGTATCTTCTGTCACTTCACCGTCCACGGTCAGTTCAAAACGCTTGCCCTGACGGACTTCGCTGAACTGGGTGAAACCGAGGCGAGGGAACGCACCGAGAATAGCTTTACCCTGCGGGTCCAGAATCTCGGGCTTGGGCATGACGTCAACGACGATCCGGGCCATGATGTGGGATCTCCTGAGATGGCAGTTTCTTGCCGCGAGCACACAGAAATGGTGCTTGCGCACTTGCCTCTCTATCTTATCCGTTTAGGAACACGCGTGGGGTGGGCTCCCGCTAGATGATGCCTTGGTTGAGCATCGCGGTTGCGACACGGCTGAAACCGGCTACGTTCGCGCCGAAAACATAGTCGCCGCCGCGGCCATACTTATCCGCTGATTCGAGGCAGGTTTCGTGGATGTCTTCCATGATCTCGGTGAGACGCTGGACCGTGTAGTCGAACGTCCAGGAGTCACGGGAGGCATTCTGCTGCATCTCAAGCGCGGAGGTCGCAACGCCACCGGCGTTCGCAGCCTTACCTGGGCCGAAGAGCACCTTCGCGTCACGGAAAGCCGCCACCGCATCGGGGGTTGATGGCATGTTCGCGCCCTCGGAAACCGCTTTGACACCATTGCGGATCAGGGTGTGGGCGTCACGGCCGTTGAGTTCGTTCTGGGTTGCACACGGCAAGGCGACGTCGGTCGGCAGGTCCCAGATGGAGCCGTCAGTGACAACGCGGGCGCCGTTGCCCCGGCGTTCGGCGTAATCAGAGATGCGGCCGCGCTCCACTTCCTTGACCTGCTTGATCAGGTCAACATCGATCCCGTTCGGGTCATAAACATAACCCGAGGAATCCGAGCACGCCTGCACGGTGGCACCCAGCATCTGGGACTTCTGCATCGCATAGATCGCGACGTTACCGGAACCGGACACGGTCACCTTGGCGCCGTCGAAAGATTCACCGCGGGTTTTCAGCATGGACTCCGCGAAGATCACGGCACCGTAGCCGGTCGCTTCCGTGCGGGCGCGAGACCCACCCCACAGCAACGCCTTACCGGTCAGGACACCGGACTCATAAGCGTTAGTCATGCGGCGGTACTGGCCGAACATGTAGCCGATTTCGCGGGCACCCACACCGATGTCACCAGCCGGGACGTCAGTGTACTGTCCGATGTGGGAAGCCAGCTCAGTCATAAACGACTGGCAGAAACGCATGACCTCCGCATCGGACTTCCCGTGCGGATCAAAGTCAGAGCCACCCTTACCGCCGCCGATAGGCATACCGGTCAGTGAGTTCTTGAAGATCTGCTCGAAGCCCAAGAACTTGATGATGCCGATGTTCACCGAAGGGTGGAAACGCAAACCACCCTTATACGGGCCAAGTGCCGAGTTGTATTGCACACGGAAGCCACGGTTGATCTGCACCTGGCCGTTGTCATCAACCCACGGCACACGGAAAATGATCTGACGCTCCGGCTCACACAACCGCTGCATGATCCCGTACTCCATGAGCTCGGGGTGCTGTTTGACGACTGGGCCGAGGGAATCGAAAACCTCTGCAACTGCTTGGTGGAACTCTGGTTCGCCAGGGTTGCGGCGAAGTACGTCAGCGTATGCATCCTCTAGCTGTGGTTCCACAGGTCCTCCTGAAATCGTGTTGCGGCTTCCCAGTCTAGAAAAATTTGTGCGCTCGCCGGTTTTTTATTTCTTAACGTCTGGGAATGTGAAGGCTCAGGACAAACCGTCTGGAAATCGTGTATAGGGCTGCGGTGAGGCGTCGGTTTCTGGCTCGGTTCTGGTGCTGTTTTACGGCTTATTTCTGTTCCGCAGCCTGTGCAGGGTGCGCCACTTGTGGGTGGCGGATCCCGGGATGGGTTTTCGGGATGGATCCGAACAGCATCCAGCCGGATGCGATGAGGCTGAGCGCGAAGAGCGGGTAGCTCAGCAGGATGTGGGCCACCGAGAGCCCGATGACGTGGCCGGTAGCCCAGAAGTAGCCGAGCACGATGACGCGGACACCGTATTGGGCGACCCAGAACCATGATGCGCGGTTGTAGGCGCGTAGGATCACGGGGTCCTTACGCCACGTGGTTTTGGTTCCGAGCAGTGCCCCGAGCACGATCCCAAGGAACGGCCAGCGAATCATGATGGAAGCTATCCAGGCCAGCATCGAGGCCGCGTTGGAAAGCAGCCGCAACAGGAAGAAGTCCACGGCGTTGCCGGTATAGACCGCAACCGCGGCGGATGCGACCACGGCGAGCAACCCGAATATGACGGAGGTTAGTCTGCGGCGTTGGTAGAGCGCGAAGCCGGCGATGATGAGCCCGGACAGGGTTGCTGCCGCGCCCCCGATGACGATGTCGTTGCCGCTGAGCATCCATGCGAGCACGAACACAACCGGCGGGATGGTCGCCTCGATCGCGGGGCGCGCACCACCGAGCAACTGAAGCAGAGACTCGGACCCGGCCTGGTGTTCTGCTTCACTGCGCTGTTCAACTTCACCGCGTTGTTCTGCTTCACTGCGCTGTTTTGCTTCACTGTGCGGCGTAGCGTCGCCGTGTTCAGCGCGCTCTGGTGGGGTGGGCATAAGCGCTAGTCTAGTTTCCGACCAGTGTGTGTCCTGGCTCATACCAAAGTTGTGGGGAAGGTGAGGTTTCATGGCCAAGGTGGCTCCGGCATCGGAGGCAACTGTTTCTGCATCTGCAGCTGTTTCGCAGGCGCCGTCGATTTCACAGACGGCCCTGGATTCTCTGCGGGAGGCGATGTGCGGCGGCATCGCGACGGATGAGCCGACCTTGCGTGCGTACTCGATTGACCGTTCGGGTGTTGAGCCGGATGGTGTTCCGGTTGCGGTGGTGTGGCCGGAAACGACAGAGCAGGTTCAGTCGGCGTTGCGCTGGGCTTCCGAACATGGTGTAAGTGTGGTTCCGCGGGGTGCTGGCACGGGTCTGGCGGGGTCTGCGACGGCGGGCGCAGGCTCGCTTGTGGTGTGCCTGGAGCGCATGAATAAGGTCCTTGAAGTTTCGGCGGATGACCGTTTGGCGGTGGTTCAGCCGGGCATCTTGAACGATGAGCTCAATGCGGTGCTACACAAGGATGGTTTGTGGTGGCCGCCAGATCCGGCGTCGAAAGCTATCTCCACGGTGGGCGGGAACATCGCGGCGAATGCTGGCGGGTTTTTGTGCGCTAAATATGGTGTGACGCAGCAGTGGGTTTTGGGGCTCACGGTGGTTTTGGCGGATGGCCGTGTGGTGTCGATGGGGCGGCGCACCGTCAAGGGTGTTTCAGGATATGACGTCACCTCGATGCTGATCGGTTCCGAGGGCACGCTGGGGATCATCGTCGAGTGTGTTCTGAAGGTGCGGCCGCTACAGTCCGCTGAGGTTGCCACGCTGGTTGCGGTGTGTGATTCGGCGGTGGATGCCGCAGCTGCCGCGAGCGCTGTGACGGCGGCGCATCTTCAACCGGCGATGATGGAGCTACTCGATGAGGTGACCTCGGCCGCGGTGGTGGGGCACTTGGTTGCTACGGATGAGGCGTTCGTGGACCCTACCGAGGGCAGGCCGGCGTCGCTGCTTTTGGTACAGACCGATGGCTTGGGTGCCGAAGCAGAGTTGGCTCAGGTGCACGATGCGGTGGCTGGTTTCGCCCGTCACGTGCGGGTTGCGCAGAGCGATGCCGAGACCGAAGCGCTGATCGGTATGCGGCGGGCCGTGTTCCCTGCGATTGAACGCATGGGCGGTAGCGTCTTGGTTGAGGACATCGCTGTTCCGCGGACCAGGATGGCGGAGGCGTTCACTCGGATGCGTGAGATTGAACGGAAGTATGAGGTTGCGTTGCCGAGCGCGGCCCACGCCGGCGATGGCAATATGCATCCGGTGTTCGTGTTCGAACCGGTCGCGGGTGAGACGGGGCTGGACGCAGTTCCGACTCACGTATGGGAAGCCGCCGACGAAGTGTTCAGTGTTGCCCTCGAGATGGGCGGAACGCTCACCGGCGAACACGGTGTGGGCTTGCTGAAGAAACGCTTCCTGCCCGAGGAGCTCGGCGCAGACCAGACGGAACTGCAGCAACAGTTGCGGAAGGTCTTCGACCCGCAAGGGATCATGAACCCCGGCAAGGTCCTCGACTAGGTAGCGGCTGGTTTGGCTAGGCAGCAGCGGCGCTTGTTGCGTGCCAGCTACACCACCCTGCTCTAGCCGCTGCCGGCCGCGCGGATCGCGGCGACCGCATCGAGCCCCCGCTGGCGTAGCCGCTGGGAGCGTTCAGAGAATGCGCGTTGCCGTTCAACATATTCGGCCTTGCCGTGCGCGGTTTCGATCCGGATGGGTTCGAAGCCCCATTCACTCAAGTCATAGGGTGAGGCCTGCATGTCCATGATGCGGGTCTCCCACGCGAGCTCGAAAGCGTCCATGATGAGCCCCGAATCCACGAGTGGCGCGAGCTTATACAGCCACTTATAGACGTCCATCCCGGCGTGCAAACATCCAGGCTGTTCAAGCTCAACCTGTCGCTCCCGCGTAGGCGTGAGCTGGTTCAGCCCGCGAGCCTGCGGGGCATAAAACCGGAAAGCATCAAAATGCGTGCACCGGATCTGGTGGGTCTCAACCACCTCATCGGTGCCGGTGGAACCCAGCCGCAACGGAACATAGTCGTGGCGCACACCGTTCTCTTCCGACTTATACGCCATAGCCCACTCGTGCAAACCAAAACACGAAAAACTCCCTGGCCGCGCCGCGACCGCACTGAAGATCGTGTCCGCGAAGTCCACCATCCGTCCCCGAGCCGCCACGAATTCCGCGGCATCCACCGTAACGCCCGGCCTCCCGCTGCCACCGGCATCCTCAACCACCGAATAAAACCGCCACCCAGACCGCTGCGCTACCGCATCGTCGCCTAACAACACCACGCCGGGGCCGGGATGCCAACGTTCCAGCTGCGCCGGCGGGAACGAGTAATACGTGAACAAGAAGTCATAGACCGGGTGGGTCTGCTGCCGCGCTCGCCGTTGCCGGAACGGCTCGGTGTATGCGCGGGCGCGTTCGGCGTGAGCGTGCTCGCGGGCACGCCACTGGTCAGGATAGAGCAAGGTGGGCATACATCCATTGTGGACGATGCGGCCCCGGCCAGCGCTCGCGGCAGCTACCAGCGGGTGCGGATGCGGCCGATCGCGTGGTGTCTGCGTAGACTCATCAGTTGGTATCAGTTGTTGCAAACCGTTGGTTTGCGGTTCTCAGGAGCATCATGTCGTTTTTGCCTCTGACGGCCCCTGCCGAGTTGCGGGCCGCGCTTGAATCCACCGAAACCCGTACCGAGAAGGACTCGCTGGGGACACGTGAAGTCCCGGCGGAGGTTTTGTGGGGTATTTCCACGTTGCGGGCGGTCGAGAACTTCCCGATCACGGGCCGCACCGTGGGTCAGATCCGGGAGCTTGTGTGGGCTTTGGGTGCTGTGAAGCTCGCGGCTGCCCGGGCTAATCACGAGTTGGGCCGGCTTGATGATGCTCGTTGCGAGGCGATCGAGGCCGCGGCCCAAGAGGTCATGGACGGTAAGTGGGATTCGCAGTTTGTGATCGACCGTGTTCAGGGTGGTGCGGGAACCTCAACGAACATGAACGCGAACGAGGTTATTGCGCATCGTGCCCAGCAGATCATCGGGGATGATTCGATTGTGATCAACCCGATCGATCACGTCAACGCCGCCCAGTCCACTAACGATGTGTACCCGTCCGCGCTGAAACTTGCGCTGCATTGGGCGATGCGTGGGCTCATCGAAGAGGTTGGGTTGCTCGCCGAATCCTTCGGGAAGAAGGCTCAAGAGTTCGCGGAGATCACCAAGATCGGCCGCACCCAGCTCCAGGATGCCGTCCCGATGACGTTGGGCCAGGAGTTCGGTGCGTTCGCGGATGCGATGCGTGAAGACGTCGTGATGCTCACTAACTTCATTCCGCATCTGCTGGAACTCAACCTGGGTGCCACCGCGATCGGTACCGGGATTACGGCGCCGGTGGGGTATCGCGAGCTTGTGCTCAAGCACCTGCAGCAGATCACTAAGAACAACGTGATCGGTGCCCGTAACCTGGTTGAGGCGACCTCGGATACGGGTGTTTTCGTGCTCGTATCCGGTGGGTTGAAGCGTACCGCGATCAAGCTTTCCAAGATCTGTAATGACCTGCGTTTGCTTTCATCCGGCCCGCAGGCTGGCTTGAATGAGATCAACTTGCCGCCAGTGCAGGCGGGTTCTTCGATCATGCCGGGCAAGGTCAACCCGGTGATCCCGGAGGTCGTGAACCAGGTCGCGTTCCGCGTGGTCGGTGCTGATACCACGGTTGCGATGGCGGTTGAGGCCGGTCAGATGCAGCTCAACGCTTTCGAACCCGTGATGGCTGATGTTTTGTTCGATGCGATCGATTCCCTGCGCGCGGCATGTGCGACGTTGCGGTTGCGTTGCGTGGACGGGATCGAGGCGAACGAGGACGTGCTTTCGCGGCGTGTGGCTGAGTCAGTGTCCGTGGTGACTGCGCTTTCGCCGCTGATCGGCTACGAACGTTCCGCTGACCTCATGAAACAGGCGCTCGAAGAGAACGCGTCCATCATTGACCTCGCGGTTCAAGAAGGCGTGCTCGATGAAGCCACCATTCGCCGCGCGATTGCTGACGCAACCGGCCACACCCAAACCGTGGAGTAAACCGCGCCCTCAACGACGATGCAGAGGCCATGTTCACGGATCGCGTTGAGGCTATGTGGAGCGACGCTAGGGGGCTCATGCTTGAGCTTCCCACCAACTTCCCACTCAACATAACACTGTGGGAAGTTGGTGGGAGGTTAAGTGGGAAGCTCGGTAGTGCCGGGCTTTCTTGGCTGAATGACTATGTTGTGATCCGGTAGCGTTGCCGCGGGCTTCGTAACGGTTCAGTGCGCTCGACGACACCTTCGGCGATGAGTTCGTTCACTGCTTTTTGGACTGCTGTACGGCTTAGTTTTGTGCTCTTGACGAGCTCAGCTGTGGAAGCAGAGACTTGGCTCTTGAGAGCGGTGAGCACTTGGTCAAAGGCGCTTGCATAGCGCTCTTTCTCCGCCACTCTTCGCCGGTGGAAAATAATGGTGAAGCTGTCTAGCCGGTTGATGTACTCAGGTGGCGGCATGAGGGCATCGGCGAGTGAGCGTTGAATGACTGCGATGCCCGTGCCCCTATTTTCAGCAACGACACCTGCCTCGCCGTCATCGTCGTGAAACTTCACGTCCTCGAGGAATGCAGAGAGACGTTGGTTTCTAGTCGAGCTCACGCCTGGCTTCCCTAAGTTTCTAACGGTAACGCCTCCATATAGTCCTCCTGGACTGGTGACTTCGAGACGATCAACGAACATATTGATCTGTACCTGGCTGCCTTGCGCGAGCGGGGAGTAATCGCGGTGCATGAGTGCATTTACGAGAGCTTCGCGTACTGCGACAGGCGGATAGTCTGGCAAATCTGAGCGGTACTTTTCCCCGATGAGCGCGGCAGTGCGCATGTTTTTTCTGACGACTTCAATGCCTTCATCAACGAGCTCCGGAATGGTGCCGGTGAAAGTTTTGCTGTCTAGGAGACGAATCCCCTCAGTAACAGAGCCCTTCGTTGTTCCAGGGAAGTTAGCAAATGTCACCGTAAGGCGCGGATAAAACTCCTGCGGATATTCGCCCATGACAAGCAATGACGCCAGGGTTGGGTGTCCGTCTTTGAGGATACGCAAGCGTTTCATTGCGGTTTCGAGGCCATCGTTGAAGGTTTTGGGACGACGCTTGCGTTGAACGCTAAGGTAGGCGTTCACGGTGCCTGAATGCAGGTCTTCAGGTTGTGCATCTGTGACTGACTGTTCGTCCCATTTAGGTTGGGTTCGCTCCTCAACGAGGCGGTCGACTTCGTATTGCGTAAGCCGTATGTCACCGTCGGCAACCCGTATATAGCTACCGCCATATCTTCCCTGGTCAGTTACGTAGCAAGGCTTGTCTTCGGAGGTCATTTCACTGACTTCCGCTACAACAACTAAGGAGTTCTCAAAGGGCACTGTGTCGATGAGTGGACGTATTGGCGGTGTGGTTTGGGCGCATTGGGTTTCTAGCGCGTCCTGAGCTTTTGCGGCATCGAAGCCCTCCACCGGCAAGAAGCCGTTTGACTCATCGAGCCCAAGGATGATGAGGCCGCCGTTTGCGTTCGCGAATGCGCTGAGAGTTTCGCGAATCGACTTGCCCACATTGCTTTTGACCTCGGTTGGTTGGTTGTCTGTTCCCACCATCCGCAGTGTGTGGACGATTGACTCTAAGCGTTCGGTGTCCATTGAGTGCTCACTAACTTCCCACTTAACTTCCCACTCAACATAACACTGTGGGAAGTTAAGTGGGAAGCTTCTGGGAAGTTCTTAAGAGCGCGTGCGAGAACCGAACCGCGCGGCGAGCGGCAGGGAGCTTAGCGGCCTGTGCCGCCGTAGACCGTGGCTTCCTGTTCGGTGTCGAGTCCGAATGCGGTGTGGATCGCCTCGACAGCTTTGGCGAGTTTGTCTTCGTGGGTCACGATCGAGATGCGGATCTCCGAAGTGGAGATCAGGTCAACGTTGATGCCGGCCTCGTGCAGGGCGCGGAAGAACGTCGCGGAGACGCCCGCGTTGGAGCGCATCGCTGCGCCAACCAGGGAGACCTTACCGATCTTGTTGTCTTGTTCGATGTCCTCAAAACCGATCTCGGTCTGGGCTTCACGCAACGCGCTCCCCACGCGGTCGCCTTGAGTCTTCGGTACGGTGAACGTGATGTCAGTCTTGCCGGAGCCTGCGGTGGAGACGTTCTGGACGATCATGTCCACGTTCGTATCCGCCTGGGCGATGACCTCAAAAATGTGGGCGGCCTTACCCGGGATGTCTGGGACGCCGATCACGGTGACTTTCTCCTCGGAGAGGTCATGAGCTACGCCGGCAACAATCGGTTGTTCCAATGGTTCCCCCTCCGGGAGTTGGATCTTGTCAGAAGCGTCAGGGACAATCCAGGTCCCCTCATTGTGGCTAAAGGACGAACGCACGTGAATCGGGATACCGAAACGCCGCGCATACTCAACGCAGCGCAAATGCAGGATCTTCGAGCCGTGCGCGGCAAGCTCCAGCATCTCCTCGCTCGAGAGCGTATCGAGCTTCCGCGCATGGTGAACCACGCGCGGATCAGCAGTGAAGACGCCGTCCACATCCGTGTAAATCTCGCACACATCGGCATCAAGGGCCGCAGCGAGCGCAACCGCGGTCGTGTCAGAACCGCCGCGGCCCATCGTCGTAATGTTCTTCGATTCCTTCGACATGCCCTGGAAGCCAGCCACGATCGCGACTGAACCGAGCTCAACCGCGCGGCGGACACGCGCAGGGGAGACCTCGACGATGCGGGCCGAACCGTGCAGTGCGTCAGTGATCATCCCGGCCTGCGAACCGGTGAAGGAGACAGCTTTGCCGCCTGCCGCTTCGATCGCCATAGCGAGCAGAGCCATGGACATGCGTTCGCCAGCGGACAGCAACATGTCCATTTCGCGGGCGGGTGCCTTGTCAGTGATTTCGGCGGCCAGATCCAACAGCTCATCAGTCGTGTCACCCATCGCGGAAACAACAACGACAACATCGTTGCCGGCTTCGCGGGTTTCCAACACACGGGCGGCGACTCGCTTAATACCTGCGGCATCCGCAACGGAAGAGCCGCCGTATTTCTGCACGATCAGAGCCATGAGCGCCTTTCGCTAGTCGATGGGTGCGCCTAAGCCATGCCGGCACCCCAGGGAAGTGTTGTGTTTCAGCCTACGGTGCGCAGGCATGGCACACACAATAAGTGACGCGCGTTGCAGCGGGTATCGTAAGAACATCAAGTGTGACGCATGCAACAGAGGTTAAATGGGTGACGAGTCAAATATTTCGTGCCAGAGACTCTCAGATCCCAGGATTTACCCTATCTTTGACTATTATCTTTACCGGGGGACGCTTCAAAGGTGATTTGTTCCCGTGGATTAGGATTGGTTACGTCTTAGTTGCGGCCGATCTGTACTTCATTCGACACGACACGATCGACACCAGCAGGATCGACACAACAGGACAGGGGCGTAAACGCGATGGGTAGCAGGGAAGACCTTCCTCAGCCATTCGGTCTAGAAATCACGGCTAGCCGGCTCGACGGGCGAAACGTTGCGGGGCAACTCACGTTCGATCAACCCGCAGAACGCGTCTCAATCCAGGTAGCAAGCCTGCGCCACCGCAAAGACCACGTCTTAGTCACAGACACCGTGGGCCAAAGCTACATGTTGGATCCCGAGCAGATCGTGTACGCAACCCGACTGCAAGCGGACCAGCACCTGTTCCACATCCTGGCC
Organism: Arthrobacter sp. HMSC08H08; assembly: GCF_001807575.1. NCBI lineage: Bacteria > Bacillati > Actinomycetota > Actinomycetes > Micrococcales > Micrococcaceae > Arthrobacter > Arthrobacter sp. HMSC08H08. Next base: position 47,229 of record NZ_KV789399.1, read on the forward strand.
GCTCTCAACAATATTCAAGACGAGCTCGAGCGCGGCTGAGCGCGGCTCGATTCGGTTGTGCACGCGCCCCTTCCGGCTCACGCTAGTGAGTGCGGCTGAGCCGTCCGGCCGTGCGACCGGTGCGAGACTGGGCCGCACGGTGCTGGCTACCCGCTGGGCCCCATCGGCCGGTTAGTTGATCGTCGCCCGCTTAGTTGATGAGTGAGCGGCGGCCTTCAAGTGCTCGCCCGAGCGTGACTTCGTCCGCGTATTCCAGATCCCCGCCCACCGGTAGTCCGGATGCGAGCCGGGACACTTTGACGCCGATGCTTTTGAGGATCCTCACCAGGTACGTTGCGGTGGCTTCGCCTTCAAGGTTCGGGTCCGTTGCGATGATGAGTTCCTGGATCGCATCATCCGAGAGCCTGGTGAGTAGCTCCTTGATGTGCAGCTGATCCGGGCCAATACCGGCCATCGGGTCGATCGCGCCACCCAGTACGTGATACCGGCCGCGGAATGCGCGCGTCCGTTCGATCACCATGACGTCCTTCGATTCCTCGACAACACAAATGGTGCTGTCGTCCCGGTTAGGGTCGCGGCAGATCGCGCACTTTTCGTCTTCGGTGATGTTGAAGCACACTTCGCAGAAAGACACTTTGTCTTTGACAACCTTGATCGCGTCCGCGAGCCGCCGCATATCCTCTTTGTCTGCTTCCAGGATGTGGAACGCGATGCGTTGAGCAGACTTAGGGCCAATGCCGGGTAGACGCCCGAGCTCGTCGATGAGGTCTTGGACGGCGCCTTCGTACACGGTGCACTCTCCTGATGGTTGCGGTGAGGCGAATCAGCGACGGTGGGGTAGCGGATTGCCTTCGAGGTCTGTTTCTTCGATGAGCTTCGCGTTGAGGATGTTCTCGAACGCGGCACGCCCGAACGAGACCGAGTTCTCGAGCTGTTCATCATCCTCGCTCGGAACAAAGTTATGCTCTTCAACGGGCGCCGGCGCTTGCGGCGGTGGGGCACCCCAGCCTGGAGCTGGAGCCTGGCTGTTGTTCTTGCTTTGCGCGAGCAACTGTTGATAGCGACTGAGCTTCCCGCCCGATGGCGGCGTTGGGGGCGCAGGCGCAGGTGTTGAAGGGGTCGGGGCCGACGATGGGGGTGGCGCCGCTGGTGACGTTGCAGGTGGTACTGGAGCAGCAGGTGCTGAGGATGGTGGCGCGGGCGCTGCCGGTTGTGGTGGCGCTACGGCAGGCGGAGCCGGTGCCGCTGGCGCCGCCGATGGTGCAGGCGCGGATGATGGTGTTGGCGCAGCGGGCGCCGCCGCAGGTGATGAGGCAGCCGGCGTGGGAGCGGTGGGTGGCTCTGGAGCGGGAGTAGCCGGAGGTTCTGGCTGAGGCTTCGGCGCATCGGCCAGCTCCTTATCGTGCCGCGGCGACTCTTCGTAGGGCGGCTCTTCGTAGGACGGGTCGTCGTGCCGCGGCGCGTCCTCGTACTGCGCTTCTCCGTAGGCCGGCTCTTCGTGCGGTGCTTCGTGGTGCTGTGGTTCTTCCGCGGCCGGAAGGTTGTTCCGGCCGTCAGCTTTTGGGCCGGCATCGCCGCCTTCAGCGACGTCGATGTCCGGTGTCACTCCTATCACTGCACTGATGGAAGCCTTGAGTGTTTCGGCGGCATCGGCACGGTTGCGGAACGCGTTCATCGGGCCAGGATTGCTGAACCCGAGGGTGAGAGTCTTCCCGTCATAGCCGGCGACCGAGACGTCTTGCTGCAGGATCGACCACACGAACCTGCGGTTCTGTTTGACGTTCTCGAGGATCTGCGGCCACGCCCTGCGGAACATCTCAACGGAACCCTCGGAACCTGCCGCGGGCCGTTCGGGTTGCTGTGCAGGTTCAGGCTCGGTTGCCGGTGGAGTCTCCGGAGCAGGTTCAGGAGTATAAGCGGGCTCGGAGGCAGAGGCAGGTGCCGGCGTGGCAGCAGGTTCGGGAGTAGGCGCAGCTTCCGGTTCGCGTGCCGGGGCTTGTGCGGGCGTGGGCTCCGGCGTTGCTTCAGGTGCCTGCGCAGGCTCGGGTGCCGATTCCGGTGCTGGTGCGGCTGGTTCTGTTTCCTCTGTAGGCGCAGGTTTCTGCGCAGGTTCAGCCGAAGCTGGCGCGGGTGCGGCTGGGCGGGGTGCAGCCGGTGTAGCCTGTGCAGCCGGTGCCGCTGGCTCTTGCATCTGGCGAGGCTCAGGATTTTGTGATGGCTGAGGCGCGGCCGGAGCCGAGTCCCGCAGTGCGGCGCGCGCGGCGGCAGCACCACGTCCCGCAGCCGGTGCCGCATCATTGGATGCCGTTGCGGGTGCCGGTGAAGATGGGCCGGCTTGCGCATCGGACTGTGTGGTTTTCTTATCTGGTGCGGGTGCAGGGGAGGCGCTGCCAGCTTCCATGGGGCCGCCGCTGAAGCTCAAGTGGCGTTCCACACGGTCCATGCGGGCGGCGAGGCCACGCTCGGTGTCATCGGTGGACGGCAACAATAGGCGTGCGCACAGGAGCTCAAGATGCAGGCGAGGGCTTGTTGCGCCGGTCATTTCGGTGAGCGCGGCGTTGGTGATGTCGCCCCACCGAGACAGCTCTGCCGGGCCTAGGCCGGAGGCTTGGGTTGCCATCCGCTGGATCTGGTCTTCGGGCACGCCGTGCAGAACATCGGAGGCGTTCTCGGGGACGGCGCGCACCAGAATGAGGTCGCGGAAGCGTTCCAGAAGGTCCTCAACAAAACGGCGAGGGTCCTGGCCAGACTGGATCACGCGGTCCACGGCCGCGAACACGGAAGCGGAATCGTGCGCGGCCAACGCATCCACCACATCGTCCAGAAGCTCACCGTGGGTGAAACCCAACAGTGCGACAGCGAGGTCGTATGAGATGCCGTCATCACCGGAGCCGGCCATGAGCTGATCGAGGACGGAGAGTGTGTCGCGGGCGGAACCGCCGCCGGCACGCACCACGAGAGGCACTACCCCGGGTGCGATCGCTACATGCTCAACATCAGCAAGATGCTGCACATATTCAGTCATGGGTTCCGGCGGGATGAGCCGGAAAGGGTAGTGGTGGGTGCGCGAACGGATGGTGCCAATGACCTTCTCAGGTTCGGTTGTCGCGAAAATGAACTTGATGTGCTCCGGCGGCTCTTCCACGATTTTCAGCAACGCGTTGAAGCCGGCCGAGGTCACCATGTGGGCTTCATCGATGATGAAGATCTTGTAGCGGTCGCGTGCAGGAGCGAAGGATGCACGCTCGCGTAGCTCGCGGGCGTCATCCACACCGCCGTGGGAGGCGGCGTCGATTTCGATTACGTCAAGGGAGCCCGAGCCGCCCGTCGCAAGATCGCGGCAGGACGGGCATTCGCCACATGGATGCGAGGTGGGGCCGTTCTCGCAGTTGAGGCAACGGGCGAGGATGCGTGCCGAGGTCGTCTTACCGCAGCCGCGGGGCCCAGAGAACAGGTACGCGTGGTTGACACGGTTCTTATCCAAAGCCACTTGGAGCGGTTTGGTCACGTGATCTTGCCCGATGACGTCTTCGAACGTGTCGGGTCTAAACCGGCGGTATAGCGCTGTGCTCACCCCACCAGACTACCCAGAGACCACAGCAGACCCCTAGCAAAGGGTGCACGATGGTGGCTGAATATTCGTTCTAAGCAAACAAAGTGGCGGATGCCTAGACATGGGCGGGTGAGTGTGGAAGTGTCACACATAGAAGACCTCGGGGAGCTACCCCGGTCTCAGCGTGAAAGGAGTATCCCATGAGCTTGGGAGACAAGTTGGAAAACGCTAAGGACAAGGTAGTCGGCGCCGCTAAGGATAAGCTTGGCGATCTGCGCGATGACAAGGGCCAGCAGGCTGAAGGCAAGGCCCAGAACGCTAAGGGCAAGGCCGGCGACGCTGCAGAGGACGTCAAGGACAACCTCAAGTAAGCCTCGCGCTACACAAGTTTGAACGGTAGTTGCGGGCTTCGAATATTCGGCTAGCTGACTACTGGAATATACGGACGAGGGGTTCACGGCGATGACCGCCGTGGGCCCTTCGCTCGTTTAAGTCATCGAGTGTATGCCTGGGCTGTAAGCGAGTGTGTGCGGAGGACGGTGGTTCGTTCGGGCGGAGGGAAGAGTTAAAAGTAACGACCCCTCACGCACCTGCCAGAGCCCACTTACCCTTGCTGCCTTCCGGCCCTGGGGGAGTTCAGCGAGATAACACCACGTGAGGGGTCGCGTATCAGTCTAACTGAGAGGCTAATAGGACGCGAATCAGCCGTGTAGGTGGTCTCGATTGGCTCTTAGCTGTTTAGTTCGCTAAAGTATGTAAAGCCTTGTTCAGGCCTGGGGTCTGAAGTGGGTATCCGAGGAGGATTCGCCTAGCGGCCTATGGCGCACGCCTGGAACGCGTGTTGGGTTCACGCCCTCGGGGGTTCAAATCCCCCATCCTCCGCGTTTGTAATGTGTCGGGACATCGTTCACA
>NZ_KV789400.1:0-5338 GCF_001807575.1 Arthrobacter sp. HMSC08H08
TTCTCAGTCCAACTAAAGGGGAGCAGTTCATTCTGAGGAACCGCGCGGGGGTTGTGCTGTGTGTGGAACACGGTGGGGTTTGTTGGTGGTACTTGGGGTGGGTCCTAGTTTTGGGCATCGCTACCAGCGAGTAAGCCGAGGGTTTGTAAGGTTAGGCTACCCTTGGTATTATTTTGAAATTGTTGCGCGTCATGCTGTGCCCGTGACCTGCCGGAGTATTCTTTCCGGATATTTTGGGTCGCTTGCACCGCGATGTCCCGCTGCAGTCGAAGCACCCAAAACTCTCACACTTTAAGGCCCGACATGTTCCTGAAGAAGACTCTGAGCCGCCGCGCGGCTATCAAGACCACAGCAGCTCTGGCTGTATCCGCCCTCGTTCTCACCGGTTGCGCGCGAGGGGAGGAGCAGGCCTCAGGAGGGGAAGGGGCAGGCAATGAGCGGATCGCGGCAGTTGGGCTCGGGGACGCCGATACACTGCTCGCTCTCGGAATCCAGCCTGTCCTGGTAGCGCCGTGGGGTGCGGAGGGCGATGTGGATGCCTCGGGCGTTGGCCCATGGGCAACCGACAAGCTTGGGGACGAGAAGCCAGAAACTGTCTACGGCACCGGTAACGGCTTCACTGCTGAAGTTCTGGAAAAGATTTCGGCTGCCGATCCCGACAAGATCATCGCTGTGAACAGCGCCGTGGATGAGCAGGCGAAGAAGGCTCTCAACGACATTGCCCCAACCACCGTCAAGCCAGAGGGGACAACGGACTGGCAGATCCCGTGGCGAGACCAGGTAGCCCAGATCGCGAGGGCTGTGGATAAGAAGGAGGAAGGGGACAAGCTCGTCGAGGAGACGCAGAAGGCTTTCGAGGACTTCCGAAAGCAGCACCCCGAGCTCAAGGGCAAGCGCGCAGCTATCGTCATGCCCTACGAGGGCAAGATTGGCCTGTACACCTCCGGCGATGGTCGAGGGCAGTTCATCGAGAACTTGGGCTTCGACATTCCGAAGGAGCTTGAGGGCAATGGCGGTGAGTTCTACCGCGACATCGCTCCCGAGAACTACAACGAGCTCAACAACGTGGATTACCTCTTTGTGCTCGATTACCAGGGGGCAGCAGAAACTCTGAAGAAGGATCCAACCTTCAGCAAGCTCGAGGTGGTTCGCGAGGGCAAGGTGTACTGGATGGAGGACAACGTCGGTAACGCGATGAGCATGCCCAACCCCCTGACCATCCCGTGGGCCGTCGAGAAGTTCTCCGACGCGGTCTAGCTGCAGAAGTTCTGTGATCAAAGCGCTCTCACCGCTCGCCTCTCCCGCACAACGCCTACGTGGCGGTGCGGGGGCTAGGCGTCCCCTGTCCGTTGTCGCGGTTACGCTTGGCGCACTGGCTTTTCTGGTGCTTTTGATGATCGCCTCCTTGTACCTAGGGGCCCGCAGCCTGTCGATGGGGGAGGTGACCAGCATCCTCCTGCACGGACCGCACCACGCGCCACATTCCACCGCTGGCGCAGAGCAGGCAGGGATTGTTTGGGACCTGCGCGTGCCCCGCACTCTCTTGGCTGTGTTCGCGGGCGCAGCCCTCGCCATGGCGGGAGCGATCGCGCAGAGCTGGACACGCAACCCCTTGGCGGACCCCGGCATCATCGGTGTCAACGCCGGCGCGGGATTCGCGGTCGCCGTCTCACTCACCGTGGGGTGGGCGACGACGGTCGGGCACCGGGCAGTGGCAGGGCTTATCGGTGCGGCCATTGCCGCGCTGGTCGTCCTGCTTATCTCCCGGGTCTCCCGCGACCCATTGACGCTGGTGCTGGTAGGCGTCGGCGTCACCTTCACCCTGCAAGCAGCCACGAATATGCTGAGCCTCTATTCCTCCGACACCCTGGAGGGACTGCGCCGCTGGACCGTCGGCTCCACCGCAGGGCGCGGTATGGATGACGTGCTGATGGCTGCTGTCGGCCTAGCCCTCGGGGCACTGTGCGCGGCGTTAGCGGCACGGCCACTGGACCTTCTGGCCATGGGTGAGGATGCGGCTCGTTCCCTGGGTGGCTCGCCCGCCCGAGCACGTCTGCTCGCCGCCGCTGCGGTGGTTATTCTTGCCGGTTCGGCGACCGCCACCGTGGGGCTTGTTACTTTTGTGGGCTTTGCCGTACCGCATTTGCTGCGGCCTGTCACCGGCCCTGGGCTTACGCGCTTGCTGGTGCCCACCGCGGTGGTTGGCGGCGCTGCCACGTTGTTGGCAGACATTGTTGGTCGTTTCGTGCTGCAGCCGAATGAACTCGAGATGTCGATTGTTCTGGCTATCGGCTGTGCGCCCATTATGGTCGCGGCGGTTCGTCGTCGGCGAGGCATTTCGGGCTCGAAAGACGCGGAGGTGGCAGTGTGAGCGGGATGACGGCATTGCACGCAGTCAAGCGCGCTCGCACCAGGCGTATCTTCCTGGCGACATTAGGCTTCGCCGCCGCCACGGTGCTCGGTTATTTCCTCATTCTTGGGCAGGGGGCTGTGAAGCTCAGCCCGGCTGAGGTGCTTGATGTTCTCACCGGTGGCGGTACGCGCCAGGCGATCAACGTTGTGTGGGATCTGCGCCTTCCCGTGGCCATCGCCACCGTCGTGGTTGGCGCGGCCCTGGGGCTCGCCGGATCATGGACTCAAGCCATGGCCCGCAATCCGCTAGCCAGCCCCGATATCCTCGGCGTTTCCGGGGGCGCAGCAGTGCTTGTCGTTGCGGGCACAGTGCTTGCCCGACCGGCATGGAGCGAGGGTATCCCGACGTTTTGGTGGCGTGCGGGACTCGCCCTCATCGGCTCCCTGGTGATTGTCGCGTTGCTTATGCTGCTCGGTGGCTTTGGCACCTCTCAGCGCGTGGTGCTCATTGGCCTGGCGCTTTCTTTTCTTACGCAGGCCTTGGTGCAGTATCTTTTGCTCAAAGCAGAGCTGACCCGTGCTGCCGATGCTCAAACGTGGCTCGCTGGTTCCACCGGCTTCGTACGCACCGAAGCGTTGTTGCCCATGGTGTTGGGCATGCTGCCTTTCGTGGTCTTGGGCCTCGTCGTCACGGTCGATCTTCCACTTTTTGCTCATGACGACGCCACCGCTTCCACCCTTGGCGTGAATGTCACCCGGGTGCGCTCGATCTTGCTTATCGCAGCGACCGGCATCGTTGCGGTCGTGGTTTCCTTTGTTGGGCCCATCGGTTTTATCGCGTTGCTGGCTCCTCAGTTGGCCAAGTTGGTGGCCGGTACCCCTACGCCTCATCCGTTGTGTTCGGCTGTTGCGGGATCCGCGCTCATGGCCGTGTGCGCGGTGGTGGCAGGTGCGTTGCCCTTTACTGCTCCTGTGGGGTTGGTGACCGCGATTATCGGCGGACCTGCGCTGATTTGGTTGGTGTGGTCGGCCGCGCGTCGCGGAACTGTGAAAGGAACGATCCAATGAGTATGCGAGTCGAGCACGTGACGGTCGGCTACAGCGAGGACCGGAGCATCGTTAAGGATGTCTCTTTTGAAGCGCAGCCGGGGCAGGTCACGACGCTGCTTGGCCCCAATGGCTGTGGCAAGTCCACCCTGCTCAAGGCCCTGTCCAGGCTTCTCGTTCCCAGCCAGGGGCGGGTGCTCGTCGCGGATAAGGACGTCCACGGCTTGGGCGCCCGCGAGGCAGCTCGTCTCATCGCGCTCTTGCCGCAACATCCGATCTGCCCGCCGGGGCTGACGGTAGGGGAGCTGGTGGAGCGTGGGAGGCACCCCTACCGGCGCGCGCTGTGGGGTGGGAGCGAATCGCCCTCCGAGGACCGGAAGAAGGTGCGGGAGGCGTTGGAGAAAACAGCGACTGACCACCTTGCCGCTCGTGATGTGGCGGCGCTCTCTGGTGGCCAGAGGCAGCGCGTCTGGATGGCGATGGTGCTGGCGCAGGATACACCAGTCGTGTTGCTGGATGAGCCGACAACTTACCTAGACCCAGCGCATGCGATGGAGATCCTGGGGATCGTGCGCGAGCTCGCTCGGGAGGGCAAGACAGTCGTGACGGTGCTGCATGACCTCAGCCTGGCTGGTGCCTTCAGCGACACCATGATCGTGATGAAGGGTGGGAAAAAGATCGCGCAGGGCGCACCGCGGGAAGCGCTAACGGAGGATGTGCTCCACGAGGCTTATGGCCTGCGCGCTGAGGTGTGGGAGGACCCCCGTGGCACAGCGCCGATCATCGTGCCACGAGGAGTCGTCGACAACCCCACCCAGGCCTCCTAGCGCCACACCGCAGAGGGCGGTGGCTAGGTGCTCGGGATTGGCGTCATCTGACCCGAGCTAAGGGCGAGCCCTGCCGATGAACCAGTACGGGCACCATTGCACGGAGTCGCTCTTAAGACCCCACGAGTCAATGACGTGGCGCCGTACGTCTTTGCAGAGATCTCCTTCGCCCGCGACCCAGACATATGACGCGCGGGTGGCGGGGTGCTTGGCTTCGTCGAGTTGGCGAAGGTGCGACAGGGTGGCGCCGCTGAACTCTGTCGTAGGGCGGAGAATAACTTTTAAGCTGCCTACCTTGTCCTGCCAGTGTTCACGTAGCAGCGGTTCCAGGTCGTGCTGGCTTTCGGCAAGCACAATCACGTGCATCTCGGGTAGCTGTTCGGGCGCGAAGGTCTGCGTGTACTCCAGGATGGCGCGGAGGGAAGGCGCTGCAGAGGGGTCGGCAATCAAGGTCTGGGAAGCCTGCTGACGATGCCACAGACCCTGGCATGTCCACAGAGCGACGTCATCGCCGACGTGGGCGTTCAACGCCCAAGAAAGCCCGGGGCCGATGTGCTCGTCATCAGGGCTGCTTATGCCGTGCGTAACCACATCGAAAGTGAGGATTCCGCGTTCGGAATCAAGTGTTCGGACGGTGTACCAGCGCAGAATCGGGCGCCGCCCCTCCGGCATAGCCGCCACGCTGGCGCGGATGTTAATGCCACCATCGTGATCTGGAAGGTGCAGCTGCGCGCCGGGGGTCGGGGGCATGAGGAGGCCAAAGAACTCATCAGGACCAGAGAGTTGGCAACCCATTAGTTCGGGTGACTGGACGGCGATCCGACGCAAATTCTTTGCCGGAGCACTGATGCTGCAGACCTCAGCGCGGATGATGCGATGACCGCGCTCGCTTGGGGTATCGAGCAGCTGGTGATCAACGTATGAAGTGGGTCGGGTGGCGCTGATCGCGAGGGGATCCATGGTGTTCTGGCTCTTCGACATAATACTGGTAAGCCTACCCTTAGCGTGAGCTGGGGTTGGGTCTGATGGTCAGGGGGAGGGCTGCGCCGGGGGCTAGAGCGCACAAACCCCGCCTGGTTCTTTGAACTAGCCCCCGAAAGTTGGACTGGTTT
>NZ_KV789401.1:0-1430 GCF_001807575.1 Arthrobacter sp. HMSC08H08
CGTAGTGCCTCATGTCAAGTTGATCGCGTAGCCCTAATCGTGCCTCACAGAGATTGATCGCGTAGCCCTGCTTAGGCAGTATGGAGTTTCACCCCACCGGTTTGTCGTTTCCGTCGGTTCTGTTTCGCGTCTTCGACCTCAGCTGTGAGGACCTCAGTCTTCCAACTGGCTTTGGTGATGAGCATGTCCTGATACCGGACAATGTCACGCGTGAGTTCGACCGGGTTGAGCTTCGCGTACTGCGCCCGCAGCGCTCGTTCTTGAGCTACAGAGAGCAGCCCAGAGTCGAGCAGACGCTGGTACGGGGTCTTCGGGTCGTCATACACGCGCCGTCTACGCCCCTGCCCGTCCACGCTCCAACCGACAGGTTTCTTGGTGGGGGTGAAGAAGTTCATCTTCAGCATCACTGCCTGCCATAACAGTGTCAGCACGTCCCGCTCATCTGGGGTGTCGTAACGGTAGTAGAAACCGTATTTACGGACAATATGGTTGTTCTTTGACTCGACGAGGGCTTGATCATTCTTCTTGTAAGGCCTGGCTCTTGTGAAGAAGATCTTCCGGTCACCTGCCCACTCGATCACTTGGTCGTTGATGAACTCCGACCCGTTATCGCAGTCGAGCCCAGCAATATCAAACGGTAACGCAGCTTCCATGCGGGTGAGGGCGGCGAGCATGTGTACACGTGCGTTATTCCGTAACACTTCCAGGTGGGTCCATCCCGTCTGCACACAAGTGGCGGTCAAAGTTCTGGCGAATTCACCTTTCAGTGTGGGGCCGCAGTGCGCGACCGTGTCACACTCCAGAAAGCCGGGCTCATGCTCTGCCTCGTCGCCGGCTTTCCGGATCATGATCGAGGTGCGTAACAGCGCGCCAGAACGGGTGGCAGAGATCCCTTTCAACTCCAGTGACTGCCGGTGCTCTCGTAAATATCGGTCGATCGTCGCGGCAGACATCTCAAGCAGTTCGGCACGTACCGCAGGCGTGTAGTCGTGTTCACCGTGGCTGAGTTCGCCATGTGCTTCAAGCCGGCTGATCCATTCGGGGAGCATCTGACACATGTATTTCCCGCACGGGTACATCATGACCCGCCACAGCCACACCAGCACCCGTTTCGAGGCTGCCGAGTACTTCGTCGGGCGATGCCGACGACGATCAACTTTCGTCACATTCTTCACGCCCAGGTGTGGGCTGGTGAGATACCGTCTGGCTGATACTCGGGACAGCCCGGTGGTTGCGCAGAACTGATCCAGAATCACAGACTTCTCGGACCTCGTCGCGGTTTTGTAAGCCCGTTTGAGTTGTTTGGTGACTTCGATACGTGTCGACATTGAGACCACACCCTTGTTCATACTTGTTCAGCGTAGGAGTACGCGCTCAAAGTATGTGAGGCACGACTGTAGCTACGCGATCAATATATGTAAGGTACGCCG
>NZ_KV789402.1:0-150277 GCF_001807575.1 Arthrobacter sp. HMSC08H08
ACGCGATCAACTTGACATGAGGCACTACGGAAGACACCGGGCGGCGATCTTGAAGCGTGGTTTTCCCCTGTGCGGATGAAAACCTACAGTTTTCACCCGGACCCTGAAGCCCTCTACTTGTGGAACACGCGCGTGACGAAGGCATTCCTGGAGGACATACAGCACGTCGAGGTGCTCTTGCGCAACCATGTCGATACTGCTGTTTCCTCAAGATATGGCGAGCGGTGGTATGTCCACTCTGCTATTCCTTTTGATTGGCATGCCGAGAACTCTGTTAGGAAGGCGAGTAAACGCGCAGGTAGGAAGGCGGACGGAAGGTCGGGGAGCGGCCGACAACCGGAGCCGCCACCGGGGCGGGTGATTGCTGAGCTCAACTTGGATTTTTGGGCGTACCTTTTTACGAATAGGTACGCGTCGACCATTTGGCCTCTGGTTCATAAGACTCTTGTCGCCACACCGGCTTCGACCACGGATAAGGGCGGGGCTGGCATCTACGTGCCGTCCTTGACAGATTTCAAGTGTGAGGTTGATGTGGTCTATAAACTACGTAACCGTTGTGCCCATCACGAACCGATTGTCAGGCGGAACAGACAGCAGGAAGATGCTCGTCTTGATCGTGCGCAGGAAGCTATCAGGCTTTTGACCACGTGGCTCAATCCGGACGCGGCACATTGGATTGCATCACACTCAAGGCTCCCGCATCTACGGAGTGTTAGGCCTTAAACGAACTGCTCCCCATGGCTGGAGACTGAGTTCTCAGTCCAACTCATGGGGAGCGGTTCCTAGCTGAAGCTGTGCTGCTGAACCAGCTCACCCGCAGCTAGCTCGTGAGGTTTAGAGTGTGCGCTCGGCGGCTTCTACCGCATCGTTCTGGATAGGCGCCAGGCGCTGAAGCTGGGTCACGTGGCGTGGCTCGAGTTCCTCGACCGTGGATACACCGAGCAGGGCCATGGTGCGTTCGATCTCGGTGCGCAGAATCTCGATGGTGCGGTCAACGCCTTCGCGGCCGCCTGCCATCAGGCCGTAGAGGTATGCGCGCCCGATCAGGGTGAACTTAGCGCCCAGAGCCATCGACGCGACAATGTCCGCGCCGGTACGGATACCGGTATCGATCATGATGGTCGCATCCTTACCGACCTCGCGCACAACCTGCGGCAACAGGTGGAATGGAACTGGTGCGCGGTCCAGCTGACGGCCACCGTGGTTGGACAGAACCAGGCCGTCCACGCCGTGATCCAGCAGACGGTGCGAATCCTCAACGGTCTGAACACCCTTGACCACGATCTTGCCCGGCCACATCTCGCGAATAACCTTGAGGTCCTCGTAGGAAATGGTTGGGTCCATCGCCGAGTTCAGCAACTCACCTACGGTGCCGCCGGTCGAAGACAGCGAAGCGAACTCGAGCTTAGGGGTGGTCAGGAAGTCGATCCACCACCATGGGCGAGGGATCGCGTTCAGCACGGTACCCAGGCTGATCTGCGGTGGGATCGAGAAGCCGTTGCGGGAGTCACGCAAACGGTGGCCAGCAATCGGGGTGTCCACCGTGAACATGAGAGTGTCGAACCCAGCCTTCGCGGCGCGCTCCACCAAGCCATAGGAAATTTCACGGTCCCGCATCACGTACAGCTGGAACCAGTTGCGACCGTGAGGGTTCGCCTTCTTGACGTCCTCAATCGAAGCCGTACCCAGCGTCGAAAGCGTGAACGGAATACCAGCGGCACCAGCGGCGGCCGCACCAGCGTGCTCACCCTGGGTCTGCATGAGACGGGTGAAGCCGGTTGGCGCAATGCCGAACGGAAGCGCGGAGCTACCGCCCAGAATCTGCACGGACGTGTTGACGTGCTCGGCTGGCTTGAGGATGTCCGGGTGGAACTCAACATCACGGAACGCCTGCACGGAGCGGTGCATGCTGATCTCTTCCTCAGCGGCACCGTCGGTGTAGTCGAACGCGGCGGCCGGGGTGCGGCGCTTAGCGATCTTACGCAGATCGCTCACGGTCAGCGCGTTGCTCAGGCGACGCTTCTTAGGGTTGAGCTCGGGCTTCTTGAACTTCAGCAGATCAAAAATCTCGTTGGGGTGAGGGAATTGACGGCGAATCATCTGTATTCCTTTCTCTAAATTAGTTGCCAGGGGCAAGTCTGTAAGTGCGCCAACAGGCGGCCGGCGCGCAGCGGCAAGACAGCACTGTGCAAGACAGCACTGCGCAAGTCATCGCTGTGTAGGCCTTCACTGCGTAGGCCACCGCTGCGTCAGTCATTACTGCGCCGGGGCCTGTTCGTGTGCGAGGTTCTCTTCTTCAATGTAGGCCACGCGGCTGATGAAGAAGCTAGCGATCACGGAGATCAAGCAGCAGAGGATGACGTAGCAGGCGATCGGCCACCATTGGCCGTCGGATATTTCGAACAGCCAGACAGCGATGAGCGGCGCGGTACCACCGAAGATCGCGGCACCCAGCTGGTAGCCCAGCGATGCGCCGGTGTAGCGGACTTGTGGAGCGAAGTTTTCAGCAATCAGGGTGCCCAAGATTGCGTTGACGGAGCCCCAGAGGATACCAAAACCGAGGATCGTGGATACGAACAGCGCCCAGGTTTCGCCGGTGTTGAGGATCCAATAGTACGGGAACACGAGCACGATGGTACTCAGGGCACATGTACGGTAGAGGACGCCCCGGTTCACGCGGTCGGAAATCGCGCCGAAGACTGGCATCCAGATGGTTGCGACGAAAGCGGCTGCCGCGACTGCGAGCAGGACCATGTTGTTGCGGGCGCCGAGGACATCGGTCGCGTAGGCGACGATGTAGGTTCCGAAGATATAGAACGGTCCAGTTTCCGCGGCTTTCGCGGCGATTGAAACCAGGACTGCACCCCAGTGCTTGGTCACAACTTCCTTGATCGGCAGCTTGAGCTGCTTTCCCTGTTCACGCATGCGGCGGAATTCAGGCGTGTCATCGAGGCCGTTACGGATCCACAAACCAATCAACACGAGCACGATCGAGGCCACGAATGGGATGCGCCAGCCCCACAGCATGAACTGGTCTTCCGGCATGAGGGTCAGCAACGCCACCACGGCGGAGGCGAGCAACATACCGAGCGAGATACCCATCTGCGGTACCGCACCGTAGAGGCCGCGCCGGTTGCGTGGCGCGTATTCGTAGGCGAGCAGTAGCGCCCCACCCCATTCGCCGCCGATGCCGAGGCCCTGCAGAATACGGAACAGGCACAGTAGAAGCGGAGCCCACATCCCGATCATCGAATAATCCGGGAGCAAACCGATCGCTACCGTTCCGCCGCCCATGAGGCACAGGGTGATGAACAGGGTTTTCTTGCGGCCGATGCGGTCGCCGATGTGGGAGAAGATCACGCCACCGAGCGGGCGGAAGAAGAACGTGAGTGAGAATGACACGTAGGCCAGGAAGGTGGCCATGAACGGGTTGTCGCTGGGGAAGTAGATCTTGTTGAAAACAAGAGCCGCGACCGTTCCGTAGATGAGGAAGTCAAACCATTCGATGACGGAGCCGCTGAGGCTTCCGAATAGCACCCGGTAGTTCAGGGGCTGCTTTTCTTGCGTTCCGTTGTGTGGCCTGCGGGCTTTGGAGCCTGATGCGGCGTTGTTGCCAGCTTGTGGGTTCGTGGCAGAGTGTGCCGGGTTCGCCGCGGCGGAGTTCTGATGCGATGAAGGCTTCAAAGCTACTCCTGGGGGTAGGTGCCAATGTCAAGGATAGATGTGGTCAGACCATGTGGTCTAACCACAGACACTATGGCCTCGGTCACATTTGCGCAAGAGGTAATTTTTCTCAAGGTGCCCGCGTCGGTGCCGGGACAGCGGTAGCAGGCGGGTTGTAGCAGGCGGTACCAGGCATTGGCCGCCGGGCCGTGGTAGCAGGTAGTGGCGCCGGTGAGGCTGCGCTACGCTACCTGCCGTCAGCCAGCGGTTTCGGCGTAGTAGCCGCTGATGTGTTCCTTGAGCAGGTCCGCAGCCGCGTCCGCTTCGCCGTGGCGGGCAGCCTCCAGGATTGCACGATGCTCGCTCCGCAGCCGCGCCGATGTCGCCTCCCAGTCGGGCAGGGCCTTGGCGCGTTCAACCGTGTGCCCTTCGATCGCGGTGCGCATCGCATCCATGAGCGTTGAGGCGAGCGGATTATTCGCGGCCTTGGACAGCGCTACGTGGAACTGCGCGTCCAAGTTCAGGAAGTCAGTGACGGACAGGCCCGGCTGATCCATCATGTCCAGAAGCGTTTCCGCTTTCATCCAATCGGAATGTTCAGGGTCGGCATGCTCGGGTTCGGCGTTGCGTACCGCCCAGTCTTCAAGCAAGAGCCGCATCTCAAACACGTGGTGATGCTCAACCTGGCTCGTAGCCAACTGGAGGTTCAGCGCCAGCGAAAGCGCCTGCTCGGGTGCCGCGGTAATCACCGTCCCAGACTGAGGCCCAGACCCCGTGGAACTCCGGATAGAACCCAGCGCCTCCAAGACGCGTAACGCTTCGCGGATGGTACCGCGGGACACCTTGAGCGTTTCAGCGAGTGACCGTTCGCTCGGTAGGTGATCGCCAATGTTGAGGCGGCCTGCCGAAAGTTCGTCGGTCACCCACTGCATCACCAACTCATGAGCCTTCACGGTTGGTATCCTCTCACATCGGCATGCGGGCCAGGACTGTGTTTCCCGAAGCGGCGCAGACGCAACGCATTGAACACCACGATGACGGAGCTGGTCGCCATCGCAACCCCAGCGATCATCGGGTTCAGAAGCCCCAACATGGCCACCGGGAGCGCGGCGACGTTATAGAAAAACGCCCAAAAGATGTTCTGCCGAATGATGCGCAAGGTCTGCCGGGACAGCTCGATCGCATCCGCGGCCTGCCCCAGCGAAGACCCCATGAGGGTGACCCCGGCGGCCTCACGGGCAACATCTGTTCCGGCGCCCATCGCAAGCCCAAGGTCAGCGGTCATCAAAGCAGGTGCATCGTTGACGCCGTCGCCGACCATCGCGATCTTCGTGCCATCCGCCTGCAAATCCCGGACCGCGTCGACCTTACCTTCGGGCCGCACCCCGGCCATGACGTGTGCCTCCGGGATGCCGACCTCGCGCGCGACCGCGGCCGCGACCTCACGGTTGTCACCCGTGACCATCCACGGGGTCACGCCCATCCCAGTGAGCCGGGCGACAGCCTCCGCGGAATCCGGCTTGACCTGATCCGCGACGCTGAGCAACGCGACCGCGCGGCCGCCTGTGCCAGTGCCGCTTGTGCTAGTGCCAGCTGCCTCGGTGTCGCCGGTTCCGGAGCCCCCGATGCCAAGCGCGACGACCGTCATGCCCTCGCGTTCAAGCCGTGCAAGCTCAGCGCGGGCGTCATCGCTCACCTCCATACCCTGCTCAGCGAGCAGGTCCAGCGTTCCGACCGCGACCGCGTGGCGCATACCGTTCTGATCACTCACGACCCCGGTGACGCCACTTCCGGCGTGCGAGGCGAAGTCCTCGACCGTGAGCTGGTGGCCGTTAGCACCGCCGGCTTCTGCGCCCGCGGCAGGGTCTGCGCCCGCGGCTTCTGTGCAGCCGGCTTCGCCCGTCGCGCCGGTGGCGGCATCGACAATCGCGCGGGCGATAGGGTGCTCCGAATTTTGCTCGAGTGCGGCGGCATAAGCCAGCGCAGTGTTGGCGCTGATGTCCACTGTTGCGGCAGGGGAGGCTGTAGCGGAGGTGGCAGCGCTAGCGCCGGGCAACAGGGTCGTGGAGGTGAGTGTCATACGGCCTTCGGTGATGGTGCCGGTTTTATCGAGCACCACCGCATCGAGGTTGCGTGCTTCTTCAAGCACGGCAGGCCCGGAGATGAGGATTCCGCGGCTCGCCCCGTTACCGATGCCGGCGACGAGTGCAACCGGGGTCGCCAAACCGAGCGCGCACGGGCACGCGACAACCAGGACCGTTACGGCCGCGATGAAACCGCCCGAAGGGTTGCCGGCAATCAGCCACCACCCCACAAACGTGAGCACCGCTAGTGCTAAAACGATCGGAACGAAAACACCGGAAATCCGGTCCACGAGCCGCACAAGCGGAGTCTTCTCCGACTGCGCCTGCGCAATCAACCTGCCCATCGCAGCCAACGTCGAATCCTCACCGGCCGCGCTCACCCGTACGAGCAAGCGACCGGACGTGTTGATGGTTGCGCCCGTGACCTCTGAGCCGGGGGAGACCGGCACGGGCACGGATTCGCCCGTGATCATCGAGGCATCCACATCGGAGTCACCCTCGAGCACAACGCCGTCGGCAGCGATCTTCTCACCAGGCCGCACCAAAATAACGGTGCCCACGGTGAGCTCATCCGCCGGGACCTCACGGTGGCCTCCATCGGCGTCAACGACCGTCGCGTGGCTCGCTCCCAGCTCAAGCAACGCGCGCGTTGCATCCGCTGCGCCGTGCCGAGCACGCGACTCAAGCCAACGCCCCAGCAACAAGAACGTGACGATGACAGCTGCTGACTCGAAATACAGGTGGTGCCCGTGCATCGCATGCAGGTCACCGAGGCGTGCATCGGCCGTGAGCGCCGGATCACGCAACAACTGAACCCACGAATACACAGTCGCGGCAATTACACCGATCGAGACGAGCGTGTCCATCGTGGACGTCCCGTGGCGCGCGTTGATCGCCGCAGCCTTATGGAACGGCCACGCCGCCCACGTCGCCACCGGCAACGAAAACAAGCCGGCAACCCAGCCCCAATGCCGGAACTGAAGCCCCGGAACCATCGAAATCAGCAACACCGGCGCGGTCAGGATCGCGGCGATCAGGAACCGCTTGAACAACGGAACCCGGTAGCCCGCCGAAGACCCAAACTCACCCGTTGGATCCGCCTGGCCTGCTTCGGAAGGCGCTGGGTTCTTCTGGCCTGTGTCGGAAGAAAGCGCTGGGTCGGCGTGTGCTTGCTCGGCCGCCGGATGCGACGCCGTGCTGGTTTGAGCCTCTGTCCGGGTCTTCTTGGGGGAGTGGATGCGCGCATCGTAGCCTGCTTTCCGGATCACTTCGATGAGCGTGCCATCCTCGACGTCTGCCGGCGCGGTGACGCGCGCGGTCTCAAGCGGGAGGTTCACGGCCGCGGTGACGCCGGGGAGTTTCTCGAGTTTCCGCTCGATCCGGTTGACGCAGGACGCGCACGTCATCCCCTCGATATCGAGGGTGAGTACACGCTGCGTTTCACTCATGCGCGGCTCAACTCCGTGGTTTCGTAGCCTGCCTCTTCGATCGCGCCGCGGATCTGCTCATCGGTCACGGTCGCCTCAGCGTCGAATGTCACCACGGATGTGCCGCCGGTGTTGAGTTCGACGCTGATGTTGGCCACACCGTCGAGTTCGCCGAGTTCTTCCTTGACGGATGAGACGCAGTGGTGGCAGGTCATGCCAGTGACGTTCAGGGTGACAGCCATAGGGGTTCTCCTTCGGTTGGAGGGAAGTGTTCAGTTAGCGCAGCAGACGGCCGACGGCGGCGGTGACTTCATCGACTTTGTTCTGCACGATGGTGGAGTCGCCGGTCGTGATCGACTCTTGCGCGGCGTCCACCACGCAATGGTTGATGTGGTCCTTGATGAGCTCAAGTGAAACCTTATGCAGGGCCGAGTTCACGGACGCGAGCTGGGTCAGGACGTCGAGGCAATACGTGTTGTCCTCGACCATGCGGGAGATGCCGCGGACTTGCCCTTCGATGCGCCGCAGCCGGTTCAACAGGGCCGTCTTGTCTTGCGTATAGCCGTGACCGGCGTGCGGATCGTGATGCGTCGAATCAACCATGCCATCTACTATACCAATACCCCCTAGGGGTATCTGAAGAGTGCTCTTGCCGCTCGGCAAGATGCGGGGGCGGCAGATTTGGGCGGGGCTGCGGCTGCGGGCCGCTACAGCGGGCGCTGGCCCCGCGCTACCGGCAGCAACGCGGAACGCAGCGGCCTCCGCCGCGCTGTTTACGCGGGCGGGAAGTCGCGGAACTTTTTGACGTAGTTGACCATCGCCATCGCGATATAGAGCCACCGGCGGGGATGGCGTTCGGCCTTATGGAACAAGGGATTCGTGACCTTGCGGGCTTTGATGAGCTCCTTGGCTTGTGCGCCGGAGGTGCCTTTTGCGTACTTTTTCAGAAGCCGCAGCGGCAACACCGTGTAGAGGTGCTCGCGCGTCAGCACGCGCGTGCCGCCCTCGACGCGGGAGTCCGCATCGGACACAACCGGGGTGCCATCAGACAGCCCGAACTCGTTAGCATCCAGCCATTCCTGAACATACACGCGTGAGGCCGCGAGGCCTGCGGCCTGCATGTAGTAGTGGTTCCGGCCCAAACGCGGGTTCATCTCGAAGAGCTTGACCACGCCATCGCGCGGATCCAGCTTGGCGTCCACCATGGCCCAGCCCGTCCAACCGTAATGCTCAACCAGGGCCTTGACGGAAGGCACAATATCCGGGTTGTCGGTGGTGACAATGCCCGCCGAGTTCCCCTCGACAATCGGGGAGTGCTCCTCAACCACAACGTTCGCGTTCGCGACATACAGAGTCCCGGAGCCATCCTTCGCCCCGTACATTGAGCACAGCCGCATGTTCTCATCCCCGCCAGGGATCATCTCCTGCAGGATGAACGGCTGCGTGTACCCGCCTTTGGCCATCCGACCCACCATCGTGACTACGGCATCGCGGTCTGTGAAACGGAAAACCTTCTGCTTACCTTCAAAGCTCGCATCAACCCACGCCGCGGAATCGGCCGGCTTACCGATCAGCGGGAACTCAGGTAACTCTTCCGGTACGGCGGCCTCCGCACCCTCGCTTGCCACCTTGCGCGGATCAATCACCACGGTGCGTGGATGCGGGATCCCCAACTTCTCACACACCGCATAGAACTCCGACTTATTCGCCGCCTGGGTAATGGTCTGCTCGTCAGGGTAGGGGAGGGTATAGAACTCCTCGAGCGCCTCACGGTTACGCACCAACTGCCCGATGTGCAGGTCCAGTGACCCCAGCAGCAACAGTGGCCTGCGGTTGGGGCCTGACAGTTCGCGGCCCTGATCCAGCAGGAACTGGATCACGCGGGCCTCGTCCTTCATGGTTCCAGCCGGACGCAGGTCCACGATTGCGGAGTGGTTGATCGAACCGTTCGGATCTCCCGTGACGATCACGGACGTGACCCCATAGTTCTCGTGGAACGCGCGCGCCATCGCGTACGTACCCATGTCGCCGCCATACAAAACGGGAACAAAAGGCTGTTCAGGGCTCACGGTCGTCACAGGGTGTCTCCTTGAAGGTCGCTGACAGGGGAGCGGGCGCGTACGCTTGAGCGTTATTTGGAACGCAGCTGCATGTACTTATTGAACGCCCACGTCATAGGTTTGCTGATCGCGATCTCCCACTCGCCAACCATCCGGAAAACATCCGCGCCAACGCCGGTCTTGAACCGCGTCAAACCGCCGGCGTGGTCGCCACCCATCTGCAAGGTCGCAGTCAGCCCGCCCTGATCTAACACAACGCAGCCACGCTCGATCGCGGCCTCAATCATCACGGCCTGAAGCAAGCGCGGGGCGCCCGCGTACGCTCGGTCAAGAACCGAACCCCCGTACAGATACCAAGACTGGTTGCCGTGCATCACCAACATCGCGGCGGCAAGGTCGTGGTTCTCATCCTCCGGGGCGGACGCGATATAGATGCGGCACGATCCCTTCTCTGACGCGTTGAGTTCGTTATAGAGGGTCTTGTAATACGATGCCGGGCGCGCCGTGAAATCCTGCCGCTTAGCGGTCTCCTCAATCAGTGCGGTGAAACGCTCGAAACCATTGTCCGGGTTCTCATGCACTATGAAACCTGCGCGCATCGCCTTGCGTGTATCGCGGCGATTATTGCCCGAAAACGAAGCCAACACGCCATCTAAGTCCAGCTGGTTCCCGCCCTCATCCACGAGCGGAACAAGCGCGAGGTATGCAGGCTGGCCGGCCTCAAAATCCATGCCGCCACCCAGAGGGCGCGCGCCGCGGGAGGTCAAAGCCTCGATCAGTTGCGTACCCACCTCATAGGTTTCGGTCGGTTCAAGCTCATCGAGGCTCTGCATGGTCCCGGCACCCAGGACCTTACGGACACCAGCGGCACCCCACCGCTTAGCTTTGACGTTCGGGCCGAAACGCAACGCGAAAGCGCCACGGCGCTTCACATCCTCAACCAACGCATCGACCACCGCGTCCGCTGGGTATTCAGACCAGTCAATCACCGGCCCCATTGGTACATACGCTAGGCACCGCTTCACAACCGGCGCCCACCGCAACAAAACCAGGGCAGCACCAACGAGCTTTTCGCCCGCGTAAATGCCGAGCGAAATCGAATCCCAATCCGACTTCACCGCACCCCAAGCAGGGGTCTGCATAAAGCTCGCATCAGGGTGCTGGGAGAGGAACTCGCGGTGCTCATCGGCACTGATTTCACGCGCTTTAATCAAGGGAGTATTCAGTGGGGAAGTCGGTTCAGCCATGTGCCCGAGTATATCCGCCGCCCGCCCGAGCGCCGGCGCCGGTGTTAGCTACAGCACCCCACGCACCCAATAGCTACAGGGCTTCGCGCACCATAGGCACGTGGGGGATCCCGACTTCGAGGAATTCCTCGCCATCCACCTCGAAACCGAACTGCGTGTACCAGTCAGCCAGGTGGGATTGCGCATTGAGCACGATGCGGCGCTTACCGCACCGGGCTACCGCGGTCTTCATGAGTGTATGCCCGATGCCTTGCCCGCGGCGTTTGCTGTGCACCGCGACCCGGCCGATGCGCTTGGTCTGCTGGTTGGTTTGCGGCGCGGAACCCATCCCGTTGGCGCCGGCGTTGCCGCCGGGGTTGAAGATGTTGATGCTCTGCGCATCCTTGGTCTGTGCATTCCCTAGCAGCGGCAGGCCGAGGCCGGTGCCTTTGGGTTGCTCGTTCATGATCCGCAGGGTCGCGAACACAACCCCGGCGCCGTCCTCAACCCACAAGTGTTCCGTGGTGTCCTCGAGGTCGTTGAGGTCCTGGTCCGCGTAGTTGCATCCCTGCTCGACGATGAAAACGTTCTGCCGCAACGTGGAAATACCGGCCCATGTGGGCGCATCCATCGAACGCAGGTTCCCTACGAACGCGAGCAGCCCGTCTGGAAGGTTGAGGGCACGAAGGTGAGTGGACACGGAACCTCCAGAAGGGCAATCAGGTTCTATACATCGATGCGGGGTCTGCGAACGATGCGGGGTGGGGTTTCGTGTGAAACCCCACCCTTACGTTAGCGGCTACCGCGCACAGCGGCGCGCTTATGCGCGGGCGGCATTCTTATCGGCGGTATCGGTGTCCTTAGACTCCGTTGCGGTGCGTTCGGCTGCCGCGATCTCTTCGCTGAGGGATTCACCTTCAACGTCCACGTTCGGCAGGGCCTTATCGAGCCAGCCCGGGATGAACCACGCATGCTTGCCCAGTAGCGTCATGATCGCCGGTGTGATGGTCAACCGGACCACGAACGCGTCGAAGAGCACACCGAACGCGAGTGCGAAACCGATCGGCCTGATCATCGAGAGCTCGGAGAAGATGAAGCCTGCGAACACCGAGATCATGATGAGTGCGGCAGCAACCACGACCGGTGCGGCGGCGGTCATGCCCTTACGGCACGCGGCACGCGGCGAGGCGCCGTGCACGAACGCTTCGCGCATCGCGGTCACCAGGAACATCTGATAGTCCATCGCCAAGCCGAACAAGATACCGGTCAACAGGATCGGTAGGAAGGACATGATCGGGCCAGGCGTATGGACGCCGAACAGTTCGCCGAGCCAGCCGAACTGATAAACCGCAACCGTGGCGCCGAACGCGGCCGCGAGCGACAGCAGGAAGCCCAGCGTTGCAATCAGCGGAACGACGATCGAACGGAACACGAGCAGCAGCAAGACCAGCGACAAGCTCACCACGATCACCAGGTACGGCGGCAAAGCTTCCGCCATCTTCTCTGACACGTCGATCATCGCGGTCACCTGCCCGGTCAACGCGAGCTTCGCACCCGTTTCGTCTTCGAACTGGTGCTCAGCGGCGCGGATCGTCTCAACCAGATCCACGGTCTTGTCATCTGCCGGGCCGGTGGTTGGGATGATCTGGAGTAGGCCGTATCGGTTGTCGTCGGTCTGTTCAACAGGGGAGGCCGCGATCACGCCCTCGATCTCGCGGACCTTCGTGGCAGTCTCGTAGAGCGCCTTCTGCGCTTCAGCCTCCGAGGCACCCTCCGGCAATGTCACAAATCCGAGGATGGGGCCGTTGAAACCGGCACCGAAATCCTCTGCGGTCTTCTCATAGGCGACCTGTGCATCCGAACCGTACGGCTCTGACGCGCCATCCGGTAGCGCGGTGGTGAGCTTGAGCGAGGGGAACGCGATAATCCCGAGCAACAGCACCCCGGCCAGGGCAGCGAGCCACGGCTTGCCGGTCGTGAAGCGGGTCCAGCCGTTGTGGCCGCCCCGATCCGCATCGCCGTCAGTCTCAGCGTCAGCACCTGCCCCATCATCAGCCTCAGCGCCAGTGCCTGCCTCAGCACCAGCGAGGCGGGCGCGCTGCTTCGCTTGTTTCGCATCGAACGCTTTTTGTGCACGCTTGGACACCAGGCGCTGACCGATCAGCGAAAGCAACGCAGGGGTCAGCGTGACCGCGATCAGCACGGCCAACGCGACGGTCGCGGCGGCAGACAGACCAAGCACCGAGAGGAACGGCAGGCCCGGAACGAGCAGCGCAACCAGCGCGATCACGACCGTCAAACCAGCGAACACCACTGCGCTTCCGGAGGTCCCGACGGCCAAGCCGATGGACTCTTTAACGTCAACGCCTTGCATGAGCTGGCGGCGGTGGCGGTGCACGATGAACAGCGTGTAGTCGATACCCACGGCCAGGCCCAGCATGAGAGCGAGCGCGGGGGTGATCGAGGCCATGTCCACTACCGAGGAGAACGCGAGCGTACCCGCGACACCCGCGCCCACACCCAAAACTGCCTGCACCAGCGGCAGGCCGGCGCCCACGAAAGTTCCCATCATGATGAACAGGACCAGCCCGGCAACAACCAGGCCGATCGCCTCACCGATACCGAAGACGCTGTTGAGATCGGAGGAGATCTCGGTGGAGGGATAGACCTCGACCCCGAGGTTTTCCACACTGTGCAGCTCGCTGAGCAGATGCTCACGCTTCTGGGCTTCCATGGCTTCGGCTTGGCCTTCGAACTGCATGTGGGCCACAGCGCTCGCCCCGTTGTCAGAGACGAACTTCATGCCTTCGGCGGATTCCGCTTGCCGCTGGCCTTGAGCCAGCTCGGCGCGGCCTTCCTCGAGCTTCTTCTTGCCTTCGTCGATTTCCTTCTGCTTGGTTTCGAGCTCGGCCCGGCCCTCATCGAGCTCCGCCTGCTTGGCCTTCAAACCGGCCTGCTGCTGTTCAAGCGCTTGGATGGTGCCCTTCGCCTGCATGTACTGCTGGGTCTGGGTCATGCCGGCGGCTTCAAGCTGCTTCGCGCCGTCTTGGGCTTGCTTCAGCCCAGCTTCGAGCTGTTTCTTGCCGTCATCGAGTTGCTTCTGGCCGTCGCTGATTTTCTTCTTTGCGCCGTCGAGTTGCTTCTGACCGTCGGCGAGCTTCTTCTCATTCGCCGCGAGCTCTTTCTTGCCTTCTTCGATCTTGTTGCCGGCGTTGGCGATCTCGGCTTGGTTCTTGAACGGGTCAGCCGCTACAAGCGCAGTCTTGTCCTCTTCAAGGCCGGCAAGCATCGAGGAGATTTCCTGCTTCTGCTCGTCCGTGAACTCATTCCCGTTAGCGGTCGTGAAAACCACGGAGCCGGTGCCGCCGCTGAACTCGGGGAAGATCTTTTCGACTTCATCCAGGGTGTCCTGGGTTTCGGTTCCCGGGATCGCGAAATCGTTGGTGAGCTTGCCCATGAACAGGGCCGCAGAGCCAACCAGAAGGCCGATGATCACCGCCCAGGACACGATGAATGCCCAGGGCCGCCGTGCCGCCAGCTTGGCGAGTTGATAGAGCTTATGTGCCATATTTCCGTGAGTCCTCGAAGAAGTTGGAACTGTAGATCTCTTCGCGTTCGTCGCTGGTGAGCCAGCTCGCCCACGCGCTGTGTTGTAGATACTGACCGTTGCCGTGGTTGCCCTGCTTGCGGCTACTGTCCTCGCCGTCGTCCTGGCCGCCGCTTGTGTCGGCGGTGCCTCCAGCATCCGATGCGGGCAGCATCCCCAGCGGTGAGATGAGTGATACCGCCCGGACTGCATTGAGTCGCAAAGCCTCAACGTCTGCCTTGGTGGGGCGGCCGGTCAGTGCTGCGGCCCAGTGTTCAAAGGCCACCTGGACTGCGGTGACCGCGGCTCTGACCTGAACCTCGATCACGAGCCGCGCATTCGGTGAAAGTCCCTGAAACGGCTCGATGAGCTGGGTGATGCTGTTCTCCCATGTGCGTAAAGATTGGGTGCGTAACGCGGAAGAAGCGCGGGCGAGCAAGAGCGTGCGCGTCGCGGGGGCTAATAGTTCAAGCCGTATCGAATCGGTGAGCGCCTGCGTGTAATCGAGTGGCCCTCCAGTGCCTGAGGTTTCTTCTGATGCGCCGCCGTTTCCCTGCGGGACCTTGAGGCGGATGAGGACGTCTTGGATGATCACGGTCAACGGATAGTGAACGGCCTCGGCAAGTGAGCTGAAGTAATTGAAGAACGTCCGGCGGGAAACCCCGGCCCGATCAGCGACCGCATCGACGGTGACCGCGTCCCACCCGAGTTCTTCCCCGAGGTCGAGGCACGCGTTCACGATCCCCTCGGTTGTTGCCATCCGGTTGAGTTCACGCCGGCCCAGCGCCTCAACGGCTTGCGCTAGGTTCGCAGGCGCTACAACGCAACCCGCGGTATTGGGTGATTCAGGGGTGGCCATGGGCTCATTTTATCAATACGTGCACTCTGTGCAAATATGCCTTGTGGGCAAAAAGTCTGAGGAAACGCTGGGGTGCAACTGTGAATAAAAACGACACGCACGCATGACGGCCGCAACATTGCGAACCGTCTCAACATTCAAACTTGATCCGTCAATAACTCGCGCGCATAACTTTCAGCACCATAGAATGACGCGTGTTCCGGAGGCAGCCGGGCGCGAACCACGCGCATACTCCGGGATCTGACGCTTGCTGAGGAGACGCATGCGCACGCGCACTTTCACCACTAAATCTGGTGCCCCGATCTCACGTATGTGGATCATGATTCTGTGTTGGACCACGGTAGCCCTGGAAGGTTTCGACCTCGTAGCGCTCGGCGCCACAACCCCGATCCTCACGAATCCAGCGGCACCGCACGCCGGCCTCACCACCGAGGCGATGACGGTCGTCGCAACCGTCTCACTCGTCGGCGTTGGCGTCGGCGCGGTCGTGATCGGCCCGCTCACATACCGGTGGGGCCGCCGCCGCACACTTTTGGCGTGCGTGGCCCTCTTCAGCATCTTCACGGTCGCTCTACCGCTTATGCCCGCGTGGCAACTCATCGCGCTCTTCCGCTTGATTGCAGGTGTCGGGCTCGGCGCGTCGATGCCGGTAGCGCTGACCCTCATGCAAGAGACCATGGCCAGCGGCCGCCGCGCCCACGCCTCCACCGTGACTATGACCGGCTACCACGCCGGCGCCGTCGCCGCCTCCCTCGTCGCGCTCGCCGTCGGGAACGCATGGGAATGGGTCTTCTACATCGGCGGTGCCCTCGGCTTCGTCGTGATGCCGCTGATCTACCGTTACTTGCCGGACAGCCTCGACGCGGAACCGGTCGAAACTGGCGCCGATGCCAAGCCGGCGGCCGACACGAAGCCGGGGATCGGTGCCCTGTTCACTCACGGCCGGGCACGCTCGACGCTCGCGTTGTGGATCGCGTCCTTCATGGGCTTGCTGCTCGTGTACGGCCTGAACCAGTGGCTACCTAAGATCATGGTTTCGGCAGGCTACCCGGTCGCGGATTCGCTCGTGATGCTGTTCGTGACCAACGTCGGCGCGGTCGTGGGATTGCTGATCGGCGGCGCAACCGCGGACCGCTTCGGTGTCCGCGGAACCAACGCCGTCTGGTTCTTGCTGGCCGCACTGTTCTTGCTTTCGCTCGTGATCCGATTCAACAGCGGGCTTGTACTCAACGGATTCTTGCTCGTCACGGGCATCTTCGTGTTCTCTGCCCAGGTGATGCTCTACGGCTTCGTCGGCTACGTCTACCCGGCACATCTGGTCTCCACCGGCATGGGATTGACCGCCGGGATCGGCCGCTTCGGCGCGATCATCGGCCCAGCCATCACCGGCTGGATGATCTCAACAGGCAACGGCTACCCGGGAGTCTTCATCTTCTATGCCGGTGCCGCGGTTGTTGCGATGATTGCGGTGCTGCTCATCAGGAAACCCGAACAACCCCGGGCTGGCTTGAACTCACGTGAGACAATAACGCGAGAGGATCCAGCGCAGCAATAGCTGCGCATCGAAAGCACAGCGACAAGGGGTACGTCACAGTGTTCGTCAAGATCTGTGGGATCACCACAGCCGAAGACTCACGTCACGCAGTGAGATCCGGTGCGGACGCGGTCGGGATCGTCCACTACGAACCCAGCCCCCGCCACGCAGACCACGAACAATCCCTGCGCGTAGCCGATGCGGCACGCGAAACATTCGCTGAGCACCAACGCCCGGCGCACATCGTGCTGGTTGTTTTCGACACCCCAGCGGTCGCGGCGGCCTGGGATGCGATCGAGATCGGCGCGAACGTGCTGCAACTCCACGGCAACTACAGTTCCGAGGATGTTGCGGCCGCTCGCGACGTTTTCGATAAAGCCCCCGAACTAGGTGCGGAATACGCGCCGCGGCAAGTGTGGTGGGCGACCTCCCTCAAACACCATCCCGAGGTGACCAGCGGGGACAGCGGCGAAGACGTCTTGCTGATCGATGCGGCCGTACCCGGTTCAGGGAGCACATGGGACTTGGCGGCCCTTGAGAACGCGCGGCTGGTTGAACCGTGGCTTCTAGCTGGGGGACTCAACGCCCAGAACGTGGCCCAAGCCATCACTGATGCGCAGCCATGGGGCGTCGATGTGTCCTCCGGCGTGGAATCGGAACGCGGCATCAAGTCGATGAACAAGATCGCCGAGTTCATTCACAACGCCAAGACCGCCCACGCCCGCCTCAACGCAGGCTTCCACGCCGCCCACGCGCCCGAGCACGACGCCGATGACGCGGAGGGCCGCTCATGAGGCCCCGCCGCACCGCGCCTGAGGCTCCACCGAAATCCGCGGTGGTTGTCGACAAGGTCTCTAAGAGTTATGGGGTGGGGGACGCCCGCGCGAAGGCCCTCGACGACATTTCTTTCGAGGTGAGCCCGGGCGAGCTTGTGATGATCACGGGGCCTTCGGGGTCCGGTAAGTCCTCGATCCTGTCCTTGATGGGCGGGCTGCAACGCCCGGATTCTGGCCGCATCCACATCGCTGGCACTAACCTATTTGGCTTGACCCGCACGCAGGCGGCACGCTTGCGGCGCAGGGCGATCGGCTTCGTGTTCCAGGACCACAACCTCATCGACATTCTCACAGCGGCAGAGAACGTCGCATTGCCGCTCGAATTGGATGGTGTGCGGCCGCGTGCCGCGCGGGCCGCCGCGCTGGAAACCCTCGATGCGGTGGGGCTTAAAGACGCCGCAGACCGGTGGGTCATGGAGTTACCTGCCGGGTATCAGCAACGGGTCGCTATTGCGCGCGCGATCGTCGGTGAGAAGTACGTGGTCCTCGCGGATGAGCCGACCGGTGCGCTCGATCAGGCGGCCGGCCTTGAAACGATGAAGCTGTTGCGTTTGCAAGCGGACGCGGGCTCCGCGGTGATTGTGGTGACGCACGAGCCCGAGACCCTGCCGTGGGGTGACCGGGTCATCGAACTGAGCGACGGCAAGATCGTTTCTGACGCGACGGTCGCGGCACGTTCCGCTGAAGCGTTGCTGAAACTCGAAACGGGCGCTATCAACCTTGATGCTCCGCTGGGTGGGGCCGAGTGAAACACAGAGCGTCCGGCCCGTTGACGGAACCCAACCAGCGGCACAGTTTCCGTTACACGCCGTGGCGGTTGGCGATGCGCATCATCCGCACCAATCCGATGCGGCACGGGATCATCGCATTGATCGTCGCTGTTCCCGTGTTCCTTGTGGGCACCATCGGGACCCTGTTTTATTCCTCGGGTAAGCCTTCTCCGACTGAGTACGCCAACCGGTTGCTGACCGGTTTCGATGGGGTCCTCATCGACCCATCGGATCCCACGTTCAGCCTCGCGCAGTCCATGACGAGCAACAGCACCGCCGGCAACAGCGGCGCTGATTCGGCCGCGGGCGCATCGGGTCCCGCCGCAACGGATTCGGGCGTCACAGACTCCGGGGCAGCGGGCTCTGAGGAAGATCCGGCGTCCACATTCCCAGCACCTGCTAACCCGAACATCCGGTTGGATGCGCAGAAGCTCGCGGACATGGGCATCGACGTGGGGCAGGCCGATCACGAGGCCGGCCAGCACACGCTGTGCGGGAAGCCGCCGTGTGAGCTCGGTAGGGTCATCCCGCCGGGCGTGTCCGTGACGACCGTTGAGACGGTCACGGTGGATTTGCTGGGGTTGGGCCAGCATTCGACGGTCCAGACCGTGATCGCGGACTTCAACAACCCTAAACTCACCGGCGAGGACGCCCGTTTCGCTCTGTTGAACGGCAAGGTAGCTGACTCGGGTGCGGATGAGGTCATGGTGACCCCGCAACTGGCGAGGCTTTTGGAGCAGGCGCGCGAGCGTGCCGAGGCGCGCGGTAAGAGCACCACGGCCGCAGGTCAGGTGGGGATCCTCGGTCCGGGCGGTACCGGCCAGGACGGGACGTATCAGACGTTCAAGATCACCGGCGAGGTTGTGGACAATACGGAGGGCTGGCCGCAGCTGTCTAATATTTTGCGGCTGGAACCGAATTCGGAGCCGATCCTGTTTGTTCAGGAAGGTAGCCCGATCGCGAAGCAGCTTTCCGGTAAGGGTACCCAGCGCCTGTATTTGAGCGGTGATGTGCCGGATACGTACGCGCAGTTCCTCGCTTTTGATCGCGCAGGTGTTCCGGCTTTGTTCCGCCCCGTCGTGGATGAATACGGGCATGCGACGAACAAGAAAACCATCGACCTTCTCTACCCGTTCACGAGCATGTCGGACACGGACCGCGCTTTGCCGGTGGGGATCTTGGCGATTGTCGCCTTCGGTGAGGCGATCCTGTTGAGCGGTTTCGCGTTGACGATCTCCGCCCGCCGGCAGGGTGCGTTGCTTCGCAAGCTGTCCACGATGGGCGCTGAGCCTGCCGTGTTGCGTCGCGTGGTGCTTTTGGTGGGCCTCACGTGTGGCGCTGCGGGCTCGTTGCTGGGTGGCGCGCTGGGCGCGCTCGCGGGACGGATCTGGATCGGTTTGGCACAGGCCCGGCACGTTCCAACGTACGGGCTGCACATTCCGTGGGAGGCCATCTTCTTCGCGGCGGCGTTGGCTTTGTTGGCGGCGTGGGTGACCTCGTGGTGGGTTGGTGTGCGGGCTTCGCGCCGCGCACTTGATGTGGCTCCGGCCGTCGAGGTTGAGACGGTGCATCCGGTGCGTTCGATGTATCAGTGGGTCGGCTGGACGCTTGTGACCATCGGCCTGATCGG
Source organism: Arthrobacter sp. HMSC08H08 (assembly GCF_001807575.1). NCBI lineage: Bacteria > Bacillati > Actinomycetota > Actinomycetes > Micrococcales > Micrococcaceae > Arthrobacter > Arthrobacter sp. HMSC08H08. Next base: position 19,676 of record NZ_KV789402.1, read on the forward strand.
TTCGATCGCGTTGACGATTCACGGGATGTCGATCGAGACGGAAGAGCAGCTCAAGACCGCGCAGGCTCTGCTGGGTGGGGGCCAGGTACTGGCGTTGTTCTTCATGCTCGCTGGCGTCATGTTTTTGCTTCCGCTGGTGGCGAGCTCCTTCTCTAAGTGGGACCGATATTTGCCGTTCGCGCTGCGTTTCTCGGTGCGTGACATCAGCCGCCGCCGAGGGCGTTCGGTACCCGTTTTGGCTGTGGTTGTTTCGATCACGGTGGTGGGCGTGTACGGGATCATGTTGCTTGCGGTGACCAAGGCATCGCTGGTTGCGCCGTCGGCGGACGCTCTGGCTCCGGATGAACGTACCGGCTGGATCGTGGTGGATGACCGCACGACGTTGGAACGTAAGGCGCTCACTCAAGGCCAGATTGAGGACCGCGAGATCACGGTTGAGGAATTAGCTGCTAACGAGGGCATCTATGCTGGTGGCGCGGCCGGTGTCCACACCAAGATCGCTGAAATCATGCAGATCCCTGGCGCTCCGCAGGCTGAACGAGGCTGGGAGGTTTATCAGCCGATGCCTACCTGCGCCACGCAGTTCTCGAGCTCGTGTACTGAGCTGTACCCGATGTATCCGGTGGGTAGCTTATGCAGTTTGCCGGTCCCTACGAACACGACGTTGGAAGGCCGGGTGGATGCTTTGTCGAACGAGATAGCCAAGCTGACCCGGCAACAGAAGACTAAGTGTGGTGGTGCGGCCTCCGGGGTGATCCCTGAGATTGACCTGCAATATCCGACGCAGACGGTTGTGGTGGTGGACCCTGAACGCCCGGAGACGATGCCGAGTTCGCTGTGGGGCGAAGACGAGGACGCCGAGCGGGCGTTGAGGGAGGGGCAAGCGTTGGTCTTTGACCCTCAATACCTCGCCGCTGACGGTACCGTACGGTTGGGCGAGTTCAGTATGAACCCGGCCGATGAGGGCATCAGCATCGGTAAGGGCGCAGACCCCGACGTCGGCGTTAGTTCGCTCAATGTTCGGTGGCCGCTGTGGGCTCCGTTGACTGAGCGGCGCTTGCAGGCCGAGGTGTATCAGCCCAAGAGCATGGGCGCCCACCCGATTGTTGTGGTGCCGTCCACAGCGCTTGAGGGGACCAAGCAGCGGATGGGCTTAGGTGGCTTGCTGGTCAAGTTCAATGAGCCGATCACGGACTCACAGACGCAGCTGGTCAACGAGGAACTGACGACCTCGAACCTGCAGATGGATACGAACGCGAACCTGGAGCCGGTGGCTGACCCGTTCACGTGGCCGGTCACAGGTGGCGCGGCTCTCATGATCATCACGGTCGCATCCTTGGCGGCCGGGATCGGGATCACCGACGCCCGCCGTGAACAACTCTTGGTCATGGTCATGGGGGCCACGGGTTCGCTACGCCGCAGGTTCTCCGCGATTCAAGCGTTCGTGCTCTCGACCCTGGGGGTGGTGCTCGGTATCGCGGTGGCTCTGCCTCCGCTGATCGGTTACGGCCTCGTTGACCTATACACGTTCACGTGGATCCCGTGGACGCAACTGGTCGCCCTGTTGCTCGCTGTCCCCGTGGGATCCACGCTGGTCGCGTGGATCATGGTCCCACGGTTGCCGCTACAACACGTCTAAACGTCTGTCGTCAGGGGCGTGGTGGGGCGGGTGCTAGCCGCTTGACGTTACGGGCGTGGCGGGCGCGGGGGCTGCGGTGGCTGGCCACCCAGCGAGCCGGCGTCGGGAGCGCCAGCATCGGGAGAACCTGCGTTCGGTGTGGAGGTGCCAGGGGTCTTCGGTGCGCCCTTGCCTGCGTCCCCTCGCGCATCTGGTCCCGCATCCTTGCGCGCGGGATCCTTCACCGAGCCCTTAGCCGCATCGTTCCGCGCCGCATCGTTGTTGGTCGCGACGGTCTTCTGTTCGGCCTTCTTCCCTGCACCGTTCTTCTCAGCCTCAGCGTTGCGCACGGAACCGGCCTTGCGGTCAGCGTCCTTACGTTCCGCATCCTTCGTGTCAGCGGATGGCTTAGCGGAGGTGGAGAGTTCGGCGGCTTGGGTCATCGACGGAACACTGCCGTCGGCAGGCAAGAGGTTTCCGGAACGCAGGATCAGCGGGCCGAACAGCGTGAACATGACAACGCCAATCAGTCCAGCCCACGGAAGAATCGCGGGCAACGCGAACCACAACAGAACAGGGATCAGGATCAGCAAGCCACCGAAGAGCCAGTGGATCCGCATACCGTACAGGGTCGCATCGGGGAGAGCGGCAGCGGCCCAGCCAACCATCGCGGCGGCGAAGAACGCTTCCGGGATTTTAGTGGCCATCGCCATCGCGGCCAAAACACACACCACAGGGATCGCGGCGTTAGCGAGCGCGAGCCCACGCAACGGGTTCTCGCTAGGAAGCCACGCAGGGCCACCCAAGAGCTTCAGCAGCGCCCACGTGATCGGCTGAGCCACCACGGCGCCAACCAGCAACGCGATCTGACCAGTGATAGGGGAGCCCCACTGGAACAAGGCGGCGGCAACACCCCACCACGCAGCCAAAACGAGGAAAGAAATACCGCCTCCGCGCATCACGGCGCGGGCCTGCCGCTGCGCGGGTTCTAACGTGAAAGCACCTGTGTGAGTGGGTTTTGTGGGGAGAGCTTGTTCCTTGATCATGTCTCCAACCTACCGCGTGGGATGATGGAGACACCATGAGCACTTCCAAGAAACCCTCGCAGAAGCATCCGCAGTCCGCTCCATCCAAGCGTCAGCGTCCGCAGGTTCGACCAACTGCGGAGGGCTGGAAGCAGCCGATGGGCCCCGACGGCCGCCCGACACTCCAGTTCACGCAACGGCCACGTGTCAAGCAGCCGCCGCAGCATCTTGCCGACATGACGCTTGCCGAGCGGCAAGAGAAGATGAAGGAACTTGGCCTGCCGGCGTTCCGAGCCAAGCAGATTTCCACACACTACTTCCAGCACTACACGGACCAGACGGAAGAGATGACGGACCTTCCGAAGGATAAGCGTGAAGCAATCGGGGAGGCGTTCTTCCCGTCGTTATTGACCGAGGTCCGCAGGCTCGTGACGGATGACGGGGCGACCATCAAGTTCTTGTGGCGGCTCTTCGACGGCGCCCTCGTTGAGTCCGTGTTGATGCGGTACCCGAACCGCATCACGCTGTGCATCTCATCCCAGTGCGGTTGCGGCATGAACTGCCCTTTCTGTGCGACGGGCCAGAACGGGCTGACCCGCAACATGTCTACCGCCGAGATCATCGATCAGATCGTGAAAGCCAACCGCGTGATCGCTGAGGGTGGGCTCGGTAAGATCCGCGGCGACGACCAGCCGCCAGCCCGCGTGAACAACATCGTCTTCATGGGGATGGGGGAGCCGCTGGCTAACTACAAGCGCGTCATGAACGCGGTGCACCGCATGATCGCCGATGCGCCGGAAGGGCTCGGGATGTCCGCCCGCGGCATCACGATCTCCACCGTGGGTTTGGAACCGGGGATCCGCAAGCTCGCCGCAGAGAACCTGCAGGTGCGTTTCGCGTTGTCCCTGCACGCCCCAGACGATGACCTGCGTGATGACCTGATCCCGGTGAACTCCCGCTGGAAGGTCGATGAGGTCCTGGATGCCGCCTACAACTATTTCGAGACCACGGGCCGCCGCGTTTCGATCGAATACGCGTTGATCAAAGACATGAACGATCACGGCTGGCGTGCCGACCTGCTCGCCAAGAAGCTCAACGAGCGCGGCCGCGGCTGGGCGCACGTGAACCCGATCCCGCTCAACCCCACCCCAGGCTCGATCTGGACGTCCTCAACAAAGGAAGTCACCCGCGAATTCATCCAGCGCCTCGAGGCCGCCGGAATCCCGACCACATTGCGTGACACTCGCGGTAAAGAGATCGACGGCGCATGCGGCCAGCTGGCCGCCGCGGAATAGCGGGCCGCGCGTCCCGGTTGTATAGCGGGAGACGATATATCGATCACGTAAGGAGCCAACCCATGGCGACGTTCGAATTGACTGGCGAGAAATTCCAGGAGACGGTTCAGGCTGAAGGCATCACGATCGTCGATTTCTGGGCTGAATGGTGCGGGCCGTGCAAGCAGTTCGCCCCGATCTTCGAGGCCACGTCTGAGAAGCACCCGGATGTTCGTTTCGCGAAGGTAGACACCGAGGCCGAGCAGGGGCTGGCTGCAGCCGCTCAGATCACGTCGATCCCAACGCTCATGGTGTTCCGTGACGGGATCCTCGTATTCCGTCAGGCAGGCGCACTGCCAGCTGCAGCGCTGGAGGACATCCTGGGTCAGGTCAAGGAACTCGACATGGACGAGGTGCGGCGCAAGATCGCCGAAGAGGAAGCCCAAGCTGATTCCGCAGAGTAGATCTAGAGTAGATCTGCCTTGTAGCGGGTTGAGCGGCGCCGTGCGCGCGAGCGCCCGCGCGCACTCGCTCAAACGTTGAAGGCTTAAATGACGAAGGCCCCGGCCGATTCTTTCGGCTGGGGCCTTCTGCGTCATCACTCGCACCCTTGAGGTGTCTACGACACTACCTGCGTATCCTGGTGAGATCCTTGAGCACTCCAGGGTAAACCTGTAAAAGTACCTGTGAGAATCCTGGGAGTCGATGCTTTCGGTGCCCGGCAGCGTTGGGTTAGACGCGTTGCGAGACCCAGTCGACCAGTTGGTCCGCTAGGCCGGTGTAGGTCTGCGGGGTCAGGTTCAGGAGGCGTTCCTCCGCATCGGCGCTCAGGCCGAGGCTCTTGACGAATTCGCGCATGCGTTCGCCGTCTACGCGGTGGCCGCGGGTGAGGTCTTTGAGGCGTTCGTATGGGTTGTCCATGCCTTCGACCCCCGCGATCGCTTCGGCGCGCATCACGGTCTGTACTGCTTCGCCGAGGACTTCCCAGTTCTCATCGAGGTCAGCGGCGATCACGTCCACTGCGGTGTCGAGGCGTTCGAGGCCCTTGGACACGTTGCTGATGGCAAGTAGCGAGTGGCCGATTGCGGTGCCGATGTTGCGTTGGCTCGAGGAGTCTGTCAGGTCGCGCTGCCAGCGGGACTGCACGAGTGTTGAGGCAAGCGTGTTGAGCAGCCCGTTGGAGATTTCGAGGTTGGCTTCTGCGTTCTCGAAGCGGATCGGGTTGATCTTGTGCGGCATTGTGGATGAGCCGGTTGCGCCTTCAACGGGGATCTGCTGGAAGAACCGGATGGAGATGTAGCTCCAGATGTCGGTGCAGAGGTTGTGCAGAATCTGGTTGAAGCGTGCGATGTCGGAGTACAGTTCCGCTTGCCAGTCGTGGTTTTCGATCTGGGTTGTGAGCGGGTTCCAGCTCAGCCCGAGGCCTTCGACGAAGCCGCGGGAGATGGACTGCCAGTCCACTGCTGGTGCGGCGGCGAGGTGTGCCGCGTAGGTTCCGGTGGCGCCGTTGATTTTGCCGAGGTATTCGGTGTTCTGGATGCGGCGCAGCTGGCGGGCGAGGCGGTAGGCGAAGACCGCGATCTCCTTGCCGAGGGTGGACGGGGTGGCTGGCTGGCCGTGGGTGCGTGAGAGCATCGGCGTTTCTCGGTCAGCTTCTGCCATCTCGGACAGCTGGTTCACCAGGTCCCACGCGGCTGGCAGCCAGACGTCTTGGATCGCGTCGCGGATGCCGAGCGCGTAGGAGAGGTTGTTGATGTCTTCTGAGGTGCATGCGAAGTGCACGAGCGCTTTGAGGTGTTCGAGGCCGAGGGCTTCCAGGCGGCGGCCGATGTAGTATTCGACGGCTTTGACGTCGTGTACGGTGACGGCTTCGATTTCTGCGAGTTCAGTAACGGAATCGGTGTTGAAGTCGGTCACGATGGCGCGCAGGCCGGACTTCTGTTCGTCCGTGAGTGGTTTGAGGCCGGGTAGGACGCTGTTTTCGCACAGGTAGATGAACCATTCGACTTCTACGTGGATGCGGTTGCGGTTCAGTGCGGCCTCGGACAAGTGGTCGATGAGGCCGGCGACTGCGGAACGGTAGCGGCCGTCGAGGGAGCCGAGGGCGAGTGTGGATTCGGACAAGGAAACACGAGAGGCAGACATGCCCCTATTGTCCCATGACTCGCCCCAGCGCGGGGTTTCGTTGCCCACAAGCACCTCAAGCAGAGCATCTTATCCACAAGCCCTCCCGGGGGAGGGTGCAGGTTTCTACCGTTGAGGAAACGCTACGAAAACGGGAGGAGGCCGTGATGCATGCGTTGAACGATCTGCGTATCAGCGTTGAGTGTTATATCCACATGTTGTATGGCATGGAGTCTGATGTCACAGCGGCTCATGCGGCTGTGAATCGGTGTCAGATTCCGGATTGGAAAGGGAAAGCTAAGCACCGCTACGAATCGGCACGAGATGAGGCATCGCTCATCATGCACGGTGCTGGAGCGTCCTTGAAGGATGTGCAGGCTTGTGCAGCGGCAGCTTTAGCGGCCATCAACGAGCAGCGCATCAGGTTGGGAATCGGGCTAGACCTGACGGGGGTGCAGTGACGGTGGTTGTGGCGAGTGGTTTGACCGTGGGTAATGGCCCCGGTGGTAACGACGCAGGCGGCAACGGTGCCGGTAGGGACCACGGGATGCAGGTGTTTGGCGGTGGTCACTCGATAGAGGTTGTGAGCGGTTCACTCAAACTAGCTGCCGGCGAGATGCGAGCCTATCAACCAGATTGGGGGCGTTTGAGCAGGGCGTGCTCAGACGTGCCGGAGGGGAACGGCCTGCAGGGGGACGAGTATCTTGAGATCTTTCGCGCGTTGCAACAGGTTAGAGAGGCGGCACGCAAGGCTTCTGAACAGATGATGCATTCCTCTGCTAGCGTCGACAAACTTGAACAGAGCCTGAGTCGCGCGGCAGAGAATTATGAGCAAGCTGAATCGCAGAACCTGTCCACGATCGGGTACGCGGATACGGACGCATCAGTGGGGGCTGTCCTCAATATGATGCAGGCGATGCCGGAGTGGAGAGAGGAAATGGCGATTTTAGCTTTCACCATTTACTCACCCGGGTTGCTCGGCATGAAGCTGCGAAACGAAATGAATGCGGCTGAGCTGAAAAAAGTCGGTGCTAGGACTGTCAGAACTCTGTTCTCCGTGTTGTTCGATTTCGCCCCGAACATTGTGGTGGCAGGAAAAGAAGAGGTATCAACTATGCGTACGGATGCTACGAAACTCACCACATGGATTGAACACCAACAACTGGCAGGGGAGGAGCGCGGCGCCATTGTGGTGAGTAAGGCTGTGACTTCGTCCGGGGAACACAGGTGGATTGTCACGATTCCAGGAACCAACATGTCCGGGGGCTCAACGTGGGGATTGCGACGTATGGCTCAAGCATTCGACAACAACACCGACGACGTGCGCAACGCAGTCGAAGCAGCCCTCAAAGAAGCTGGCGCGATGCCGGGGGACGGCGTGTATCTGAATGGCCATTCGCAAGGTGGGACGCATTCCTTGAACCTGGCGCACGACCAAGAGTTCAAAGAACAGTACAAGCTCAAAGGAACGTTTACGGCGGGCGCCCCTCACGGGGATGACGATCCGCCAACGGATGCGCCGCAATTGATGCTGATCGACCCTGATGATGCGATTCCAGCACTCGGGGCAACTGCCCCGCTCAAAGTCTCACCGAATCGCGTTGCCGTGTTCTCTAAGAGTAGGGATCGGGTCGCATCCAGCAAACCTGACCTGCTCGGTTCAGACCACGGCTCCCATAACTATCTCGACCATGCCCGGGTGGCCGATGGAGTCCAAGACACCGCACTCTCGGACATTAAGAAGCAGATGGAACTCGATGATCTGAAGATCACCGAAACCTACCGCTTCAAAACCTCCAACGGCTCAAAGGTTCGATTACCTCCTATAATCCCGCCACCCACAGTCTTGCGGCCGCTCCGTATACGCTTCTGAACCGGGTGCAGGTCAGGCTCCCAGGCGGAGCGCGCGCATCGTCAAACCGATGAGTGCGGACACGATCGAGACGATGAGCGCACCCAGGATGCCGTCCCAGAAGAACGAGTCAATCGAGAACACGATCAGGCCCGTGAGGTTGGAAAGCCACGCCGTGAGCTCAAACAACAGCGCGTTGACCACGAGCGCGAAAAGACCCAACGTCAAGCAATAGAGCGGAATCGAAATAATCCGAATGAACTTCCCCAAAGCCGCGTTGACAACGCCGAACAACGCTCCCGCGAAAAGATAGGAGGCCATCACAGAACCCGAATGATCCGAACCATTAACAGGGCCGATGTGGATACCGCTGACGATAGAAGCCGCCGCAGCAAGCGCAAGCGCGTTGACGATAGCACTAATCAAGAGACGCATAGATACAGCATCCCACGCTGCCCTCAACAGATCCTCAACCCCGAGTATGAATCGAGGCAAAATTCAAGCGAAACTCATAGACAAGCTGGCATCGCCACGAGAAGAAAGCGACGCATCATACGAAGCAGGCCGGATACGAACAGCAATGTGTCCAGCCTCACAAACTTAAGGTGCGCGAACGTCCGTAGAAGGAATACCCTAGCGATATGTCTGATGTCACAGAAAACGCCGCAACCCCCGCACCGCGCCCCGTGATCGGCCGCCTACCCGCATATAAAGCGGGCAAACCGCCCGTGGTGATCCCGGGACTTCAGCCCTATAAGCTCTCCTCCAACGAGAACCCGGGCACCCCGGTCCCCTCCGTAGCCCACGCCATCAAGGCTTATGAGGACTACAACCGCTACCCGGACCCGCTCTCCACCAAGCTACGCAACCGGCTCGCAGAACACTTCGACATCCCAGCCGAGGACATCGTCACCGGAACCGGATCGCTTGGCGCTCTGACCCAAATCATCAACGCCTTCGCCGGAACCAACGAAGACGGCACAGGGGACGAAGTCATCTACCCGTGGCGATCCTTCGAGGCGTACCCGATCATCGTGGAAACCGCAGGCGCCACCTCGGTGCAGGTTCCCCTGACCGAAGACCACCGCATCGACCTCGATGCGATGGTGGAGGCCGTCACGGAAAACACATCCGTCATGATCCTCTGCACCCCCAACAACCCGACCGGCCCCGTGCTGCGCACCGCCGAAGTCGAAGACCTACTGAGCAAGGTCCCAACCAACGTCCTCGTCGTGATCGATGAGGCCTACCTCGAATACCTGCGCGACGATGAAGCCGTCAACGGGCTTGAGCTATACCGCAAGCACCCCAACGTGGTCGCGCTCCGCACCTTCTCCAAAGCGCACTCGCTTGCCAACCTGCGCGTCGGATACTCGGTATCCCAGCCGCACATCACCCAATACCTGCGCAAGGTCGCAGTACCTTTCGGTGTCTCCTCCGTGGCAGAAGCCGCCGCAGTCGCCTCGCTCGATGCGATTGACGAAGTGCTCGAACGCGTCGAAGAGACCGTGCAGGAACGCAATAAGGTCGTCGCTGCGCTGACGGAGCAAGGTTGGAAGATCCCAGAGACCCACGCGAACTTCGTTTGGCTCCCACTCGGTGAACGCGCCACACAGTTCGCAGAAGCCGCCGGGCAGAAGGCCCTCTCGGTTCGTGCCTTTGAAGGCGAAGGCGTACGCGTCTCGATCGGAGAACCCGAAGCAAATGCACGCTTTATCGAGCTGTGCGCGGAATTCATCGAAGGCAACGCAGGGTTGAAAGATGACAGCTCGGCAAGCAACTAACCCCTGAATATTCCAGTTTCGGAATAGCTAGGGTTGCAAAGTAAATAGCGCATCGGGCCGCAGAATCTCGCGATTTCTGCGGCCCGATGCGCTTTCTTTAACGTCCCGGAGGCATGTAGGCTCACAAAGAGTAGATAACCAGAAAACATCCATTCCAGAAGTGGAATATAAATGATCGTGGCGCGGACACAGCTTCTAGAAACACTCAGCTGATCCCGTTCACGTGAGGAGCGGCATGAAGGTCACCCCTGCGAACAGCGGGCCAGATTCTCGCCAGCTAATGCAACAGGTTCTGAACTTTGAACCCGTGCAGATGTTGGATGCAGAAGGCCGGCGGATCGCCAACCCTGATTGGGACCACTGGGTCACAGACCTCACGGTCGAGGACTATCAGGAGTTCTATCGCGACATGGTCATCGCCCGCCGCGTGGATCAGGAAGGCTCGATCCTGCAGCGCCAAGGCGAGCTTGTGTTGTGGGTCCCGTTGCAGGGACAAGAGGCTGCACAGATAGGGGCGATCAGCGCCGCACGCGCCAGCGACTTCGTTTTCCCGACGTACCGCGAACACGCCATGGCACTGGCACGCGATGTGAGCATCCGGGATCTCTTCCAGCTTTTCCGCGGCGAAGGCCACTCCGGCTGGGACCCACAAGCCCATCATTTCCAGGTCTATACCCTCGTGCTCGCCGCACAGACCCTGCACGCGACCGGTTACGCGATGGGTATTCAACGTGACCAGAGCGGCTGGGATCCGGCGAAGCTCGCTCAAGACGGTGAGGCCGTCATCGCGTGCTTCGGCGACGGCTCCTCATCTGAGGGTGACGTTCACGAATCCATGGTTTTCGCGGCAAGCAACCAGTCGCCCGTCGTGTTCTTTTGCCAAAACAACCGGTGGGCTATCTCGGTCCCGTTCGAAACCCAGTCCAGGGTGCCGCTCGCGCAACGTGCCGCAGGCTACGGCTTCCCGAGCATTCGCGTTGACGGTAACGATGTGCTTGCGGTGTATGCGGTGACTCACTGGGCGCTCGAGCACGCCCGCAGCGGCCACGGTCCGGTGCTGATCGAGGCTGAAACCTACCGGCTCGGCGCGCACACCACCGCTGATGACCCGACCAAATACCGCGGCCGGCCAGAGGAAGAGAGCTGGGCTCCGCGCGATCCGCTCGTGCGTGCGCGCACGTTCCTCAAAGAGTGCGGGGTCGAGGACTCCTTCTTCGACGAGGTCGAGCAGCAAGCAGCAGCCCGCGCGGCCGAAGTCCGCGAAGCCGTCATGAGCCTCGGTGGCGCCACACTGGATGAACAGTTCGACCACGTCTATGCGCACCCACACCCGCTCGTGGAGCAAGAGCGGGCCGAACATCGGGCGTTCATGGACTCTTTTGAAGACAACGGGTGTGAAGCCGCCGAGCAACCTGACGGTAGTAACCGAGCAGGCCACGGGAAGGGGGAGCGAGCGTGAGCACGCAACGCATGACTATCGCTGGCGCGATCAACGCAGGCCTGCGCCGCATCCTCGAAACTAATCCGCGCTCACTGTTGATTGGCGAGGACATCGGCAAACTCGGCGGCGTGTACCGCGTGACGGACGGGCTGCAGGAAGACTTCGGTGAAGACCGGGTTGTGGATTCCCCGCTCGCGGAATCCGGCATCATCGGAACCAGCATCGGTATGGCGATGCGCGGTTACCGACCGCTCGCTGAGATCCAGTTCGATGGCTTCATTTTCCCGGCGTTCAACCAGATCACAACCCAGCTGTCCAAGATGTATGCCCGCACGCGCGGCAAAGTCACGCTCCCGGTGGTGATCCGGGTTCCGTATGGTGGCGGGATCGGCTCGGTTGAGCACCACTCCGAATCCCCGGAAGCGCTCTTCGCTCACACTGCTGGCATCCGCATTATGACGCCGTCTTCGCCGCATGATGCGTACTGGATGATCCAGGAAGCGTGTGAGCTGGATGACCCGGTGATCTTCTTTGAGCCGAAGCGCCGGTATTGGTTGCGCGGCGAGGTCGACACCCAGAACCGTGAGGCCGCCTCGGATCAGGCGATGATTGTGCGGGAAGGCACGGATGCGACCCTGCTCGCGTGGGGGCCAGTGGTCCCGACCGCGCTCGCCGCGGCGGCTGCATTAGAGACGGAAGACCTCGATATCGAGGTGATCGACCTGCGTTCCCTGAACCCGATCGATTTCGACGCGATAGAGGCCTCAGTCGCAAAAACCGGCAGGCTTGTCATCGCTCATGAAGCACCAACCTTCCAGGGGCTTGGCGCGGAGATCGCGGCACGCATCGGGCACCGCTGTTTCTATGCGTTGGAGGCGCCGATCGAACGGGTGGGTGGCTATCACATGCCGTATCCGCCGTCGCGGGTAGAGGCGGACTACCTGCCGAACATCGACCGGATCGTTGATGCGTTGGACCGCACGTTCGAACACTAGGCGCTTTGGAAGGATTTTGGGATGACTACGTTTAATTTGCCTGACGTGGGCGAGGGCCTCACCGAGGCTGACATCGTCGAATGGAAGGTTGCGGTGGGCGATGAGGTCGCGCTGAATCAGCCTTTCGTTGAGATTGAAACCGCAAAATCGCTGGTTGAATTGCCGTGCCCGTTCGAGGGGACGGTGACGCGCCTGCACGCCGGTGTTGGTGAGGTGGTTGAGGTGGGGCAGCCGCTGATCGATATCGCCCGGCCAGGTGAAGAAGCAACCGACGACGCGGGCGACGGCTCGGTATCTGCCGCCGGTTCCGGTGACGGTGCCGGTAAGGACGGCGCGGCTGGTGAGGCGGCGGACGGTCCGGGCCCGTTGGTGGGTTCAGGCCCGGTTGCGGATAAAGCGACGTTGCGGTCGCGTCGCAGGCGCGCCCCGCAGCGTGTGGCTGAGCGGCGCGCGGGTGAGCGTGGCGTGGAGTTTGATGGTCCGGTTGCCCGTGCGCAGCGTTCGCTCCCGGGTTCGGTGGGCGTTCCGGCGCTTGCGAAGCCTCCGGTGCGTAAGTTGGCGCGTGATTTGGGCGTGGATTTGCGTGATGTTCCGGCGACCGGCCCGCGGGGTGAGGTGACACGCGAAGATCTGGCGTCTTTCGCGGATAAGCGTCTGGGCACCTACCGGAGCTCGGCCCCGGCTGCCTCGAGTGAGGTTCCGCGGGGAGCTGTTGCCGCATCGTTCGGTGCTGGCATGCACAACGGAGTGTCTGCGGAGCCTCCGGCGGGCGAGGTCACGGTGGTTCCGGTGCGTGGGGTGCGTAAGGCAACGGCGGAGGCGATGGTCCGTTCTGCGTTTTCGGCACCGCATGTGTCGCTATTTGTGGATGTGGATGCGACCCGCACCATGGAGTTTGTGCGCAGGCTGAAGGCTTCACGCGATTTCGAGGGCGTCAAGGTCACCCCGCTTCTGGTGGTCGCGAAGGCCGTGATGTGGGCGGCGCAACGCAACCCGGAGATCAATTCGACGTGGGTTGAGACGGAGAGCGGCGCTGAGATTCACCAGAAGGGCTACATCAACCTCGGTATTGCAGCATCGACGGACCGCGGTTTGATTGTCCCGAACATCAAGAACGCTGACGAGCTCAGCCTTAAGGAGCTTGCGATCGCGTTGAATGACCTGGCATTGAACGCCCGCGACGGCAAGACCCAGCCGGCGGACATGCGCGACGGCACGATCTCGATCACGAACGTCGGAACGCTCGGAATCGATACGGGCACGCCGATCATCAACCCACCGGAGGCCGGGATTGTTGCGTTCGGTACGGTGCGGGAACGCCCGTGGGTGGTCGATGGCGCGGTGGTACCGCGGTACGTCACCACGGTGGGTGGCTCGTTTGATCACCGGATTGTTGACGGGGACAAGTGCGCGGTGTTCTTGGCGGACATCGCCGCGATCCTCGAGGAACCCGCGCTACTGCTGGACTGACCGGCGCGGGCGGTCGTGCTGCCCCGGATAGCTCGCATCGCCAGCCTCACACGGCCGCGCCCTCCCGCTTCACACGGTCGTCGACCGATGTGTATCTAGCGTTGTTTCGTCATCATGGCGGTTGGGTGTTCCGGCCGCCGGTTTGTCCTTATAGGGTTGAGGTATGCCCATCCGTAATATTCGTGCTGCTGCTCTTCCTGCCAAACTTTCGAGGTCTTGGCTGCTCGTTAATGCTTTGAAGCCTGAGATTTTTGGTAAGGCGTTGGCGTCTGAGACTGATTCGGTGATTTTCGATATGGAGGCGCCGATCCCTGAGGATCAGAAGGAGGAGGCGCGGCAGAACGTTGTTGAGGCGTTGCATGCGGGGATGAGTGGTTGGGTGCGTGTGAACCCGATTCGGTCTGATTTTTGGGCTGATGATTTGAAGGCTTTGCAGGGTGCCCCTGGTTTGCGTGGGGTGATGCTTGCGGAGACGGAGAAGCCTGAGCAGGTGGCGTTGACTGCGATGCGGTTGGCGGCTGGTACTCCGGTGTTGGCTTTGATTGAGTCGGCGTTGGGTATTGAGAATGCCACTGAGATCGCGTCTGCGCCGGGTACGTTCCGGTTGGCTTTCGGTGTGAATGATTTCCGTAAGGATACGGGCGCTGGTGGTGATCCGTTGGCGTTGTCGTATGCGCGGGGGAAGCTGGTGGTGGCTTCGCGTGTGGGGCGGTTGCCTGGCCCGATTGATGGCCCTTCGGTTCCGGCTGCGGATGATGTTGAGGTCACTGAGGATTGCGCGGTGACGTCGAAGATGGGTATGACGGGCAAGCTGGTTTTGAATGTTGATCAGGTTGAGCGTGTGAATGCTGGTCTTTCGCCGAGCGAGGATGAGTTGAAGTGGGCTCATGAGTTGTTGGATCAGCATGCGGAGGGTGCGCCGATGACTGATGGTTCGTATTTGCCTCGTTTGAAGCGTGCGCAGAAGATTGCGCAGCTCGCTGATTCGTATGGGTTGTGGAACGCCTGATGTCTACGACGTATACGTATGTTGCTTGCCGGGATGAGGGCAGCATTGAGGCTTATGTTTTGGATGATGCTGAGGGCCGGCTGAACCGTTTTGCGGTGGTTGAGGGCCTTGAGGATGTCGCGATGTTGGCGATGGATCATCGCCGCGGGATCTTGTATGCCGGGCAGGGTGGGGCCTCGCATGAGCATCCGTTGTTGTGGGTTTTCACGGTGGTTGCTGGTGGCCGGTTGTTGTTGCGGGGGACCGCGCATTTGCCGTGTTCGGCGGCGTATTTGGAGTTTGATCCGACGTCTGGGGATGAGCATCCGGCGGTTGCTGGTTCTGTGGGCCGGGATGGTTTGTTGGGGGCGAGCTATTTCGGGGATGCGGTGTTCCGTGTCATGTTGGATTCGCAGGGTTTGCCTCAGGAAGGTCAGCCGGCGTGGATTGATGATGCGGCGGGCCGTGGAATGCGTTGTGTGGTTCCGTCTCCGGATGGCCGGCACGTGTATGCGACGAGTTTGGTTGATGACCGTGTTGTGATTTATCGGCGGGGTGCGACTGGTGAGCCGCCGTTGGTGCGTTCCGGGACGGTGAACGCGCCTGCGGGTTCTGGTCCGCGACATGTGATGGTTCACCCGGAGGGTACGCATGTTGCGTTGCTGACTGAGCTGAGCGGTGAGATCTTGACGTTCCACCGGGATGCGGAAACGGGTGAGTTGGCTGAGTTCGCGAGGGTCCGGGTGGATGAGCCTGAGGATGAGCTCGCGCCGGGTTACGTCCGTGGTGAGGGTTGCGGCCCCCTACGCATCGACGGCGATGAGCACAGCGATGCTGATGAGCAGGACTCTGGCTTGCCGGAGCGTCCGATGTGGGCTGCGGGTCTGATGCATGCCCGCGGCGCTAACTATATTTTGGCTACGGAGCGCACCACGAGTGCGTTGACGGTGTTTGATACGGGTTCGCAGCCGCGCCGTAGGGCGCGCACGCGCACGGAGGAGCGGCCGCGTGCTGCTGCGGTGGCGCCGGGCCGTGAGCTGGTTTTGGTGGCTGGCGAATTGTCGGGGCATATCAGCGTGTATCGGATTACGGAGCACGGGATTTTGAACCCTACGCAGCGGGTCGCGACGGGGGCTCGTCCTGCGGCGTTCGAGTTCTATAGGAAGTGACTACTGAGCCGTAGATATTACTTCAAGCTGGGTGGTGCTTGTTGCGATCTTGATAAGGTCGATAGGGTCAAACACTCCGGGTTGGTGTGTTGCGACCTTTGCGTTTCCGCCAATCCTTAAGGGTGTATCCCTTATCTGAGGTGGAAGATACGTGAAAGAATTCATCATTGACCGCTGGGGGCAGATCCTCTTCGCGGCGTATCAACACATGTCGCTGGTGGTGCAGTGTCTGATACTTGCCACCGTCATCGCTGTCTTGTTGGCGGTTTTGACGGCGCGCATCCCGTGGCTGGCTAATTTCGCGATGGGTCTGAGCTCGGTCGGGCTGACCATCCCGTCTTTCGCGCTGATTGCGTTGATGATTGGTCCGTTCGGTTTCGGCCCTACGCCGGCGATTGTGGTTGTTACGTTTTTTGCTGTTTTGCCGATCTTGCGTAACGCGATTGTGGGTTTGGCGGAGATCCCTGCGGAGACGCGGGAGGCCGCGCGCGGGATTGGTATGAGCCGGATCCGTTCCCTGGCGACGGTTGAGTTGCCGCTTGCGTGGCCGGTGATCATGTCTGGCATCCGTGTTTCCGGCCAGATGGTCATGGGTGTGGCCGCTGTGGCTGCTTATGTTTTGGGTCCTGGTTTCGGGACGTTTATTTTCGATGGCTTGGCTCGCCTTGGCGGGGCTAATGCGTTGAACTCGGTGGTCGTTGCTGTGGTGGGCGTGATCATCTTGGCTCTCATTCTTGACTTGATTCTTTTGGGCGTATCCCGCCTCACTATCCGGAAGGGTATCCGTGTCTGATAATTCTGTTGCAACCCAGTCGGCTGACTCTCTCGAGCCGAACGCTGAGGGGACTGAGGCGTCTCGTCACGGTGCCCGGATCTATTTGGAGGATGTGACTAAGCGGTATCCGGGGACTTCGACTCCGGCTGTCGGTGGTTTGACGATGGAGATCCCCGCCGGCTCGATTGTTGCGTTGGTGGGCCCTTCGGGCTGCGGTAAGACCACGACGTTGAAGATGATGAACCGGCTGATCGAGCCAACTGAGGGCAAGATCTTCATCAACCAAGAGGACATCACCGGGATGAACGGTGATAAGTTGCGCCGCAAGATCGGTTATGTGATCCAGGCTGGCGGCTTGTTTCCACACATGACGGTTGAGAAGAACATCGCTTTGGTTCCGAAGATGCTCGGCTGGGATAAGAAGCGCATCAGCGAACGTGTTGATGAGTTGCTTGAGCTGGTTTCTTTGGATCCGAAGGTGTATCGGAAGCGTTATCCTAAGGAGCTTTCGGGTGGTCAGCAGCAGCGTGTGGGTGTGGCTCGCGCGCTGGCGGCTGATCCGCCGGTGCTGCTGATGGATGAGCCGTTCGGTGCGGTGGATCCGATTACGCGCCAGCGGTTGCAGGATGAGCTGCTTTCGATCCATGAGGAGCTGGGCAAGACTATCGTGATCGTGACCCACGATTTCGAGGAAGCGATGAAGTTGGGTGACTGGATCGCTGTGTTCGATGTGGGCGCCCAGTTGGTTCAGTATGACTCGCCTGAGGCGATCTTGGCTCAGCCTGCCAACGAGTTCGTTGAGGGTTTCATCGGGGCTGGCGCGGGCATCAAGCAGTTGTCGCTTTCGCGTGTGCGTGAAGTGGATCTGCTTGAGCCGGTTGTGGCTCGCCCTGGCGAGAAGGCTTCGGATGTTTTGTCGCGCGTCCAGGCGGCCGGGCATCGGAGGGCGGTCGTGGTGGATTCGCGTGAGCGTCCAATCCAGTGGCCTACCCGTCGTGACTTGTCTCGTATGGAGGTCATCTCGGATCAGGTGGTCGATGACCTCCCGGTGATCGGTATGGACGCCACTCTCAATGACGCGTTGGATGCGATGCTTGTAGCAACCACGGGCCATGCGATTGTTGCGGGCCGCCGCGGCGCACTCCAGGGTGTTGTGGACATCGAGTCCGTGACGGCGTGGATTGGTCAGGCACGCAAGCTGGCCGATGATCGCAACGCGCCAGTGGGTATGAACTCGGGCGCGATCCCGGCGGTCGCGACGCAGTCGGATGCCAACCGTGAAGGCGACACCCCGATGCCGGAGGCCGATGCTCCGGCCGAAACTCAGGCCCCAGAAGGGACTGGTCCGCAAGAGGGGCCTGCCGCGGGTGGCGCTGGTGAGGAAGGTCGCCTGTGACGAGCCAAACTACTGCGAAGAAACCGAAAGTCACCTCGCACAACTGGCTGGGTCTAGGCATCCAGTTGCTGGTGTTGTTGGGTCTGATCGGGGCGGTCTTCATCTATCTGGCGGCAGCTGAGTTGAGCCCCACCGCCGCATCGACATTGTCTCCGAAGAGCCTGGCTGAACTGACTGTTCAGCACATCGAGCTCACGGTGGTTTCCACGCTGATCGTTTTGGCGATCGCGATCCCGCTGGGCGTACTGCTGACCCGCAAGCCGCTGCGTTTCCTCACCGGCCCCGTGATCGCGGTGGCGAACATTGGCCAGGCCGCGCCTGCCATCGGGCTTGTGGTGTTGCTGGCTATGTGGATGGACTTCGGGTTCTGGTCCGCGGTGGTCGCACTCGTGGTGTACGCGGTGCTTCCGGTACTGCGGAACACGATGGTGGGCTTGGATGGCGTGGATCGGCGCTTGATCGAGGCTGGCCGCGGCATGGGAATGTCCTCTCTTTCGGTCCTGTTCCGGGTTGAGCTGCCGCTGGCGGTCCCGGTGATGCTCGCCGGTATCCGTACCGCGTTGGTTCTGCTGGTTGGTACAGCAACGCTGGCGACGTTCATCGACGGCGGCGGTTTGGGGCTGCTCATCACCACGGGCGTGAACCTGTCACAGACCACCGTTGTAGTGGTGGGCGCAATCCTGGTTGCGCTGCTGGCGTTGGTAATCGACTGGGTCGGGCGCGTAGTCGAGCACGTCGCCCGTCCTAAAGGCTTGTGAGGTGGCTTTCGTAAAAAAGAAACTGAATGGTCCCCGCCGGTCTCGCATCATGGCGATGACCGCGCTCGCCGCGGTGGGGCTCGCGTTGAGCTCGTGCGGGCTGCAGTCATCGGCGGCTTTCGTGAAGGATCCGGGCCCTGGAAGCCTTGAACAGGTCGATGGCGCGGAGGGTCAGGAGATCGTGGTGACCTCCAAGAACTTCACGGAGCAGCAGATTGTGGGCAAGATCGCGGTGTTGACGGCGAAGGCCTCGGGCTTTGACGTCAAGGACCTTACGAACGTTCCGGGTTCTGTGCCGGCGCGTAAGCTCATGGAGCAGCACAAGGCGGACGTCATGTTCGATTACACGGGAACCGTGTGGCTGTCCTATCTGGGTGGCGAGGAAGGTATTCCGGACCCTCAGAAGCAGTGGCAGGCGGTGGCCGAGGCGGACCGCGAGAACGGCATCACGTGGGGCAAGCCCGGCGAGCTGAACAACACGTACGCGATCGCCTACAGCGCGGATGCGGCCAAGAAGCTCGGGGATGCGAAGACACTTTCCGATGTCGGCAAGCTCCCGGCCGAGGACCGCACGTTCTGTGTTGAGGCGGAGTTCAATTCCCGTGCCGATGGTTTCAAACCGTTGCTTGCCCACTACCAGATGGATCTAGGTAAAGCGGACGGCGTTCCGGCTTCCAACGTGTCCGTGATGGATACGGGCGCCATCTATGAGGCGACCGCCCGTGGGACGTGCAACTTCGGTGAGGTCTTCGCAACGGATGGCCGCATCAAGTCGCTGAACCTGACGGTCCTGGAGGACGATAAGAAGTATTTCCCGTCCTATGAGATCGCTCCGTTGTATAACGCCGAGTTCATCAAGAAGTATCCACAGCTTGAGAAGAACTACGAGAAGATCACAGAGAAAATGAACAACGAAACCTTCCAGGAGCTCAACCTCAAGGTCGACGTCGATGGCCAAGACCCATCGGATGTGGCCTATGAATGGATGGTCGAAGAAGGGTTCATTAGCGAGAAATAGTCTCGTCTCGTACGCAGAAAGGGCTGGCACCGGGTGGGGGGTGCCAGCCCGTTTTGCGTATTGTCTCGCCATTGTTACGGCGAAGTGCCGAGGCTCTTAGTGCTGATTTTCCGGGAAAGTTTTGTGTTCCGGGTGCAGTTCGGTGTGGGGAGCACTGACCAGGTGGAGTAGCTCGTGGATGCGTGGGTCGGTGAGTGACCAGCGGCGGTGGCGGCCATCCCGGCGAGGGAGGACGAGGCCTGAGTCTTCGAGTCGTCGCAAGGCTTGTGTCGTTGCGTTCGGCGTGATCCCGGCGGCCTCGGCGAGTTCGGTGACGTTCGCTGAGACAGTCGCGGCTCCGCTGAGTTTTGGCCGGGGCCGGATTCGGCCGCGCGCTAAAGTCCTCAATGAGCGAGCCCTCATCTTATAGGAGCGTGTGGGACTAGAGCGCGAACTTCTGGGCCGGAAGCCACATGAGGTTTCCGATGGTCAGCTTCAATGCGCGCTTGTGGTTCGTGGGCTGGTCCGGCCTGTGCGGTATTTATTCGCGGATGAGCCGACCTCTGCATTGGATTCTCGCACTGCCTCTCGAGTGTGGGACGTGATCGGGGACGTAGTGGCCGAGGATCAAGCAGCGGCCGCGATCGTTTCGCATGACTCCCCATTGTTGACAGCGATGGCGAGCACAACCATCCGCATCACAGGGCAGTAGCGGGTCATTATGGCGCAGTAGCGGGCGCGGTTACCTCGTCGACGAAGCGCCTGCCTTCTTCGGTCAACTGGCCAGCGGCATCGCGTAGTCCGCACACGCCCCGCATGTGGGATGAGGTGACGTGGGCATCGACCATCCCGACCGCGCACATCAGCGCGAACGCGGTGGTCGGGCCCACGAAACGGTAACCCTGCCCGCGCAGGGCGCGTGCGAGTTCGCGGGACTCCTCGGTTTGCGAAGGGATCTCTTCCTCGGTTACAGGAACGCAGCTGCGCGCCGGGGTATGCGACCACACGAGTGCGGCGAGCCCACCCGATTCACGCAACGCAAGCGTTGCTTGTGCGTTGGTGATCGCGGCCTCGATCTTGGCGCGGTTGCGGATAATCCGGGCATCAGCCAGCAGCCGCTCGACGTCCTGCTCGGTGAACTCCGCGACCGCCTCCGGGTCAAAGTTTGCGAAGACCTCCCGTAAGGCCTCGCGCTTCTTCAGGACAGTGAGCCAAGACAGCCCCGCTTGGAAGGATTCGAGCACGATCCGCTCATACAACCCACGCTCACTCGTGATCAGCCGGCCCCATTCGGTGTCGTAATACTCGGTCAGAAGCGGATCCTGCAACGCCCATGCTGTGCGGGGCAACGCCAGGTCCTGGGTAGGTACCTCGGTTTGCTCAGTTGATTCGGTGTGGTCAAGTAACTCGGTTTGGTCAGCTGAATCGGTCACGACGGCTCCTTTCAGGCGGCTGTTATGCTCAGGGTTTCCAGCCTCCCAGCACAACACGGGCGCGAAACAGCCGCACCCTCAATCCGTGGATAAAACTCCGATAGGAACCGGGTGTGGATTGCCGAAACCCGAGCTATAGCGCTTCTCGACCCTGCATCCGGGTGCGGCTGTCGTTGAGTTTCTTCAATAGCGCGGCTAGCCTCGAGACTTCCTCGATACTCCAGTCCTCGAACATGACGGCGGATTCTTGTTGCCGCTTCATAACGTAATCCTTGAAGCGAGCTCGCGCCGAATCGCTCAGAACCAGAAGATAGCTCCGGGCGTCCTTCGGGTCCGCGGTGCGCACCAACAGCTCCGCAGTCTCAAGCCGTTTGATCGCGCGGGACACCATCGACTTATCGGCATCCACAACCTCGGACAGCTCGGTCACCGTCATCCCGGCGTCCGGGGTGCAACTGCCGGTCTCCATGAACCGACGGTACAGCGCGGAAGCTACAACCCCGTCGAACGGTTGGAGGGACGCATCCAGGGCGGCGGCCTGCTCACGGAAGCTGCGGCGAGCCGCGGCCAACAGGATCCGGTACTCGCGGGTCAGCGAACGCAGCTGCTCCGTGAACTCCTCGCTACACGCATCAGACATCTCGGCGCACCTCCTGCCGCGGCACCATGTTCTTAGGCCTGGACTTGTCAACAGGCCCTGAACTACCAGCAGACCCGGGCCTCCCCGTAGCCCCAGAGTTATCCGCAGAGCCCGGGTTGCCTGCGGACCCAGTCGTTTCCTCACCAGCAGGCTCTCTGTCGGTCCCTGCGGTGCGGGCGAGCTCTTCGTGGCGGGTATGAGTCGACAAGCTCAGGTTCGGGATGAAGATCGCAACCACCAGGCCAAGCACAGCGAACGGTGCGGCGTACAGGAACAAGTGCGCGATTGCCTCACCGTAGGCGTGCTCAATGATGGTTGCCACAGAATCCGGGAGCATGCTCGGGGCCGGCAACTCGCCAGAGGTCTGCATGTCCAAAACCGCGGCCCGCTCGGACGCCGGGAGGCTAGAAATCGCGCGCATCAAGTCCTGTTGCCTATCAGAAATCAACGCCGGAGCGAGGTTAGCGAGCACACCACCGAGCCAAGCGATACCAACGGTCCCGCCCATCGAACGGAAGAAAGCCACCGCGGAAGATGCAACCCCCATGACCCGCGGATGCACAGCGTTCTGCGTCAGCAAAACAAAGTTCTGCATCGTGCCGCCCACACCGGCACCCATGAGGAACATGAGCACCGCCATGAACCAATAGTTGCTGTCCGCGCGAACCACAGACATCAATCCGAGCCCCACAACCAGCATGACGGAGCACGCGATCACATACGGTTTCCACACGCCCGTGCGGCTGATGATGACGCCGACGACGTTGCCGGAGATCATGCTGCCCACCATGATCGGGATGGTCATGATGCCCGCCATGGTGGGGCTCGCGCCGCGCGCCATAATCATGAACTGAGACAGGTACACGGTCGCGCCGAACATCGCCAGCCCCACCGCGATCGAACCGATCACCGAAAGCGTGAACGTACGGTTCTTGAACAACCGCAAATCCAGCAACGGTTCGTCCGTACGCAACTCAACGAACACGAACGCGATCAACAAAACAGCCGATGCGCTGGTCATCCACAGCGTCTCAACCGACTTCCACGGGAACATCGCCCCGGGAGCGTTGCCGCCCATCGTGACCCAAATCAGCAACAGGGAGATACCGCTGGAGAGCAACACCAGCCCGAGCACGTCGAGGCGGAAGCGGCGGTACTCCTGCGGCGGCAAGTGCAGGCGGGTTTGCAGCATGATGAACGCGACGATCGCTACCGGTAACGCGATATAGAAGTTGTAGCGCCAAGAGAACGTATCCGTGATCCAGCCACCCAACAGCGGCCCGGCGACGGTCGCGAACGCCATGACCGCACCGAAAATCCCCATATATTTACCGCGTTCACGAGGCGAAATGACGTCAGCCATCACAATCTGTGACAACGTCATCGTCCCGCCGATACCGATCCCCTGGAACACGCGGGCGGCGATGAGCATGTCGATGGATTGTGAAAAGCCGGCGAACGCTGTTGCTGAGACGAAGATCGCGAGCGAGACCTGCATCAACATCTTGCGGTCCAGCAGGTCAGAGAGCTTGCCCCAAATCGGGACCGTGACCGTCATCGCGAGCATTGCGGCCGCGACAACCCACGAATACTGTGCCTGTGTACCGCCGAGGTCGTGAACGATGCGCGGCATCGAGGTTGAGACGACCGTGTTGGCGATCATGCCCACGAACATCGCCATGATCAGCGCTGTCAGCGACTGGATCTTGGCGCTGTGAGACATCGGCGCCGGGTTGGATGCCGGTGCAGGGTTCTGTTCAGACGCAGGGTTTTCGGCCATGCAACCTCCTGGACATGTTGCGGCAGTCACGACAAAAGTTGTTGATGAAAGTCAACAATAATCCAAGGTAGTTGCGCATTGTCAACTACTTGCGTGGTGTCTTGCGCGACACGGCGCGCGGTCACGGGCCGGGGTCCAGGTTTTACGGGGCGAGGCTGTTTACCGGCTAAGTGCGTTGTGCCAGATGAACCCAGTGTTACTGGGCGAGAGCACGGATCCCGAGTTCGTAGCCGGTGACCCCGAGCCCCACGATGATTCCCTTCGCAACGGGGGAGAGGTAGGAGTGGTGCCGGAACTCTTCGCGCGCGTGAACGTTGGAGATATGCACTTCGATGGTGGGGCAGCAGGCCCCCGAGATCGCGTCTGCGAGGGCGAGCGAGGTGTGCGTGTATGCCCCGGCGTTGAGCACAACACCCACCGCCTTTCCGTCCTTGACGGCGGCCCCGGCTTCGTGGATCCAGTCGATGAGCTCGCCCTCGTGGTTGGTTTGCCGGAAATCCAGAGTCAGTCCCTGCCCGGCAGCAGCGGCCTCGCACAGGTCCTTGACGTCGCTGAGGGTCGTGGTCCCGTACGTTTCCGGGTCGCGGGTGCCCAACAGGTTGAGGTTGGGGCCGTTGAAAACATACACGGTGCGTTGTGCTTTGGTGCTCATGATCATGCTCGCTTTGGCTATCGGGGCAGTTGGGTTCGGTTCCGCTGGTGGCTAGGAATTGTGGTGGGATGGGTTAGCTGTAGATGGGTTTGCCGGCTGCAATGTAGGCTTCTTCGCCCCAGAACGCGATGCGCGTCTTAGCACCTGGTTTCGCGCCGGGTTCTTTGATGATGCGCGGCATCGTGACGCCTGTGGCGGCGGGCTTCAGGGCGTCTTCGACGGTTTCGGCTTGCGCAAGCCGAATAAGCTGCGCCCACGTCGGCGCCATCACCATAAGCGTTCCTTCCTTATAGCGGCGTAGCGCTTCCTCGGGCCGGATCCAGAAGCTGTCTACGGATTCGCTCGTGTGGCCATCGGCTATCTGCCCTTCAGGGAGTACCGCTGCGAAGAACCGGGTGTCGTAGCGTTTCGGCAGGCTGGCGGGGGTGATCCAACGGTCAACGCACACGATGCTCTCCAGGTGGGGGACCGCAGCGAGCGCTGTGATTGCCTGATCGATCCCGATGCGGTGCTCCTCCAACGCTCGGCGCTGTGCCTCCCGCTCAGGATGCAGCCCCGGGCTGGTGGAT
This sequence comes from Arthrobacter sp. HMSC08H08, assembly GCF_001807575.1. Taxonomy (NCBI): domain Bacteria; kingdom Bacillati; phylum Actinomycetota; class Actinomycetes; order Micrococcales; family Micrococcaceae; genus Arthrobacter; species Arthrobacter sp. HMSC08H08. The sequence continues at coordinate 44,416 of NZ_KV789402.1, forward strand.
TCCTCGGTTGGGCGGGCGAGCAGAACCCCGCATTCTTCGAAGGTTTCCCTCACCGCCGCGGCAACAAGGGTCTGTGGGGCGACCGGGCGGCCGCGCTCAGCCGCAGAAATCCCGGACGCCTCTGCCGCGTCATCTGTCAGTGATGCCGCAAGCGGCGCCGGCAATTCCCAGGCTGAAGTGCCGTCAGCGTCGCTCGGATCAACGCCGCCGCCAGGGAACACCACGGCGCCCGGCGCGAACTCCATACTGTTGGCACGCACATGCACGAACACCTCAACGCCGCTGCTCGCCTCAGAGGCGGGGCGGACCAGCAGTACTGACGCAGAGTTTTTAGCTGACGCGGACGTCGAAGCGGACGTCGAAGAAGTCACATCGGGGCCTTTCTCTCATCGTTACCATGCGGCTGGACGCTTGCCTTGTGTCTGGTGCTTGCCTGAATTCAGTGTTGTCTTGAGTCTAGTGTTTCTGCGCAATCATGAACCGAGTCTGTGGATACAGGGTGGGGCAGGGTCTAGCCTGAAGGGTGCGACATACTTCAAGCCCGCCTACCTAACGAGGAGCGTCACGTGGCCAGGAACCAAGCCCAACAGAGCAACGGCACGGTTGCGAAACCGTCAGTGTGGTGGGGGCTTGGACTCGCGTTCGCGGTGGGGGCTGTGTGTATCGGATTGGGCGCGTTGAACGCCTCGATCCCGGTCATGCTGATCGCGATCCTGCTCGGCGCTCTATGGCGTAACCTCGCCCCAGTGCCCGCAGTCTTCGATCCCGGCATCGCGGTTGCCGCTAAACGGGTCTTGCGGCTAGGGGTCGTGCTCCTTGGCCTGCAACTGTCCGTCACCCAGATCGCTAGCCTCGGCTGGGGCGTGATCGTGGTCGCCGTCGCTGCAGTGGCCATCACATTCGTTGCGACCCTCGGGCTCGGTAAGGCGCTCGGCATCGAAAAAGACCTACGGATGCTAATGGCCGCAGGCTTCTCGATCTGCGGCGCCGCGGCCGTCGCCGGAATGCAAGGTGTTACCCGCGCCAAACAAGAGTTCGTTGCTGCCGCGGTCGCGATGGTCGTAGTGTGCGGGACGCTCATGATCCCCATCGCTCCACTTCTGGCGCAGCTACTCGGCTATGACGATGCCGCCGCCGGCATGTTCATCGGCGGTTCCGTCCACGAAGTCGCCCAAGTAGTCGCGGCAGGCGGTATCGCAGGAGGCGGCGTCATCCTATCCACCGCCGTCACCGTCAAGCTCGCAAGAGTCCTGATGCTCGCCCCGATGATCGCCGCCGTATCGCTCAGCGCTCGCCGAGACGCAAGCGCGGCCCGCGCCACAGCTAGCGGCACCGGCGGCAACGTAGACGGTTCAGACGGTAGCGCAGATAGCGCCGATGCGGAGGTCAAGCTCCCGCCGATCATGCCGCTGTTTGTGCTCGGGTTCATCGTGATGGTTGTGATCGCGTCGCTGCACATCGTTCCGCAACCGGTTCTGGATGTCGCGAAGATCGCCCAAACATTCCTGTTGGCTTCAGCGATGTTCGCGCTCGGTCTGGGCGTTCACGTGAAATCGCTCATGAAGCTCGGCGGCCGCCCACTGCTTCTCGGTGCGGGTTCGAGCGTGGTGATCATCCTCGTTGTGATCGTGTGCATCGCGCTCGGCGCGGCACCGGCGCTCAGTTAGTATGGCGCGGCGCCGACCGCCAGTTTGTAGACCCGTTCCTAGCCTGCGAGCACGTCTGCGGGAGCCACGAAGTCCATTCCGTGTGCCTCGGCGACTCCGCGGTTGGTGACCTTCCCGTCGCAGGTGTTGAGTCCGGATGCGAAGCCCTCATCGGCCGCGAGCGCATCCCGCCAGCCCTTATTCGCTAGCTGCATCACGTAGGGGAGTGTCGCGTTGGTGAGTGCCGCGGTTGAGGTTTGTGGGACGGCGCCGGGCATGTTGGTTACGCAGTAGTAGAGAGCGTCGTGCACGCGGTAGGTCGGGTTGTCGTGCGTGGTTGGTTTGGAGCCTTCGAAGCACCCGCCCTGGTCGATCGCGATGTCCACGAGCACCGATCCTGGACGCATCGTCTTGACCATGTCGAGGGTCACGAGCTTCGGCGCAGCCGCACCCGGGATGAGCACGGAACCGATCACGAGGTCAGCCTCTTTCACGAGTTCGGCGATCGCGAGCTTGGTTGAGGCCATGGTTTTGATGTGGCCGCGGGCGAGGTTGTCGATCTCGTGGAGGCGGGATGCGGAAATGTCCACGATCGTGACCTCTGCACCCATGCCTTGGGCTGTGCGTGCGGCTTGTTCCCCAGCGTTTCCGGCGCCGATCACCACAACTTTCGCTGGCCGCGTCCCTGGAACGCCGCCCATCAAAATGCCTGAGCCGCCAGCTGGCTGTTGCAGGAGTGTGGCCCCGATCTGCGCAGAAAGCCTGCCCGCCACCTCGGACATCGGGGAGAGCAACGGCAGCGTGCGGCCCTGGGTCACGGTCTCGTATGCGATCGATGTGGTGCCGGCTTCTAACAGAGCGTCAGTGCATTCGCGCGATGCGGCAAGATGCAGGTAGGTGAACAGCACCTGGTCTTTACGTAGCAGGCTGTATTCGCTCGGCTGTGGTTCCTTGACTTTGAGGACGAGTTCGGCGGCCCACGCCTGTTCGGCGTCCGCGACGATCTGCGCGCCCACGGCCGCATAGTCGTCATCGCTATGGCCTGCGTTGATGCCAGCGCCGGACTGGACCAGGACCTCGTGGCCTTGAGCCGCGAGTTCGGATACCCCGGCAGGAGTGATCGCTACGCGGGACTCGTTGTTGAGGACTTCAGTGGGGACACCGATGCGCATGTGGACTCCGTACTCATAGTTGGGTTGTATCTGCTTGGGTTGTGTCTGGTTAGGCTGTGCCTGTTTAGACCGTGACTGTTCGAAATGTGGTCCGTGGAGTGGCCGTAGTAAAGCTGTGACCTATCACACACATCATGCCTTAATGTGGCGGTCACATTCACCTTGAAGCGCCGCGCCTGGCTGTGTGCCCGCTTTGCCTCTCTTTTATGCTGTTAGCTCTTTCTTGCTGGCGCCTGGCGGTGATATTCTGTATCTAATTCCATAAGAAAGACCTGGTGGGGTGCATCCACATCTGTTCGATGACCTGTCCATCGGGATAGTTGTGAGCTTGTGGAGAACCGTTTGGGGGAGAACCGTATGGAGAAAAAACAGCCTCGTTTCCTACGTCTAGAGGACGTAGCTGATGAGTTGAACGTCAGCATGCAGCAGGCCCGCTCGCTGGTGCGAACAGGCGCTCTACCAGCCATTAAGGTTGGTGGCCGCGGCATTTGGCGCATCGAACGCGACGAGCTCGAGTCCTATATTCAGCGGCAGTACGAATACACCCGTGAAGCCGCGGCGATGGATAAACTCGCTGACGAATTCGCCGACTAAGCGCTGAGACTCGGCTAAGAACTGAGCCCCGAAGCTAGACCGCTGGGCTTAGCTAGCGCAGAAGACCTTCGTTGTTAGAAAACGCGGAGGTCTTCTGTGCTCATAAATCTAGAAGACTCGCAGGTCTTCTTTACTCATGAATACTGTGCGGCCGGTCTTGGTGTTCCAGCACGTGAGGCCGGCCTTTTCAGACTGGCATACGTAGTCACCGTGTTTCACGGCGGTCCCGTACTCGAGCACCTGGCCTTCGAAACCTTTCTCGCACACGTCTTTCTTGTAGCACTTATCTTCTACACGGCCGCTTCCGTAGAACGGTTTCCGGTCGGCTTCGGTGATCGCGACCATCGCATCGTCATCCGGGGTATGGTGCGGGGCTTCTTCGCTGAAGTTCTTAGGCGGGTTGGTTTTCCAGGAGTCGACGGTGCACATCAGCTGATTGCCCATGCGGTCTTGGTCTGATTCAGGTTTATAGATGTTGCATACGATGTTGCCGCTCGGTACCTGGATCGAGGCAACGAGGCTGCCGCGTACCTGACGGGTGCGTTTCGCTTCGATAGCGGAGCGTGGGGCGGGCGCCCCAGCTTTCGGTAGTTTCCCGGCCTGAACGTCCACGCCCGTGTCTGGCTTCCGGTCCGAGTCGCTGCCCTGCTCGTTGTTGCCCTGGTCTTCGCTGTCGTCGCCGGTGCCGCCGGTGCCGCTCGCGCCGGGTTCTTCTGAGGTGGCGTCCGTAGCCGAGGCCTGAGTATCCGAGGGAGCCGCCCCGTCATTTTCTGCGCTGGTGGTTGTTGTGGCGGCCGGGTTTTCAGGTGAAGGCTGTTTCGCGTTGTCCTCGGATCCGCCGCGAACCACGATCCATATGATCCCCGCAATCAACACGAGAACAGCGACTACGGCGCTCACAATCGCTATCATTCGGGCTGAGCGTTTCTGCTCGCGAGCGGGTGGGGTGGAGGATGGTGGCGCCGACTGTTGAGGGTTCTGGCTGTTCATAGTGCTCTCCTCAGGGCGGGGCGAAACAGTCTACAATCAATGTTTGCACTGTTCTTTAGCTGTGTTAAGAGCACAGCTGAGGAGTTTTTGACATCGTGTTCGAGGATGGGGAGATGGACGAGGCGCGTTCGCGTTTGCAAGATCCGCAACTTTCTGCTGATGAACTGGTTCGTATCGCTGAGCAATATCCTCAGCTGAGGAGCCAGGTCTTCATGCACCCGAACTGCCCTGCCGGTTTGGTGGCTCAGATCCTCGCCGAAATCCCTGGGGCGGACGCCCCTGACGCTGAGGCTACGCAACACATGCAGGCCGTCAGCGAGCCGCCTCGCCCGGCCGAAGGGCCTGTATTTTCCCCGATCCTGCCACCGGTCACTCCAGAGGATGCGGCGGTGGGGGACATGCCTCCCAACCCGCCAGCCCAGCCGCACAACACGCAACCACACAGCCCGCAACCGTACGGGGCTCAGCAATACGGTGCTGCACAACAATTTGATGATCAAGCAACGCAGCAGTTCAATGCTCAGCAGCATGACGATCAAGCTACGCAACAGTTCAACGCCCAGCAGTATGGCGCTGGGCAATGCGGCGCCCAGCAGTCCGGGGATGCGCAATACGGGGATGCGCAAGCAACCCAGCAGTTCAACGCCCAAGCGGCAGCGGCCCCGCAACAATTTTCAAACCCGCAGCAGCCGGCCCAGCAGCCCGCCCCACAGCAACCCACTCGGTACGCGGGCTTTTATCCGCCGGAGGATTCCTACGATGATCACTCCGACGAATATGTTGAGGAAGACCAATATGTTGAGGAAGATCGAGAGCCGCGCCGCCGTTCCGGGGCCGTGTTGCCCATAGTAATTGTGGCGGTGCTAGCGATCGTTGCCGTGGTTTTCGCGGCGACAACACTCTTTGGAGGCAATAAAAACAAGGACTCGGCGCCGAATACGGTCGCTGAAGCCACGGACGCGAGCCCATCCGAGGAGCCAAGCGACGAGCCGGCGAAGGATGAGGACGAGGAAGAGCCTGAGGAGAAGGACCAGACTCCGTTGCCGCCGCAGGTGTACGCGGGTGCCCGTGGTCCGGCTCCGGATGATGCCCAGCAGCCGCAGGCTACGGTCGAGAAAGACGGCATGACGATCGCCTCGGTCATGACCCCGACCGGCAATATCGGTTGTGACATTCGCCTGCGTGAAAACAGTGACGATGACAGCGGGGATGCTGGCGACTCGATCGCGTGCTCCGTGAAGTCGTGGAAGGACCGGGCGCCGGTAGCCGCGAACCCGAAACCTAAGCAAGGCACCACTCCGTACGTGTTCTTGGGCGCCAACAAGTCTTTGGCGAGCTACGGCGGCTCCCACGAAGGTAAGTTCTGCTTCGAGAAGAACGGCTGTGAAGACGGGTTCAAGGGTCAGAAGCTCGGATACGGCGAATCCGTTGTCCACGGTGATTTCGTGTGCGTCTCTGAAGAGCACGGCCTCACCTGCTGGAACAGCAAAACCGGGCGCGGTGTATTCCTGAGCCGCTCCCACTTCATCACGTACTAGCCGCAAAGCTACAAAGTCACAGAGCCGCAGAGCTACAGCGATACAGCAACGCCCCGGGGTGCAGTCAATAGCCCCGGGGCGTTGCTGTGTTGTAGTCCTCGCCCGGTTGGGGCTGGACTTGCTGTGTTCTAGTGTTCTTCGGCCGGGTTTTCAGCGGCCGTGTTCTCGCCTTCGAGGTTGTCTTCCTCTGGGTCGTCTCCGGCTTCGGCTGCGGTGGCTGCTGGGAGGACGAGGTGCTTGAGTTTCTCCGCGCGTTCAGCGATGAGCCGCTGCACGGTGTCGATGAAAGCCACGCGGGATTCGCCGACGCCGTAGTCACCGAAGTACAGTGCCCGGGCTTCAGCGCGAGCGTCCTTATCGCCACCGTTGGCCAGCGCATCGGCGATCATCTCAGCCAGTGTATCCACGGTGTCTGCGTCGATCACTGGTACAGCGGAGGCGACCGGGGATTCGTCGGTGAGATGCTTGCGGTTGGTGCGGCGGTCGGTCAACAGCATCGGGCTGTCAGCCTTGAGGTAGAGGAAGTCCAGGCCGACGCTGGAGATGTCGGTGATCATGAGGTCAACGTCAGCGAACATCGCGAGGATATTTCCGGTGCGTAACACGAGGTGCTCGCCGCCTTCCTCGTTTGCCGCTTCGATGAGTTCCATGATCCGGCGGTGGCCTGCCTTCATGTCGGCCTGGCGTGCCCCTGCCACGCGTGGGTGTGGCTTGTAGATTACGCGGGTGCCTTCGGTTGCGAGGGCGGCTTCGATGATTTGTGGGCCGTAGCAGTCGATCGAGGTGTAGTTGTTGTTGTCGTTTTCACCCTGCCAGGTTGGTGCGTACATGATGGTGCGCAGGGTGGTTTCTGGCAGTTCGTTCTCGTAGTCGAGGTCCAGCTGCGGGCGGCCGACGGAGATGAGCTTGGATTCGTCGAAGTCGATGAGTGCGCGGCGGTGGCGGCGTAGCGCGGCCGGGCCGGCGGTGAAGACGGCGTCGTAGGCTTTCGCCTGGTTGGATACCATCGAGAGCTTGTCGGATTCGCCGTGGTTGATGTGCACGTGCACGGCTGGTGCGTAGCTGAGGGTCTGGAAGTTGGAGCGGCCGTTGTTGACGTAGAGGAACAGCTTTGGCTTGTGTTCTTCGTAGTAGCTGATCATGCGGTCGAAGCTGCCGCGGTAGACGACCGGTAGGCTCGTCATTTCTTCTACCGCTTTAATGGCCGATGGGCGGCGCAGGAAGATCGCGGTCGGTACGGTTTCGTTGAGCTCTTCAAGCACGGGGATCCACTGGCGCAGCTGGTAGAGCTTGGCGCGGGTATCGCCGAAGTATGCGAGGATCTGTGCTTCCGGAGCGGCGGAGTCTGCGTACTCTTTAGCGGTCAGGTTGTAGTCGCGGGTGCCTCGCAGCCACTGGCTGGAGGCTTTCCAGGCTTTGGACCGGAAAATTTTACGGGCGAACTTCTTCAGCTGCTTTTCCACAGGACTCCTGCATAAACGTAGAACGAGGGCTCACTCACAATGAGGGCGCGCACATGATGGGGTAGGTAACGGCCTTGTGGCCCTAGGTGAACGAGGGCTTGCCAAATAATCAACTCTATATTACAAGCGTGAAACAGGTTTCTGTTCGAGGCATGCTCCATAATTAAAGCCGTGGGTGTGCGCCTTGATGATCTGCGCGGAACTGGTGGTTGCGCGGGCTTAGTGACTGCGTTGATGTGACCGCCAATAGGAAATAGTGACTACATCTTGTAGAGTTAGGTGCGTACTCGATATCACAGTGTTCAAGCACGTATAGCTCATGGGGGAGATCGAAAGCATGACGCGCACACTAGCGAGGTCTACCGTTGCACCGGCGCCCGTCGCTACACCGGGCTCTGCCGTCGGCGCATCGGCCTCTGCCGTCGGTGCATCGGCCTCTGCCGTCGGTGCACAGCGCCTTGCCGTCGCATTAGGTGCGGTGGCGTTCACGCTGTTGCTGCTCATCGCCTCGATCTTTGGTGCGCCAGCCGCGCACGCTCATGACCGTTTGATTGACTCCACCCCTGCCAGCCAAGAGGCACTTGATCAGGCTCCACAGAACATCACACTTGAGTTCTCGGGGCGCCCCATGGATTTGGGCACCATGATCATGGTGGTGGACGCCGAACAGAAAAACCACGCTGAAGGCCTTGACGCGAAGATCAAGGACTTCAAAGTCACCCAGCCCTTGGACGGGAAACTTCCGGATGGACACTACGAAATCCGGTGGCGTGTGGTTTCTGAGGATGGACACCCCATCTCAGGGACTATCCCGTTTTCCGTAGGTGATGTCACTGACGCGCCCAAGGTTCCTGCCCTTGACGGTAAGGACGTCGATAGCGGCAGTATCTATGACGGTGCTGCCGAAGCCTCAGCTAGCGCTGATTCCGAAAAGGATTCAGGTGTCCCTGTCTGGGTTATCGCGGCCGCCGGCGCAGGCGTTGTGATAGCGGGTCTGGCCGTCTGGTATTTCGCCAGCCGAGGCCAAAAAACTAACTGAGGCACAACTTTCGTAAAGGACCATCATGAACCGTCGTATTTCCGCCGCAATCGCATTGAGTGCAGCCGCCCTTCTCGGCTTGTCCGCATGCTCGGGTGAGACGAAGAAGGAAGAGACCAAGCAGGAGGCCTCGCAGGAAGCGCTCGTAGCCAAGGACGCTTGGGTCAAGGCGGCCTCTGAAGGCATGACCGCCGCATTCGGCGTCATCGAGAACAAGACTGATAAAGACGTCACTATCGAGTCCGCAACCAGCGAGTACGCGAAGAAGGTAGAGCTGCACGAGGTCATCGACACCCCGGATGGCAGCAAGAAGATGCAGGAGAAGGAAGGCGGCTTCGTTGTTCCTGCGCACAAGAGCATCACTCTCGAGCCAGGCGCTGACCACCTGATGTTCATGGGCTTGTCCAAGGAGATCAAGCCGGGTGACACGATCAAGATCACCCTCAAGACCACCGATGGCGAAAGCTTCGACATCGAAGCCCCAGCCAAGGAGTTCACCGGCGCCAACGAAAACTACGATGACGACCACGCCGGCCACGGTAGCGACGGCGACCACGGCCACGGCGACCATGATCACGGTGACAAGGAAGACAAGAAGGACAAGTAAGTTCCTTCCTGCTTACGCATCGGCGTCGACAGAAAGGATGAGGCACGTATGACCCACGCGGAACAAGACGACCAGAAAGGTCGGGGTGGCTTATCACGCCGCTCATTGCTCTTCGGGGGTGCCGCGACCGTAGCGGGAGCTGCGGCCGTTGTCGGCGTCGATGCGTTCGCAAGCAATCGAGAAGATCAGGCGAGGCAAGAAGCTCTCGCGGATGCTGACGTCATCCAAGGCGTCAAGAAGCTACCGTTCTATGGCAAACACCAAGCCGGCATCGAGATGTACCCGCAGGCGCATCAGACTCTGGTGGGGTTGACGCTGAAGAAGGCAGCGGACCGCGAAGGTCTCCACCGGATGCTGAATATTCTTACCGACGATGCGTCCCGGCTTACACAAGGTGACGGTGCGTTGGCGGATACGGAGCCGGAGCTCGCGTTCTATCCCTCGCGGCTCACTGTGACGTTCGGTTTCGGCTCTGAGATGGTCAAGCGGATCAACCCTGACCCGAAGGTCATGCCGGACTGGCTCAAGCCGCTGCCGAAATACAAACGTGACACCCTGAAACCGGAGTGGACTGGCGGGGACTTCCTGATTCAGGTGGCAGCGGATGATCCGGTGACGGTCGCTCACGCAACCCGCATGTTGCTCAAGGACTCGCGACATTTTATGGATGTCGCGTGGGTTCAGCAGGGTTTCCGTCGCGCCTATGGTTCACAGAAAGACACTCACACGCAGCGCAACCTTTTCGGGCAGCTGGACGGCACCGTGAATATGGGGCCGGAGACGGATGATTTCGCTTCCGTCGTGTGGGAAGGGCCTAAGGAGAATCCTGCCTGGCTTGATGGTGGGACGAGCCTGGTGATCCGCCGCATCGAGATGATGCTGGATAAATGGGACCGCCTGGACCGCGATGGTCGCGAAGCCTCCGTGGGCCGCCGCATGGCTTCCGGTGCACCGTTGACGGGCCAGAAGGAACACGACGAACCGGACTTTGAGGCCAACAACGCGGCAGGGTTCCCGGTGATCGCGGACTTCGCGCACATCCGCCGTGCACGCTCGGACAACCCGCACGAGCGGATCTTCCGCCGCGTCTATAACTACGACGTGCACCCCACCGGGACTGACGTCTCAGATTCCGGGTTGATTTTCACCGCGTTCCAGCACAACCCTGTGACCCAGTACGCGCCGCTACAGAAGCGGCTTGATGAGCTTGATCTGCTCAACGAGTGGATCACCCACATCGGTTCGGCCGTGTTCGCGATCCCGCCAGGATGCAAGGACGGCGGGTTCATCGGCGAAACCCTCTTCGCGTAACTGTCTTCAGCCCGCTGCTGCAGCGCACAGCGCGGCTAGGCCGCCGCTCTTGTGGCGTTGGTTCTAGCTGTGAGCCGTTGCGCACGTGCGAGCATGCCGGCGTCACCAAGTTGCGTACCCATCGTGGTGAGAGCCCCAGCGAGTGCGGTGGGGCTCGTGGCTTTGGCCGAGGCGTCATCGGCAGCTAGCTCAACCAGCAGGAGTGAGGCGCGGCGCAGCTCGCGGCCGGCCCGCAACGCGCCGAGGGCAACCGAGTTCACGTGAGCGATGCGTAGCGCGAGCCCGTGGCGTTGGGTGAGGTGGGCGTGTTCGTGCGCGATGACCGCGTCGAGTTCCGTGTCTGTGAGGGCTTCGCGCAGGCCGGAGGAGATGAACACGGTCGCGTGTTTGAGAGGTACTGCGCACGCGAGCAGTTCGGCGGCGTGGAAGAGGATGAGTTCATAGTCGCGGTGGTGGATGCGTTGATAGCTCGCGGATTCCAGATGCGAGACGGTGGATTTCTGGATCTCCACGAGTGGTTCGTTCGCGGTGTAGATCAGCGCGGTGACCGCCCCGAGCGCGAGCAGGCCGACCCACGCCAGCATCGAGAGCGTGAGTGATTCCAGCCCGGTTTCCGCTTTAGGGGTGGCGACGGCGGTGGTTGCGCTCAAGATGAGGCCGAGCAGAGTCAACCCAAGACCGGTGAAGAACGCGCCGAACCACAGAGTAAGGGCGAGCCTCGGGCGGCGAACATGCCAGTGGCCTTTGGTGAGCACGATGGGCGCTACAAAAGCGAGCGCTGTTGCGGTGCCGAAGCACGTGAGAACCCACCAGAGCATAGTCGCAGTATGTCAGGAAGCGGCGTTACTTCTTGGAGCTGAACGCTTCGTTAAGCAGGGCGACGTCTGCGGCATCGAGGTTACCGGCGAAGGCGAGCAGGGCCGCCTTGCGGTCATTGGCTTGGCCGAGGGCTGCGAGCATTCCGTGGCTCGCGGCGTCTTCATCGCTACGGACAGCCTGGAAGGTTGTCTTGCGTGGAGAGGGACCGCCCCGGGTGACTTCGCCTTTCTTCTCTAAGCGGGCGAGCACCGTCATCAGCGTCGTGTATGCCGGCGTGGGTTCGTCGAAGGCGTCTTGCAGCTGGCGGGCGCTCATGGGGGAGCTGTTCTCCCGCAGAAGGTCTAGGACTTCGCGTTCCAGCTGGCCGCGTTCGCGAATCGGCGTCACGGTTGGGTCACCTCCTTGCTGAAGTTATGGGGAATTATCCCTGATCGATCCTATATAACACTACAAGATGTGGCATCGGATGTCGCGTTGGTTCTTGTGGCTGTGACAGTGACTTAGGTTGTTGGTGGGTAGGCTGGTTTCATGACCTTTCAGCGTGTCCAGCAGGTTCGTGTTGCCGTCCCTCGTGAGGCCGTGTGGGGTGCCTTGATGACCCCGGATGTGTGGCCCGTGGTGGACGATGCGATTCAGCGTTGCGCGCCGGTGGCTGAGGATGGCACGGTTCTGGACGATGTGGCCGCGGGTGAGACCGGTGACCTGACGGTGGGGCAGCGGATCATGGTGGTTCCTCGCGCGGTGGCGCGGGGCACGGTGCACGCGTTGACGGCGCCGCCTGCGCGGGTTGTTGAGATGCATGAGGGTCTGCGTTTCGCGTGGCAGCAGGATCAACCTGGCGGGTTCACGAAGGTCACGTGGTCGCTGATTGATTCCGCGGATGGTCGCGGGACCGTGGTTGAGCGGCGGATCGAGGCTGAGGGGCCTCTCGGGTCAGCGGCTGGTGGGGCGGCTTTCGGTGGCTTGCTGGATAGTGATCTATCCAAGGTTGGTGCGCGTCTTTTCGAGATGCTCGCGGAGCCTGCCGATCACAATGCCTCACGTGAGTTGCCGCTGGTTGTGATCGCAGGCGGCACGGGGTTCTTGGGCAACAGGCTTGCCCACACGTTGATGTCGCGGGGCCGCCGCGTGGTGGTTTTGAGCCGTTCGCGGCGTACTGGGGGTTTGGTTCCGCGGCGCCAGTGGGATGGCGTGAGCGTTGGGGAGTGGGCGGAGGTTTTCGCTGACCCTGCCGGGGTTTCGGTTGTGAACATGGTGGGGCCGCGCATGTTCAAGAAAGCGACGGCCGCGAAGATGGCGGAACTTCGCGTGGCCAGACTGACGGCGGCGCGTGCGCTGGCTCAGGCGGCGCAGAAGGCGAGGCGCGTGACGGGGTGGGTTCACGCATCGGCCCTTGCCTTGACTACCGATGTGGATGCCCCGGCATATACCGCGCAGACCGCGCCGGACTGGGCGCCGGAAGCGGTACCGGGGATGGCCGCGTTGTTGCGTGAGTGGGAGAACGATGCACCTGAAAATGCCGTGGTGGTGCGGACCGCGCCCGTTCTGGGTTCCGGGATGCCGGGGCTTGCAGGGTTGAAGGCTGTTGCGGCCTCGCATGTGCGGCCGAGCGTGGACCCGTGGCTGTCCTGGATTCACGTGGAGGACTGGGCGCGGATTGTTGTGCATGCGCTGCTCATGCAGGAAGAGCAGACGGCCGATGCTGGTGCTCTCCAAGCGTTGAATGACCGGGTTGTGGTGGCGGCGGCTCCGGAGCCGATCAGGCTTTCGGAAGCGCTGCGGCTACTTGGTTCCGAGCCTGGTGGGGGTGTTCGGTTGCCGGTTCCGGCTGGTGTGATGCGTGCCGCTGGCGGGTTGGCGGGGCTTGAGCCGGGGCTTCTGTTGCATGGTGTGAAGGCGGAAACGAACGCGGTTGAGGTGGTGGGGCCTGTGTTCGAGTATCCAGACTTCGAGCGGGCCGCGGCGACCTTCCGCTAAGGGAAGGTCACCGGGCCCGCCCAGAGTGTGCTGCCTAGCCGCGGCTAGATGGCGTCGGTACCGGTTGTGTCTGGCCCACCCTTTGGCCGGGTTCGCTTGAGCTCGTAGAAGGAAGGCACAGGCGCGAGCTTTTCAAGCCCGTCCCACAGGTCGAGGCCTTCTTCGCGGCTCGGCAGGGCGTTGGTGACTGGTCCGAAGTATCCCTGTGGTTCCGAGCCGTCCTTCGTGAAGAGAACGATTGGTACGCCGACGTCGTTGCCGACCGCATCGAGCGCTGCTTGCTGTTCGGCTTCGAGGTAAGCGTCCCAGGAGTCATCGTCCGCGGCGTCGGCGAGGGACGCGTCGAGCCCGTGGTCCGCCAGGACGGTGGCGATGAGGGTGTCATCCATGTTGCTGTTTTGGGTGTGGTAGGCGCGGCCGAATGCGGTGTAGAGCTCGCCGGCGTCGGCACCGTTCTTTTCGGCGGCGGCGATGACGCGCAGTACGCGGTGGCCGGCGATGTGCCCGCGGCCGTTGTGGTCAGCGGTGCCGTTGCCGAGTTCGTCGTTTTTGATGGCGAGTGAGAAGGGGCGCCAGGTGACGGTGATGTCGCGGTCTTCTTGGACGCGGACGAGCCAGCGGCTGGTGACCCAGCAGAAGGGGCAGCAGGGGTCGTAGTAGAAGTCAACGGTGGTGCTCATGACGCTCCTTCGGTTGGGGCCTTAGGTAGGTGCTTGCATATGAGGCAAGCTCATGTGTTTTAACCGGTTCCGGGACCGGGTTTATTCCTTAGCGGCATGAGTCCTGCGGCTGGGTTCGCTGTGGGTTGAAAACGCAATCTACGCACCTACGGAGGAGTTAACTTACAAGTGTAAAGTAGCCCTCGCAAAGGAGCGGATGATGTCGGAATCTAACAACGCAGCTGAATTCACAACTGTCACAGTTCTGGGTGGAGGCGTGCTGGGATCGCAGATCGCGATGCAGGCCGCTTACCACGGTAAAGACGTCATTATTTACGATCCGTTCCAGGAGTCAATCGACAAGCTGCCAGCCCGCTGGGCGTGGATGCGCAAGGGGTATAGCGAGGACCTGGCCGACTTCACGGATGAGAAGTTCGAGGAAGCTGTAGCGCGCATCAAGACAACAACTGACCTCGAAGAGGCGGTTTCCGACGTCGACATCATCATCGAGGCTGTCCCGGAGAACCTTGAGCTCAAGCGCGAAACCTGGACTAAGGTCGGCAAGCTGGCTGATGAACGGACCGTGTTGGCGACCAACACGTCGTCTTTGTTGCCGTCGCTGTTTGCTGACTCGACGGGCGCTCCGGAGCGTTTCGTCGCGATCCATTATGCGAACCGGATCTGGAAGCAGAACCTCGCGGAGGTCATGGAGACCCCGAAGACGGAGCAGGCCTTCGTTGAGAAGGCGCTGACCTATGCCAAGGAGACCGGCATGGTTCCCGCTCATGTGAAGAAGGAAACCCCTGGTTACTTCCTGAACTCGTTGCTGATCCCATGGCTCAACGCAGGTAGCGATCTGTACATGAACGGCGTGGGTACCCCTGAGGACATCGATAACGCGTGGAACCTCGGAACGGGCTTTGCACGCGGCCCGTTCGAGGTGTACGACGTGGTTGGTTTCCACGTGGCTTCCAACATCGCAAGCACGTCCGAGGATGAGACCCGCCAGCGTTTCGGTAAAAAACTCAAGGAAGCGATCGATGCCGGGTTCAGCGGTATCGCAGATGGCAAGGGCTTCTACATCTATGACGAGAACGGCAAGCCGGTAGGCCCGAACGAGTTCTTCACTGAGTGAGGCACATGGCTGGTGTCTCAGTGGTGGCTGAGTCGGTGTAGCTTCGGTTGTGTAGGCGGGGCGGCGTAGACGTCCAGTTCACCACCCCAGCTTGGTCACCGTGAACTAGGTAGGCGGAAGGCCCCGGGAGCGAAACGATCCCGGGGCCTTTGCAGTGCGGTAGGTGCTGCAGCTAGATGAGGCTCAACGCTAGTGTGGCGCAGGATAGCGCGAGCATTCCTAAGCAGTTGATCCAGAAGGCTGAGCCTGTTGCTTTCGCGCGGATGTGGGCTATGGCTGCGCAGAGGAAGTAGGCGATCACGCCGCTGTTTGCGGCGAAAGCTAGTCCTGGCATCCAGATCCCTGCGATGAGCCCGGCTGTTGCAAGCGCCTTGATGACGAGTAGGGACCACCACCATTCTTCGGGAAAGCGGACGCCGTGGAGGCAGTTGCGGATGAACTGGACTGGCCGGATTGATAGCGCAATGTCGATGAGGAGGACTGCTGCTAAGAGTGCTGGTGGTAACCATGATGAGGGAATCAGGATCATGAGTTGCTTCCTGTTGGTGGGCAGATTGCGGTGAAGACTTTGCGTAGCTGGGTGAGGAGGTCGGTGCCGGACTGCTCGGTGGTGGATGCCCAGATGAATAGGTTGCCGATGTAGGCAGAATGAAGGGCTTCGGCCCGCCCGCGTGTGTCTGCCGGGTTTGTGCACCCGTGGGCGGTGATGAGTTGTTCGAACACTGTGATTAGTCGGCGTGCGAGGTCGGTGAAGACGACGGAGGTGTGGCGCCCGCTCACCAGGATCGATGCGTAGGTGCGGGCGAGGTCGCGGCGTTCCTCGAAGAGAGTGACGAACGGCTCCACGATGGCCACAGCACTGTCTCCGCACGGTTTGTTGGGATCTAAGACGGGGGTGTCGATGCGCTGTTGGCGTTGATCGATGAGGTCATCGAAGAGCTCAACGAGGAGGGCTTCTTTGTCCCCGGCGGCCATGACGGTGCCGACGCTCACGCCGGCTTCTTGCGCGATGTCGCGAACTGTCGTGGATGTGAACCTGCGCTCGCCGAATAGGCGACTTGCAGCTTCCAACACGGCGCGACGGGTTGCGTGCCTTGTTTCTGTCCGAATGCGGGCCACGGAAACCTCCTGAACGTGTTCGCTGAACACGTTCAGTCTAGACTTGGTGGCGGCTCGAATGTAAGTGGTGGCGTGGTGAGTGTTCGCGTTGAGGTCGCTCCCGACCTGCTCCAGTGGGCTGTCGAAAGGGCCGGATGGGATGTTGAAACTGTTGAACGGCGCGCCCCTAAACTAGATGCCTGGATCTCTGGCACTGACCAGCCGACACTAAAACAGCTTGAGAAATTCACTAGCGCCACGCACACCCCATTCGGGTTGCTGTTCCTCCCTGAGCCACCCAGGGAAGAAGTACCTATCCCAGATATGCGCACCATCGGGAATGTTGCCGTCCCGCAACCATCGGCTGATCTGCTGGACACGATCTACATGTGTCAGGCTCGACAGGACTGGTACCGAGCCTACGCACAAGAGTGCGGAATGGTTGCGCCCGAGTTTGTCGGATCCGTAACCACGGATACGTCCCCGGAGTTAGTGGCGGATGAGATGCGCCGTTTGCTGGAGCTCGGCTTGTCCCGAAGAGAAGAGTTTTCCAGCTGGGAAGAGGCCCGTCGAAACCTGATTGATCGCATCGAAAGCATCGGTGTTTTGGTAATGATCAATGGGATCGTAGGGGCGAACACTCACCGGAAGCTCAACCCTGAGGAATTTCGGGGGTTCGCACTGTCTGACCCACTTGTGCCACTGATTTTCGTTAACGGCGCTGATTCGAAGGCAGCGCAGATCTTCACTCTGATCCACGAGCTCGCTCATGTGTGGTTGGGGAGAAGCGCGCTCTCCGACGCGGCGTTGACTGCCCGCACTGACCAAGCTGAGGAACTGTGGTGCAATCAAGTTGCGGCAGAAGTGCTGGTTCCCTTTGATGCTTTGCGTAGGGATTATCTAGGTGAGGCGACCCTTGAGGAGCTGGAACGTCTCGCAGGGAAGTATCGAGTCAGCACCCTCGTGGTTCTCAGACGCATGTTCGATGCTGGCCTCCTGACATGGGATGGCTACCGTCAGCGTTATGAGGAAGAGCAGAACCGCGTGATGAAGATTCTGGCCGAGAAACATGGTGGGTCGGGTGGCGGCAATTATTACAAAACGCAACCGCTCCGGCTAAGCCGCCGGTTCGCTCGGGCTGTAATCGCTAGCGCCTATGAAGGAAACACTACCTTTCGGGACGCTTACAGGTTGCTCGGAACTAAAAAGCACGAGACATTTGAGAATCTGGCTATCGAGCTGCAGGTGGCATGATGTATCTACTTGACGCTGGGCGGAGTAACTTCCATAGGTCTACGAACGAAAGCATAAGCGCACGGTTACCCATGAACGTTCTCAACCTGACTCTCGGAAGAGAGTATTGATTCCGGACGCTTGCACAGGAAAAGGCGTTAATAGGCTGGATATTTTCCGGCTGCTCCGCCAAACCGGGGCCCAATTCCACTTGTAGTAGCGTCAGCTAAAGCCATGCAACAGTCCGTTTTCCGCGCTATTTTTCTTCGATATCGCGAGGCTTGCCTAGCCCAAGCTAGCTGTAAGGGCTTGTCGAAGGGAAGCGTTGGGAAGATGTAGCGAAAGCTCCACGACGCGACCTTTATGCCTCCGCGCAAGCTCGCGAAGGATGCTGCTTTTGCCGACACCGTAAGGCCCGGAAAGAGCGATGTTGCGGATTTCATCGTTCTTAAGCGCGTTCTCAAGCTCCGCAACGTAGCCGCCATGCTCATCTTCAATGTATTCAGGCGTAAGCGGCACCAGGTTCCATTTCGCTTCGCTCACCAAACCCTCCGTCGCTACCAGACTTCCCGCATTCAACAGCCGAACCTTGGCGGGCGCGGAAAGGTGGATGCCACTAGTCATACGAACGGAGGTGAGCTGCTGAGATTTGCTCTCATGCTAAGTGATAACTGTGCACAGACAGTACGTCTTGTCCGGTCCCTCGGACCCGAAATCGAATCGGGGCGCTCGCTAGGGGTCTGGGCTAGTGTGGCAAGGGTCGAACAATGACAGAAAGGTCACCATGTTCTCCCTCTTCAAGAAAATATTCAGCAACACAAAACATGATGAGCAAGAGCATGTCGCGCTTGAAACGCCCGACACCGCACCGCCGGTCCCGGTGCCCGAATTCGACTACACCGCGCGAGTCCCCGACGGGTGGATCCTATACGTTGACGGCGGCGATTACGAGACGGTGCCGGTTACGTCTTACGGGCAGATCAGGTGGGCGCTGGAAGAACTTCAGGAACTCGTGAGAGAGGCCGAGACGGCTTTCCTCATCATCAGCAATGACGCTATCCCAAACAGTTGCGCCCAAACTCTTTGCTTCAAGCCAGATAAGCGCGGACCAGACCAGGGCATACACTTCTACCGAAATGAGGTACAGGTCACTGGTGAAGGCTGCTACATCTACGGGAAACCCATAAAAAAGGGGAAAGTTTTTTTGGATCCTAAAATCGATGACACCGCTCTTATCTTTTGCACCTTCATCCGAGATGGCGGCAAACTCCCCGAGTTTCCACATTTAGCGCACTTCTACGAGAAGTACTAAACCGCGCTCCGTGTGCATCCAAAAGCCCACGCCCGCCCCACACCGGAACCTGAGCGGAGCCGCGGCCACCACTTGGCGAAACTTCAGGAAACATCGGTAGCCTTGTTAAAAGGTTGGATCACGTCGCGGCGCATAACACCGCCGCCGTCTAGGGAGGTTCAGATGACGTTCGTCAACATCACGGCACTCACATACCCCGAAGGGGCCGAAGCCGAGATCGAGCAGCGTTTCGCTGCACGGAAGAAAGCTGTGGACACCGCTGAAGGCTTCCAAGGATTTGAACTGTTGCGTCCGCAGATCGGGGAGGACCGCTACTTTGTTGTGACCCGCTGGGAAACCCGCGAGCACTTCCAAGCATGGCTGGATGCACGCCCGGCCCGCGATCACGGCGACGATGAGCAGCGCGGCATGAGCGTGGAACTCCTCGGCTTCGACGTCGTCCCGTTCAACGACTAGCAGTGACTCGACGCGGGAGAACTTGGATGTAGGAACCAGAGCGGCTGGGTGATTTCGCTTTCTCCGGATTATGGGGAGCACGAGCATCGAATCTGAAAGCAGTTTCGAAACAAGTCCAAGGCTCGTGCGGGAACGCGGCACGGAGCAGGTCTCTAGTATGGAGCCGCAAAACTCTAGACCATTGCGCAACATACAGTAAAAGTACTTCCTATCCTGTGGCTAGCCCGATCAATCTGGATACGTCCTGTTGGGTTGCGTTTTCCTGGGTGTAGGCCGCCGTCTTCGAGAAGGCCCCTGTCGTGAATGTTCGGTATTTAGCCTGCTTTCATGAACCTGCTGTCGTGCAGAGCCGCATTTCACACTGCTCAAGGATATTAGTATTTCGTGAGACCTTCCCTAGCCCGCCAAAAAGCGGCCGAACTACTTGAGTAATAGTGCTCTAAAGAGGTAAGTTTCTGATTCTTTCGGGTGACTGGTACCAATGGTCACTTACATCGGAATCGTCACTGTGAGGAAGTGGTGCCGCAGTGCGTACCTTAAAGGTTGTAGGGATGCTCACTGATGTACCGAAAACCAGTGCAAACTGCTTGGGGAGTGATGCCAGGCGGTTGAGCACGGACTCGGAGATAAAGGGTGTCATACGGCGGATATGCTGTAGATCTTCGGGGTTCTGGATACGATGGATGACATAGTTTGAGCACTGTGAAAGCACGGTTCCTGACAGCTCGCTGGGTCTCTGCGAAGAAAGCATGAGGAACAGTCCGTACTTTCTTCCTTCCTTCGCGACGCGTTCGAAAATACGCGTTGCTTCGAGTGTGCTGGCGCCTACGCTTCGGCGAGGGACGTAGCGGTGGGCCTCCTCCAGTATCAAATTAACGGGAAAAGAATTTCGTGTGGTGCTATGTCGAAGACGGTCGAAAATTAGGCGCGTTACAACTGAAGAAACAACCTCTACGACTTCGTCGTCAACTGCGCTTAAATCTAGAACGTAGACCTGCGCCTGCTTTTTGCAGAACGTCGCATGACGCTCGATGCCGAGGATGCTGTCAGTAAATGACTCCGCAGTGACTTCACCAATGTCTCGAACGAAATGGTCGTGGCACAAGAAGGAAAACTCGTCTCGTGCTCCGAGCGATTTGACACGAGTAAGTAGTGTCGAACAGTTGTCACGCACTCGACGGTTGCCGTGACTTTCTTCGTAAAGAATTGCCAGGTCTAGTGCGGTTATGAGATCCGAGAAACGGAAGGGGTGGTTCTTGTACGAGGGCATCTCGGCCTCCGGCAGTTGGAGGGCCTTCAATGTATGCTCAACTTCCTGCAGTCCCTGCGTTTTAAAACTGCCGTAATGTACCTTCAGATTTGAAGTTATGAGAGAGGTGATTTTTTCGGGCAACGGGTATACATTAAGAAGTCCACGAATACGTGAATTTGCTGCAGTCGCGTTCTCGCTGTCCATTAGTAGAAACAGCAAACAAGAAGCAAGAATATGATTGCGTAGTGTCGCGAATTCAGATTCATGGTTTTTGGCCGCAAATAAGGACGTGAGCCCTAGCGCGGTGCGTAGTATTGGGCGCTGGACTCTGTCGCTAGCTTGGAGAAGGAGTTCCCATTCTTCAAGATTTAGTAACCAGTGGGGCAGAACGAAGTCTTTAAGTTGCTCCCGTTCGTCATAGGGGTCGGCAGGGTAAAACGTTGATGGCTGCACGAAGTCGATTCGTGCGCATGTACGTTGAATTGGTGCCGGTAGTTCGGATACAGCACGTCGATATTCCCCGTTAGTGTCGAAGAGCACGAACGTGCTTCCCCCCGCTGGTTCTAGACCAACCTTTCCAAGTGCTTCCTGCAGGAAACTAGATATCGTACAAGACTTTCCACTACCTGTGTTACCTAAAATAGCTGAATGAGCTCCGAAGAATTCGTTGATTCGAATCTTCACATCATAGTCACTAAAAATTGCAGACGTCCCAATGGTAAGCGTATTTAGTTTCGTCGCGGGCGGTGACGTGTTAGCAATAGCGACCTCTTGGTTTGCAACATCTAAAATACGGTCTAGATCTCTGTTCTCGACGTGTAGGACATCTGCGTACAGAGGCGGGAACTCGGATACTCCGAATGAGAAACCATGATCTTCTTCGAAAGGAAGGATGCCCAGCGGCGCTAATGTCAGTTGTCGAGAGGATGCATATGACACGTCGTCAAGGGACTTTAAGGCGCTGGATATGGTTGATGCCTCGGGCTTTTCTTGAAGTCCCGTAACTTCGGCAACTACATAAGCGTTGGTTAAGGGGATGAGAACAAGTGACCCAATCCTTGCTACATAATGTTGACCGTCAAAGCCAACGAGGGTGTAACCGTCAGCGCTCTCAGCCATCTCTACGCGAAAACGTTCAGCAGTTACCTCGATAATTGTTCCTAGTCTGCGGCGCCGAGAATCACTTGTGGCCATACTTCTAGTCTTTCTTGATGCTAGCGAACATGTCCATCACACTCTCGATGGCACTTTCGGCGGGATCGAGATCTCCTGCGGGCATGATGTCTTCAACGAACTCCTTGAAGTAGTGTGCCTTCCAGGAAGCATTTGAGTTCTCAGTTCCGATGATCCACACACGCGGGTCGTTGAGCTCTTGAAGCATTTTGACAGGTCTGCTGGTGGTGCTCGTGTCGTCCTCCGGTTTAGCGAAAACTACGAGACGAAATGTCGGAATCGTGAGCGCCTGGTAAATGATGTTGTTAACATGCTCGTCACCGAAACCGTAACCGATGGTTACCAAAACGCTTTGTTCTTGAACGACTTTGGTCTGAAACTCGCGGAAGATATCGGAGTAAGGAGCAGCGAAACTGGCATTTTGCTTTGCTGGCGTAGGGTAAATCAGCATCGCCTTTCCATCTGCGCTCTCACTGATCGGGCGTTCTTCGACGGGGAATAATCCGTCATCCACCGCATGCCAGTTGAGTGACCCATGAAGCTTGAGGAAATAGACCAGATTGTCGAGCGAGGTCCATTTTTGTGATGTCAAGTCAAGGCGTTGAGCGATGGTGTAACGGAACGATGCAGGGTTGAAACGTTTCTCGATCGAACCAAGGAACCCGTTGATGTGTGGAACGCCGATTCGATCCATTGCAATTTCATTGAACAGGTCATAGTTGGTGGTGGCAACAGTGGGACGGGGAAGTGAGCGTGAGCGTTGCGATAGTTTCCGATAGAACGTTTGGTAAAGCTTCAGTATGCTTGTCGCGGAAGGTTTCTCTTGCCCCTCAACACATGTCTCGAAAACGTATCTCTTGATCGAATCGATCGCAGAATCGACGTCCTTCTTGGCGTCGATGAGTGAAGGTCTGTCTGTTTGAGCAAGAGCAAATTGGAAGCCGAAGAGAACTTCCATGAGGCGTTCAAGATTCCATGCGTAGGCCTCGTTGGTGAGGTCAATGCCTAAATTGTTTGAGAGGGATTTCTTGATGTCGGCTGTGAGCCCGTATCGATTAGCGACGTTTACATTATTCTTGGCGAGTAGACCTTGGGCCATTGGGGCCATTGTGGGGATGCCTTTTTCTTCATTATTTTCCGTTACCTGAGAGGAGCAGCCTGATCCAAAGAGAAACGTCAAGTTCTTTGAAGAAAGTACTTCGTTGAAGTCGTTTTTGACGATATCCAGCGGTGAGCGATTTGAAGCATCACATGTGTCGCTATCATAGCGTTTTCCTCCTTTGAGGAAAGTGAGATCAGGCTCCGGTGCTTCGTCTGTCATCTTGTCCCTCGGCTATGTTACGGATGCCCCAGTGTAGCGGTGGCTTCAGGTTGCGGATCCTCATTTCAGGATAGCCGGTAATCATCCTAAGAAGCTACAGCTTCGTACCTCGTTGTATCGGGGCGGTTCGACTCGTTTAGAGCTACATGTCGGTGCATATGTGTCTCGCCTAAATCTGTCCGCGGCCGCCATCGCTCATTGTGTGCGGTCGCGGACAGCCTCGTTAATGCGCCGTTCCAAACCAACCGGATCATCAACGGAAAGAATGAGGCGGCTGTACTCAAACGTCGGGTCCAGTTCGATCACGAGCACGTCCGATGCGCCCGTCACGTTCCAATAGTGGCGTTCCCCGTCCTTGCGGTACGTCGCCGACACCTTCTTACCCAGCGTATTCAGCCCCGGCGAGCGGAACCCCTTCGGTTCCGTCACCACACCCGGGTCGAATGTAGCCCCGCGAACAACTGCCAGCGGCACACGGATTTCCCTCTTGAATGACCACATCTTGTCTAGGCCGCGCGGGGTGACGATGAGCTCCCCGTCCTGAATTTCAACCTTGTTGCGAGCCATGCGTTTCTCCTTCTTCAAAATCTATAGATCTAGCCGGTTGCCTCGGTGAGGCAAGCCCGTTCGAGCGCTCGCTGACCAAGCGCTTGAGCTGTAATCCCATTGGTGTGGATGATGCGCTGAACCAATTCCGCGACGTCACGGTTGTGGGGTGCGATCTCGAAAACAGCGACGTTGAGCAGGTCAAGCAACGTCCCGCGGCCAGGACCGTCGTCGTCGCTGTGTTCGTCTGCAGCATGTTTGAGGGCCGCAACGAAAATGCCTTGCTTCGAACCGAAGATCGAATACAGGCTTCCCCTCACCACGCCGGTGGTTTTCACGACCTCGTCGATCGAGGTCGCAGTGAAACCCCGCCTAATGAACAACTCACCCGCCTGCTGCAGGAGAGCCGCCGTATCAAACTCCCGTGGTCTTGCCATAGTTTCAGAATAAGCGTTCTAGAACGAGTGGTCAAGAATGCTCCATGGGTGGATCGAGGTGCGTAGAGGACAGTATTCGCGCCTAAGAGAAACTGGAGAAAGAAGGCCCTCGAAAGCTAGATGTCCGGAGGCGAGTTCTCGGACTAGCTCTTAATTTACTCAGCCCAAAACGGATCCTCGAACCAATCATTAGGCATCCCCATAGCCTCCAGCGGAAGGTTGGGATGTTCGTCTATAAGCGACTTCGGCCTCGATGCCCAGGTGCTGTGAGGAGACAGGGTCAGCAGCAACGACTGGAGTGCCACGAGAACTGGATAGAGTCGAGCGCGTTGTTTCAGGTTATCCACCAGGCGTTCCATCTGCCCCAAGGTGCATCGCTCCATGACAATCCACGACGGAGGGAGAGCTGGCTCGCCATAAGTCAATAGGTAATGTTCAGCAAACGGAGCTTGCGGTCGAAAAAATATAGATTCAAAAGGTCATCAAAGACGATTCCATCCCTGAATTTATCTGAGTCGTGCCGTTTGAATGGGATGGTGTATGGCGATAGACGGTAGAAGCCGATGTTGCGAAGGTGGCGTTCAGCATGTGCTGTGTCGGGAATAAGCAGTCCACGGTCTTGCATAAGCGCAACGAGATCGGGATGGTTCAAGGCTGGTTTGTTATAAACCGCCTGACCCCGATCGCGTGGTTCCTGTTGGCTCATTTACCGCTCCAGTGGGGTAGAAAAAATCCCCCAAGTGCGCTTCCGTGGAGAGGCGTGGGGGATATAGTGCGTCCCAGATTAGCATGAGGTAAGCGTGATTGTCGTGCTTTCACGCCATCCATCGCTGTGAACACGACTCGCTGTTCCCTAGGTTTCGGGGGATCTGTGCAACAGGCTCACCCTGTTGATGCACGACGGCGGAACTCGGGCGACTTCGGTGCAGGCATCACGGACTCCGTCCCGTGAACAAACTTCACGCACGATCAGTGTCCGGAGAACTGGGTCGGGCTTGCTTTAACGTTTCGGCCGGGGGAAGGCCGGCGCTTGTGTGAATGTGTAGTGCGGAGATGAACTCTTGGTAGAGGGTGTCACGACTGAGGAGGTCGCGGTGGGTTCCTGCGTCTCGCACCTGACCGTTTTCGAGGACGATGATCTGGTCTGCATCGAGCACGGTGGATAAGCGGTGTGCGATGGTGACGACCGCGCCTTCCCATGAAGCGGTGGCGATGAGGTTCTGGATGGCCGCTTCGGTAGTCGCGTCGAGCTGGGCGGTAGCCTCATCCAGCAGGAGCACGTTCGGGCGGCGAACCAGGGCTCGTGCGACGGCAAGGCGTTGACGCTCCCCACCGGAGAGACTGGTCTCGGCAACGTTAGTGTCCAGCCCGCCATTGAGGGATCGAATCTTCTGATCGAGGCGTACCGAGGCAAGTGCTTCCCATGCTTCGTCATCGGTGGCGTCGGGCACACGGAAGAGCACGTTGTCACGAACGGTGCCGGGGATCACAGGGGTTTCTTGTTCGACGTAGGCGATGCCTGACCTGACATCATCGATGCTCAAGTGCTCGTACGGGACACCGTTCAGTTCGAGTCGCCCTGAGGTGGGGTCGATGAAACGGAGTAGTAGTGAGAAGACGGTGGTCTTTCCCGCTCCGGACGGGCCGACGAGTGCGATGTGCCCCTTGCGCGGGATGGCGAGAGTAATGTCGCGCAGCGCGGGGGTTTCTGCGTCGGCGTAGCCTGCTGTGACCGCACGGAGCGTAAGCACCGGGGTATCAGGATGGCTCACAGGAGCAGGTGCATCGGCGGGGCGAGCGTGCGTGTCTTCGAGTTCGAGGTGTTCGGTTTCGCGAATGCGTGCGGCGGCGGCGAGGCCACTCTGGAGGGTGGAGAATGCCCCGGCCAGTGAGGTGATCGGGTCAACGATGTTGAAGGCATACATGAGGAATGCGACAAGAGTGGACACGGCAAGCTCGCCGAGCGCGACTCGTCCTGCGCCGAGGCCGAGGATGACGATGATCGCCAGCTGCACCCCGCCGCCCGCGACCGACCACGCCAGTGCCGAGAACCAGACCGATCGGATCGCGTGCCGGGCAGATTCTTCGGCTTTTGCGTTCACCCGTGCGATCTCGCGGTGCTCGGCGCGGCTGGATTTCACGGTACGCAGGGCACGCACCCCGCCCTCCAACGTCGCCCCAAGCTCTCCGATGGCGTCCTGTGCGCGTTTGTCAGCTTTACCGATCTGCGGAACGAGCGCACCGAACAAGACGCCGACCACGATCAGCGCGAGGAGCGTGGCCAGCAGGAGAGGCCAATCGAGGATCGCCATCAACACAATGGTTCCGACCAGGGATACCAGGCCGTTGATGAGTTGCACGAGACTATTCGTCGTCGCCTCCCGCAAAAGTAGCGTGTCGCTGGTGACGCGGGTGACTAGTTCACCGGACCGGAAGCGCTGAATCTGTTCCAGCTTCGCCAGCAAGAACCGACTGACCAGGCCACGGCGAGCATCTAACACGATGCGCTCTGAGAGCCTCCCCAGTAGCACGCTCTGGGCGAGGTTCGCGATGACTCCGACGATCAGGATTAGCACCAGGACCGTGACTGGACCTGTGAGGTCGAGATTAGTGCCGAGCGAGTCGAGCACCCACTTGGTGACCATCGGTGTCGCAAGCGCGATGGCCGTTGCGAACAACCCCAGCAACACACCGATGATGAGGGTTCGAAGATGCGGACGCGAGTACGACCACAGCAGCGCGATACCTTCCCGGAACGGGACCGCAGCGTTGCCCGACTTCGCGTCGTCGATGCCGTTAATCGGAGATTCAGAGACGTTCATGGTGTCTTTCGTGATCATCTTCGAAGCGGGTTAGCGGAACGCCCGGCTAGTGGCGCTGCCGGTCTGGAACAGGTTAAACCAGACCATGAGTTTCTGCAATGGAGGCAGCGGGACACCGACCAGGTGCCGCCATCCTGTGCGCGCGGTCCAGCTCGATCTGCCGCAACTCCAACGTGTCAGCCAGCACCCGTAACGACTCGACCGCCTGCAGCCCCGCCCTCGGGTTAGTGCATGTTCGCCGCGACCACGGCGACCCGTGAAGGCTTCAGAATGTCAAGCTAGGTTGGGCAGAAATGCGCTTGTCCCGACGTCCTGGCGCATCCACCGGAAAGCGGAACGCGGACCCACCACATCAATGCAGTCCCGACACATTACAAACGCGGACCTAGCGGGAGGATTGTCGAAACTTGCCCCGCCGGTGACTCAGATGGTGCGAGCACACCAGTCGATCCGCGCTGAACGGCGCAGGACGCACAGTTGGAGGCGCCATCCGCAGCGGGCGTCGCGAGCATCCGAAGACGTTCTTCAACGAGCGGAAGCCGCCTATGCAGCGGGCGGGTCTCTGAAAGCCGTGGCCCGGCAAGTTGGTCTTGGACATGAGCGACTCTCTCGTTTCCTTCGGGAACGCGGTGTCGTCCTCCGGAACCACTCCCCGTCCAGCAGCGAGATTCGGCTGATGCGTGCCATGTATGACCAAGGGGCTTCCTTGGAGCGTGTGGGTGGTAAGTTCGGATACACGGTCGGGACAGTCCGCAAACACTTACTCATCGCCGGCGTCATGATTCGCGACACGCACGGCCGTTAAGCAGTCCAGAAGGCAGCAGGACCATCGCCAATCCCGAGACACGTGACGCTTTGCCAGTTTCAACCTCACCGCCCAGGTGAGCGCGTGGTTGCATCTCGTGAACCTCGTCGCCAGATAGAAAGCACACCCCAAGGGATGGGTCTATCCTAACGGACTTCGGGCTGTTCGATACGGCTAGGTATCGCCCGGCGTCGGCGCCATTTGAGTCGCGTGCGCCCGGTCGTGCCAGGAAACGCCGGTGCGGCGCGTGATAGCGTCGAGCACATGGACACGTTGACTCTGCCCGCCCTGTGTGCGCTCGAGCGTCAGGGATGGGATGCGCTGTGCAATCAGACCGGCTCGTCTTTCTACGGATCTCTGATGACCAAAGACGCCGTCATGGTCCTCGTGAATGGCTTCACGATGGACAGGGACACCGTGGTCGCGTCCCTCGACCAGGCGCCGGCATGGGACAGCTACACGATCAGCGACGAGCGGATCGTCCGCGTAGGAGCGGAAGCGGCAGCGCTGGTGTACCGGGCCACAGCTCAGCGCGCGGGCGAAGAGCCCTTCGAGGCGACCATGACCAGCGTGTACGTCAGATCGGCCGACGGCCCTCGTCTCGCGCTCTACACCCAGACGACAGCAACGCACTGATCTGACACTGAACGCGAGCAAGTCCGAGCCGTACACAGCCAGTCTCGCCCTGCTGGGAGGATAAAGACGATGCCCCACCCAGCGCCATAGGCATCCCTCGTCGCTAGACGGGAAGCACACCCCAGCAGTTGCGTTGTTCCTCCCTCGATCTAATGGCGTTCAGCAGTCCCGGTTGAGTCGCGGTGCCTCTGGGTGACTACCACGCGGGCAGTTCACCGCGGCGGGGCGCATCTTCTTCGGTGACCGAGTCAGCATCCTCCAGTGGGTTGGCCTGCTCATCGCTCTGGTTGGCGTCGCCTTGAGCGTGGGAGGCATCAGCGCAGCGGGGGTGGGAGGCGTGGGCCTGGTGGTAGTGAGCCTGCTGGGACTGTCCATGGCCTCATTGCTGGAACGCTCGTGGAAGCCCCAGGTGCCCGTGGTGACCAGCCTGACCGTGCAAGTGAGCGTTGCGGCCGTGATCTTCAGCGGCATAGCCCTCCTGACCGACGGGCTCGCAGTGCAGGTCACGGGGGTACTGGTGCTGGCAATCAGCTGGCTGGTTCTCCTGTCTGGCCTCGGCGGCTACGCCACGTTCATCTGGTGCCTACGCCAGGTGGGAGCCACCAGGACCAGCACTCTGCTCTACCTGACTGCACCGGTCACAATGCTGTGGGCGTGGTCCTTCTTCGGCCAGCAGCCCTCGCTCCTGCAGTGGATTGGGCTTGCGGTCGTCCTGGGTGGCGTCGGCCTCGCGACCAGACGCACCAACCACCGTGAGGAAGACACGGCCTGACCGCCGGCCCTTCGTCGACGCCGAGACCAGGCTGCGCGTCCAAACCAACCTCGACGCCAACAACGCCCGCGGCGAACGACCCCAGAAGTACGACCACTACCTCAAAGGCGTCCTGTGGTGCGCCGGCGGAGCCAAGCTCATGATCGAAGGCCCTCGCGAACATGAACTGCTCCCCACTAGTCGGTAACTGATTTCTCAGTCCAACTAATGGGAAGCAGTTCAGTGGAACGATGTCCCGACACATTACAGTCCACAGCAAGTACTTGTAGCCATCACCCGCATCGACATCGTCAGCCAAACCACCCCTCACCTGGCCGTCACACAGGTGAGCCGGAGCCTCCTAACCTCGATCTGCAAGAGGCCTGGCAGCTCCAGATGGTGGCTACAGCTGGCTGAGATCAGGGTGCTCAGAGGCGCCTGTACGGAGCAGGATCACGAGCGGTAGAGCGTGGCGACCTGATCGATGTGGTCCAGGAGCTTGGCTTTGATGTCGTCGGGGGCTTCGATGCGCACGTCCGAGCCGAGGCGTAGCAGGACGGTGACCGCATGCAGGTCGTCCATGAACTCCAGGCGCACGGGCCGCCACCCCTCACCCGGTGGGCTCCCGGACGCATCCATCGGCTTGGTGCGGATACTCCACTCGCGCGCGTCGTCCCACCGCGCGGCCAGGAGCCAGGCATCAACACTCACAGGAGTGAACTGGTCGAGAAACCGGCCGCGGTGCTCTCGCCATGCTTGGGCCACATCCAGGTCAGGTCCGGAGCATGGTTCAGCCAACGGGGCGGCGTGCTCGATACGGACTGCCTTGAAGAACCGCACCGTTCCCTCGGTGCTGGCGCATAGATACCAGTCGCTGCCGGCCGACACCAGACCATGTGGCTCCACGATCAGCTCTTGTGCACGTGTGGCTTGGCGTGAGCGATAGGTCAGCTGCAACCGCTGACGGGCGAACACGCAGGCTTCGAGGATTGCGAATGCCTCCCCAGGTTGCAACGCATCAGGTTGCGGCAACCAGCCCTGAGGATCAATCACGATCCGCGACGCAACCTCCAGGCTCTGGTTACGATGGGCGTCGGGAACCGCAGCCAGCAGCTTACGTAGCCCCGAGGCGAACGCGTCACCCAAGCCAATCGAATCAGGGCCCCACGATGAGATCGCGGAGAACAACGCGCGGCTCTCGTCCTCAGATAGCGCTGTGACATCGGTGCGGTAGCCCGGCATCAGGCGGACACCGCCGTGGGGGCCGCGCTCGCAGTACACCGGCACCCCGGCAGCCGAAAGTGCCTCCACATCCCGCAGCACGGTACGACGCGACACCTCCAGGCGCTGCGCCAACTCTGCCGTCGAAAGCCCGCCATGGGTACGCAGCAGCCAGATCATCGACAACAACCGATCCGCTCGCATGCCCCAATACTCGCACAGATACATGACAGAAGATGTCACCTATCACCCGTAGCTTCGTAAAAGCGTAACGACAAAATCGTCCCCAAAAGGGGCGCTCGCAGAGAGAGAAGCTATGACCGCCTTCGCACCCACTAGCGTGATCCTCTACGTCACCGACGTCGAGGCCAGCACCATCTTCTACCGTCAAGCCCTGAATAAGGAGCCCATCGAGACCTTCAAAGACTTCGCAGTGTTCGCCCTCACCGACAATGTCATCATCGGTCTGCAGACCCGCGACCAGATCGACCCCGCCGCCACCGGCGCACCAGGCAGCGTCGAACTATCCATGAGCTACGCCACCCACGATGATGTCGACCAGCTTTACCACGATTGGACAACCCTCGGCTTTCCGATCGCGCTGGAACCCACCACCCTGGAGTTCGGCTATACGTTCGTCGCCACTGACCCCGACGGGCACCGCCTCCGCGTCTGTGCCACCGACCCCACTAATCTTTAGGGGTCTTGCGGGCATTCCCTCGCCTCGCCCTCAAAGCGCACCCGGCTTGGAGGGCGAGGCGAGGAGAGCGCTGATTCCGTCGGCAAGGATCTCCTGCGGGCTGATGTGGTGCTGCGCGTGGAGTCGCGCGTAGGTCGGAGCTTGCTCAGGGTCGATGGTGACATGCTTCTCGTCAGGCGCCATCGGAGCAGTTAGAGCGGAACCGATCACCAAATTGGATAGTCGGTAGGCAGTGCCGAGCGGGTCCGGGGTGCCTGTTTGTTCGAGTAGGACGCACATTCGCTCAGAAAGGGCCAGGTACGCCGGGCCCCTGGGAGCGCGCATACCGATGACCCGACCGGCCCACCGGTGGGCTGTGAGGTGCGCGAAGAAGGCCTGCATCAGGGCAGGCAGGTCAGCGTTACGGATCGAGTCGGACATGACCGGATCGTCTTCAAGCGCTGTGTCGAGGGCGAGGTCGAACAGATCGTCGACGGATTCGACGCGGGAGTACAGGCTGGCTGGAGCGACACCCACTTGTTGCGCCACAGATCGCAGGGTGAGGGCCCTCAACCCGCCTTCGTCCAGTAACCCTACCGATGCCCTCGCAACCTCCCCGATGTCCACTGCGCGGAGACGTTGCACAGGTTTGCGGTGTTCCCAGTAGCTCACCCCACCAGCCTAACCAAACACGCTTCAGTTAGCTACCCATTCTATGTTAGGTTTAGCGCATGCTGGATGCCACCACCCTCCCGATCACCTTTGAGAACACTCGCCTACGCCCCCTCTCTGAGCTGGACGCAGACGCGTATGCAGCCGGAACCAAGGACGAAGCTGTGCGGTGCTTCGGCCACCTGCCCGAGTCCGACTACACCCCCGAGTCCGTGCGACGGATGATCCGTGACGAGGTTGCTGAGGGTCTGTCGTCCGGCACGCTGGCAGTCCTCGCACTTGCCGACGCCGAGACGGACCGGTTTGTGGGCTCCATGGTGCTCTTCGACGTCAGCTCCGAGGCTGTCGAGGTCGGGTTCTGGATTCATCCCGATGCGCGGGGAGCAGGGCACGCTCGTCGGGGCCTGGAGTTGGCATCGCGCTTCGCACGCAACAGTGGACTGCGAACCTTGACAGCACGCACGCTCCTGGAGAACAAGGCCTCCCAGCGGTGCTTGACGAACGCAGGGTTTCATGAGGTCGAGCGAGCCGTCGGGATCACGCCCGCAGGGCAGTGCGAGGAACTATTCCATTACCGGCGCGACCTCAAGCCCACCGCCCAGTGGCCGTTGGCGACGGAGCGGCTTCGGCTCCGTCACTATAACGCCGACGATGCCGAATGGCTTCACGAGCTGTACTCGCGACCCGACGTTGCTCGCTATCTGCCGGGCGAGCCATGGACTGTAGAAGTCACCCGTGACAAGCTCACCGAACGCCTAGCGAAGACTGATATCGATGGTGAGAGTGGGGCGCTTGCGCTGGTCATCGAGCATGACGGCGTCGCGATCGGGAGTGTCACGCTGTGGCTCACCGATAGTGAGCACCGGCAAGGCGAGATCGGGTGGGTCCTCGACCCGGCGTACGGTGGGGAAGGGTTCGCCAGCGAAGCCGTCCGAGCAGTACTCGCCCTCGGGTTTGACCACTACCGGCTCCATCGCATCACCGCGCAGATGGATGCCCGCAACAGCGCCTCGGCAGCACTGGCTCGTCGTGTCGGGCTCCGGCTCGAAGCACATCACGTCCAGGGCTGGTTCAGCAAGGGCGAATGGACCGACACCCTCGTTTATGCGCGGCTGGCTTCTGAAGACGCGCTTCAATGACGAAGAGTCGGACTTTCGTCCGCCTTGGTCGCACCCAAAAAGCGGAACGATGACCCGACACATCAAAGCCCCAGAGCATAAAAAAGTCTCGGGACATCGTGTGAACGATGTCCCGACACATTACAAACGTGGAGGTAAGGGTGTCTGGTTTCACGACATCGTTCACCCCACACCACTCCAACCCACCCACAGATCTCTCACGACATCCTTCCAAGCATGTGTCACGACATCGTTCACCCATGTGTCACGACATCGTTCCCACCAGGGTGGGGTGTGGTGGGCATGCTGAGGTATGACATACACACGCAACAGAGCGATCGTGCTAGCAATCACTGACGGCGGGATGAGCGTCAAAGACGTAGCCACACATTTTGGTGTCAGTACCCGTTGGATCAGGACCTTGCTCAAACGCTTCCGTATCGGCGGGCTTGAGGCACTCCACCCACATTCCAAACGCCCGCACACCAACCCCAACCAGACACCAGAAGAGGTACGCGAAACCATCCTCGCCCTACGCCACCAACTCCTTCGAGACGGCCTAGACGCTGGTGCTGAAACCATCTATGACCTGCTACCAGAGAAGACTCGCCCCTCAACCAGCACCATCTTCCGGATCTTGAAAACAGCCGGGACAATCCAACCCCAACCACAAAAACGGCCCCGCTCCTCATGGCAACGATTCCAAGCACCCGCCCCCAACAGCCTGTGGCAATCCGACTTCACACACTGGCCGCTAGCCGATGGCACCGACACCGAAATCATCTCCTGGCTCGATGACCACTCCCGCTACCTCACCCACATCAGCGTCCACCCCAGAATCACCGGCCGCATCGTGGTCAACACCTTCCTAGAAGCCACCGAGACACACGGACTCCCAGCAGCAACCCTGACCGATAACGGACTCGTTTACACCACACGCCTAGCCGGAGGACGCACCACCAATAAACAACCCAACCCCTTCGAACAACTCCTCACCGACCTCAGCATCGAACAAAAGAACGGCCGCCCCGGAAAACCCACCACCCAAGGAAAAATCGAACGCTTCCACCGCACCCTGAAAACATGGCTCAAAGCCCAACCACCAGCCCAAACCCACCAAGACCTACAACAACAACTCCACGACTTCCAAACCCTCTATAACACCCAACGAAAACACCGAGCCATCGACAGACGAACACCCCACCAGGCCTACACCGCCACACCCAAAGACCAACCCACCACCACACTCGGCAACAGCTGCTGGCGAGTCCGTTACGACCGCGTAGACAGCCACGGCAAAATCACCCTCCGCTACGCCGGAAAACTACGCCACCTCGGCATCGGCCACGCCCACAACCGACAACGCATCATCCTGCTCGTCAACGGCCCCGAAGCCCTCGCCATCAACAAAACGACCGGTGAAATCATTGGCGCCTACACCATCGACCCCACCAAAAAACGGAACGATGTCCTGACACATCCACCAAAAAAGCGGAACGATGACCCGACACATCAAAGCCCCAGAGCATAAAAAATGTCGGGACATCGTGTGAACGATGTCCCGACCACATTACAACGTGGAGGTAAGGGGATTCGAACCCCTGACCTTCTCCATGCCATGGAGACGCGCTACCAACTGCGCCATACCCCCGCAAAGCAGAAGCCACAATAATTCACTTATAGTTCCTGCGCTGTCCGCTCTGTCCGCAGGTCCTCACTGGACCGCGCCGCGGCGAACAGATGAAACCATACCACGCCCGATAGGCGAACCCAAACCGAACCCAAACCCGGCCCGAAACGAGCTCGCGCCCCACCTGCTCCTAATCCAAACTCAACCCGAAAACACATCCGTTTGACGCCGGAGCGCAACACTCGCCGCGCAGCCGTCATCGCGCCATAGAATGGTGTGCGAATGAGCCGAAGTATCCGTTAAACCTAGGGGAGAGGCGTATGTCTGAACGTCAAGAATCGTCAGATGAATACACAGCAGACTCGAACGATGCTGTGACCGGCGAAATCCCCGTCGTCCCCACCCCCGAAAACCCAGACGGCGCCAAAACAGAAGACGCCGAACCTGCGGACACCCAAACTGAAGCCCCGCAACCCAAAGCCCCGCAACCCAAAGGCGCAACGGACGATGCGGCAGGCGCCTCCACCTCCGCCGCGCAGGAAGAGCCACGTGACACCGCCACCGACGCCGACGCGGACGAGTTCAAGCCAGCCCGCAGCATCGGCGTGATCCCGCTGGATGATGCCGGCAAACCCAAAGAAGAGTTCTCTGCCTCCGCCGGTAAGGCCCGCAAGTGGGGCGAAGACCAACAAGCCGGTATGCCTCGGTTCATCAAGGTGACGCTCGGGCTCGCCGCCACCTGCATCATCCTCATGTTCGTGCGCGATCTGCAAGACATCATCGCGCCGGTCTTCCTGGGCCTGAACCTCATGATCGTGGTGTACCCAGTCCAGAAATTCCTGCAACGCTGGGTCCCACCGTTCGTGGGTGCGATGGTCTCGCTCTTGCTGGTGCTTGTGATCCTGGTGCTGTTCGTGTGGCTCATCGTGTGGTCGCTACTCGCGTTGATTCAACTCATGCCGTCCTATAACGAACAGTTCGTTGAAGCGTGGCAATGGATCCAGAAGACCGCGCTCGAACTCAACCTGGACTTCAGCGAAATCACCAAGTCACTGCAATCCATCCAGCCGAACGACGTCATGTCGCTGCTGGCGCCACTGTTCTCCAACGTCTCCTCAATCCTCGCGCTACTGACCACCCTGGTGATCGCGACCCTGTTCCTCGCGATGGACTCCGCTGGCCTGCATGCCCGCCAGCAGCTGCTGCGCATCACCAAGCCGCGCGCGCTCATCGTCACCAACGACTTCGCCTACGGCGTGCGCCGCTACTGGCTCGTCACCACCGTGTTCGGCCTCATCGTCGCGATCGCCGACGTCGGCGCGCTCTGGCTGCTCGGCATCCCGCTGGTGTGGGTATGGGGCATCCTCTCCTTCATCACCAACTACATCCCCAACGTCGGGTTCTTCATCGGCCTCATCCCACCCGCACTGCTGGCTTTCCTCGAGAAAGGCTGGGGTTCGGCCGTTGCGGTGATCGTCGCGTACTCGGTCCTGAACTTCGTGATCCAATCGATCATCCAACCGAAGTTCGCCGGCGAATCCGTGGGCGTCACCCCAACCGTGTCCTTCCTGTCCCTGCTGTTCTGGGTCTGGGTCCTCGGCCCACTCGGAGCCCTGCTCGCACTGCCGGCAACGCTGTTGCTGAAATCCTTCCTCATCGATTCCGACCCGAACGCGCGATGGCTCAACACCTTCATCGCGGTCCCAGCGGATTCTGCGCTCCCTGAGGATGAGCAGCCGATGCCGCTATCGGAACGCAAAGCCCGCGCCTGGAGGGAACGCAAAGCCATCCTCCGCGGCTAGCCCGAGCGCATCTGCGCTCCCGTTACTTGTTGTTTTTCGAGAAAGCTTATGTCCCCCCAATACGGTAAATACGAGCAGCTGATCCCGAGCGCCCGCCGGCGTTGGGCCGCGTTGGCGCTGCTCATGATTGTTGTCCTGCTGGTTTCTGTCGATAACTCCGTGATGGTGCTGGCCCTTCCGGAAATCGCTGTTGAACTGCACGCGAACGCAACCGAGCAACTGTGGGTCCTGGACATCTACCCGCTGGTTTTGGCGGGGCTCTTGGTCCCGATGGGGAACCTGGGTGACCGGATTGGTCGCCGCCGCATCATGATGATCGGCGCGGTCGGTTTCGCGGTGGTCTCCGGTATCGCTGCGTTCTCTGTGAGCCCGATGATGCTCATCGTGTTCCGTGCGCTGCAAGCAGTGTTCGGTGCGGCACTCATGCCCGCCACGCTGTCCCTGATCCGCAATATCTTCCCGGACCCTCGCGAACGCACCACCGCTGTCGCTATCTGGGCGGCCACGTTTTCTGCGGGCGCAGCGCTCGGTCCGATCATCGGCGGACTGCTGCTGAACTTCTTCTGGTGGGGTTCGGTCCTGCTTATGGCGGTCCCGAACCTGCTCCCGTTCCTGATCGGCGCGCCTCTGTTGCTGCCGGAGTCGAAGGACCCGAACCCGGGCCCGCTCGATGTTGTGAGCATCGCGCTCGCTATGGCGACCCTGCTTCCTCTCACATACGGGATCAAGGCCCTTCCGCAGCAGCTATGGGTTGGCCTGGGCGCTATCGCGTTCGCGCTGGTTGCCGGCTTCGTTTTCGTGCGCCGCCAACTGGGTGCGGAGATCCCGTTCCTGGACGTCCGCTTACTCTCTCGCAAGGCGTTCGCCCTCCCGCTGATCATCAACCTGCTCGCGATGTTCTCGCTCGTGGGCTTCCTCTACTACCTCTCCCAGCACCTACAGCTCATTGAGGGCCGCAGCCCCGCTGAAGCCGCGCTATTCATGCTGCCCGGCATGGTCATGACGGTTCTCGCTGGTCTCGGCGTTGTTCCGGTGGCCCGGAAAACGGGCCCGGTCGCCGCGATGGTCGCAGGTCTTCTGTGCAGTGCGCTCGCGTACGGGATCCTCGCGGTGTTCGTGGGACGAGGCGACTGGGTTCCGATGGTCGCGTTCCTCCTCATTGGTGCTGGCGCTGGCATGGCGGAGACCCTCTCGAACGACTTTGTGCTCACCGCTGTCCCATCCGAAAAAGCGGGTGCGGCGTCCGCGATGTCTGAAACCGCGTACGAGTTCGGCACCGTGATGGGGGCCGCCGTTCTGGGTGGTCTGCTCAACGCCCTCTACACCGCGCACCTCGTGCCACCGGAGGCCCTGAGTCACGCCCAAGGCGAGCATGCCGCGTCCTCGCTCGCGGCAGCGCACGATGTCGCGGCCGGCATCCCGCCCGAACGCGCGGCAGAACTCTTGCAGGCCGCATCGCAGGCCTTCGACTCGGGCGTCACCGTGACCGCCACAGTCGCCGGCGTGCTGGCGCTTGCGGTATCCATCGCCGTGTACTTCGGCCTGCGCACACCCCGCGACGCCAAATAAACACGTCGGTGCCCCGTCAATAGCCCGGTGCCAGGTAACCAGCGCAGAGCCGCAACCGCGCAGTGCAAGCAGCCATCTAGAAGTCAGCGGGCTTAAAGAACGGTGCCCTACCAGGTCAAACCTGGTAGGGCACCGCTGTCTAGAGCTAGGTCTATTACTTAGCGCGTGCGGAGCCGCGGGAGAAGATTCCCAAGATACCCAGCAGGATGCAGGTACCTGCGATCGCGCAGATCCACGTGCTCAACTCGAAGAAACCGCCGGTTCCCTTACCGAAAATAACGGAACCGAGCCAACCACCAAGAAGACCACCAATGATACCGACGACGAGCGTTGGGATGATTCCCATCGAGTCGCCCATGATCGCCTTACCAATAGCGCCAGCAATCAGACCTACTAGAATCCAACCTAGAATACCCAAAGCCAACACCGCCTTTCAGAATAAAACAGCACCCACACGTTGAGGATGCCTTCTGCTTACAACCCTACGGCAAAATAGAGATATAGCCAGGGAGAAGCTCAAATTACGCTGAGAGCATCCTGGACGCCAGCTAGATTTTCCACGGAAACACGTTAGTTATTGACACGAAAGTTAGGAGTGCGTACGCATGACGGGACGCCACACGGCTGAATCAATCACCCGCCGGCCCATCGCTTGGCACGGGCCAGACATGGAAGGACTCATCCGCCCGTGGGACCTCACAGACGAAGCCGTACAGCAGGTTCGTGACTGGCTCACCGCAGCCCGCGATTACCCCGTCGATAAGGCGGCCCAACAGCTCGCCGGCGTGCTCTCTGACCCAGACGGCCTCGACTTCACGGTCGGGTTTGTTGATCGCGTGATTCGCACCGAGGACCCAGCGGCAGCCGCGAAAGCCCTCAACGAGATCGCAGCGAAGGTCCCAGCGTTCCTGCCGTGGTACCTCCAAAGCGCAGTCAAAGCCGGGGGAACTCTCGGTAAACTCGCCCCACGTGTCGTGATCCCGGCCGCCCGCGCCGCACTTCGTAACATGGTCTCCCACCTCATCGTGGATGCCCGCCCAGACAAGCTCACCAAAGCGATCAAGGAGCTACGCACTGAGGGCATTGACCTCAACATCAACCTGCTGGGCGAAGCGATCCTCGGCGAAGACCAGGCCGCGCACCGCGTCAAGGGCACCAAGGAGCTCATCGAACGCTCCGACGTGGACTACGTATCCATCAAGGTCTCCGCAACCGTGGCGCCGCACAGCCCGTGGGCCTTCGACGAAGCCGTGACCGACATCGTGGAGCACCTGCGCCCGCTGTATCGCGCGGCCAACAATTCCAGTCCACGCACCTTCATCAACCTTGACATGGAGGAATACAAGGACCTCGACCTCACGCTCGCGGTATTCACCGAGCTGCTGAGCGAGGACGAGTTCACAAACACTGAGGCCGGGATCGTGTTGCAGGCCTACCTGCCGGATTCCTACGCTGCCATGAAGCGCCTCCAGCGCTTCGCCGCGGAACGCGTGGCCAACGGCGGGGCCCCTATCAAGGTGCGCCTGGTCAAGGGCGCGAACCTGCCGATGGAACAGGTCGAAGCGCAGATGCGCGGCTGGACCCAGACCGTGTGGTCAACCAAGCAGCTCACTGACGCTAACTATAAAGCGATCCTCGACTACGCACTGACCCAGGACCACGTCAAGAACGTGCGCCTCGGCATCGCAGGCCACAACCTCTTCGACATCGCGCTGCACCTGCATCTGATGCGTGCCCGCGGCATCGAACCGGGTGGCAAGGACGTCGAATTCGAGATGCTGCTGGGCATGGCAAGCCAGCAAGCCCAAGCGGTGCGGCAGGATGTGGGCCGGCTTCTGCTCTACACGCCGGTGGTCAAGCCGGATGAGTTCGATGTTGCGATCTCCTACCTCGTGCGTCGCCTCGAAGAGGGCGCGACTGAAGACAACTTCATGTCCGAGGTCTTCAACCTCGACGAAGACCCTGCCGCGTTCAAGCAGGAAGAGGAACGCTTCCGCGAATCTGTCAGCATCCTGTCAGAATGGACGGAGGCGCCCGTACCGCGCCGCTTCCAGGACCGCAACAAAGAAGACTTCACCCAACCAACCTGGGGCGGCACCTTCACCAACGAACCGGACACCGACCCGGACCTGGCATGGAACCGCCTCTGGGGAGGAGACATCCTCAAGAACATCCCAACCAGCACCCTCGGCACAGATACCGTAGCCGCAGCGAAAGTCAAAGACACCACACGCCTCAACGAGGTCTACGACGCCGCCCAAAAAGCCGCCGACGTGTGGCAAGGCCTCACCCCAGACCAACGCGCCGACGTGCTCCACCGCGCCGGAGACAAAATGAAAGCCCGCCGCGCCGACCTGCTCGAAGTCATGGGCTCCGAAGCCGGCAAGACACTGGCCCAAGGCGACCCGGAAGTCTCCGAAGCCATCGACTTCTGCAACTACTACGCCGAACAAGCACGCAACCTCGGCGCAATCGCCGGCGCGGAACCCGTCATGGACAAAGTCACGCTCGTGACCCCGCCATGGAACTTCCCCGTAGCCATCCCAACCGGCTCAACCATCTCCGCGCTCGCCGCGGGCAGCGCGGTAGTGATCAAGCCAGCCCGCGCATCCATCCGCTGCGGTGCAGTGCTCACCGAATGCATTTGGGAAGCGCTCGATGAAGCCGGGCTCCCACGCGAGATCCTGCAACTCATCGACGCCTCCTCCCGCGACCTCGGCGACGCGATGATCACCGACGAACGCGTGGGCCGCGTGATCCTCACCGGCGCGTACGAAACCGCTCAGGCCTTCCACGAGATGCGCCCAGGCCTGCCGCTGTTCGCAGAAACCTCAGGCAAGAACGCGATCATCGTGACCCCATCCGCGGACTACGACCTCGCCGCGAAAGACATCGTCGACTCCGCATTCGGCCACGCCGGACAGAAGTGCTCGGCCGCCTCGCTGGTGATCCTGGTTGGCCAGGCAGCCCGCTCCGAGCGCCTCTACCGCCAGATCGTCGACGCCGCGAACTCGCTTGTGGTCGGCTATCCGGAGAAACCCGAATCGATCATGGGGCCAGTCATCGAAGAACCAGGGGAGAAGCTACGCCGCGGACTCACCCAGCTTGAGCCAGGGCAGAACTGGGTCCTCAAACCGGAGCCGCTCGATGACTCCGGCAAGCTGTTCTCGCCAGGCATCCGCGCCGGCGTGAAGCCCGGCTCCGAGTTCCACCTGACCGAATACTTCGGGCCCGTCACCGGCATCATGCACGCCGAAAGCCTCGAAGAAGCCGTCCAGTGGGTCAACCAGATCGACTACGGCCTCACCAGCGGCATCCACTCACTCGATGCCGAGGAAATCCGGTACTGGCAGCAGCACATCGAGGCCGGTAACCTCTACATCAACCGCGGTATCACCGGCGCGATCGTTCAGCGTCAACCGTTCGGCGGCTGGAAGAAATCCGCGGTCGGCACCGGAACCAAGGCCGGCGGCCCGAACTACGTCCCGTCGATGCTGCGCTGGGAAGACTCCGAACACGGCCTCGGCCCAGCAGACCGCGAGGTCATCGTATCCACGCCGCACTACTCGATGCTGGTCCACACCTTCAACGAAGAACCACGGGCCTGGCTCGAAAAAGCACTCGCGCAGGACGCCAAGGACAGCGAGTTCTTCGAAGGCCTCCAAGACGCCACAGGACTCGACGTTGAGGTCAACGGCCTGCGCTACCGTCCCGTCAAGGTACGCATCCGCGTGGCAACCATCGAAGAAGCCGACCTCGTGCTGCTCGCACGAGTGGTTGCCGCAGGCTGGCGCGTACTGCGCTCTGTGACCGACCGCGTAGGAACCGGCGCTAAACAGCGCATGGAAGTCTCACTGCCAGACGAGGCACCCATCGGTATCGCCGATGCCTACCGTCAGCTGGGTGCAGCGGTCGTCATCGAAGACGAAGAAGCCTGGCTCGAAACCTGCCGGCAGCTGTCCGCGAACCCGGACGGAAGCCGCGTGCGCCTCATCGGCCGCGAAGGAACAGAAGAGATGGACGCGCTGGTTCAGGCGACCCGCGAGGCCACGACCCAAGCCCCGGACCTCGCAGTCAACGCGCACCCGGTCACACGTTCGGGCCGCATCGAAATGCTGCCATTCGTGCGCGAACAGTCCGTGACCATGACCGCGCACCGCTACGGCACCGTCAACAAGCTCGCCAGCGAAGCACTCGGCGACGTCACCCGCAAGTAGCGCCTCAGAATAGCGCCTAGGGGATGAAGTACTGTGGCCCGCTCGAATGTTTCGAGCGGGCCACAAGTGTCAATGCTGGTGAGTAGGCAACAGGGGCGGGACAGCGTCGGGCGGGTGTCAGTGCCGGCGCTACCAGTCGCCGTCTTCGCCGTCGTCCCACAGGCCGAGCTCATCGTCCTGGGGTTCGAGCATGCGGGCCACCCGGTCTGTATCGACATCCTCGGCGCGGGTCACCGACCACTGCGGTGACTTGTCTTTATCGATCAGCAGCGCGCGGATCCCCTCAACAACATCGGGGGTGTCCATGACGTAGGACGCCGCACGGTGCTCACGTTCAAGCGCGCCCCGCAGTTCGTCTTCAGCGCGGGATTCACGCACGAGCTGCAAAGCGATCTCACACGCGATCGGTGCGTTAGCGCGGATCCGCTCGGCAGCCTTCGCGGCTGCCGGCCACGGGGAAGCATCCAGATTCTTCAGGATTTGGGCGACATCACTGCCGGAATAGGCCTCATCGATCCAGGCCCGCTGAACATTCAACTCAGAACGCTGCGGCGCACCATGCATGATGTGCAGGCCCACCGCCAAATCCTGGCCAGGCAAAGCACACAGGTCAGCGATCGAGGTGAGCACGTCATCCACGGCATCCTGCTCGATGCAGAAATCAGCAAGACCGAACTCGACAGCGTCCCCGGCACCCACCGCATCTCCAGTCAACGCCATGTGTTCGCCGACCCGTCCCGGCGCCCGGCCCAGCCACAGCGAACCACCCACATCCGGAACATAGCCGATGCGCACCTCCGGCATCGCAAGCTGCGAATCCGGGGTCACAATCCGCACCGAAGCCGCCGATGCCAGCCCGAAGCCCGCGCCCATCGTGACCCCGGTCATGAACGCGATCACCGGCTTAGGGTAGGTCTGGATCGCGGCCGCCAGCTCGAACTCGGCGGCCAAGATGCCCAGCATCTGCGTGGCCTCGCCCGCCATGAGCATGCGGCGGAAATTCGGCAGGTCACCGCCCGCACTGAGCCCACGTTCGCCCTCACCCAGCAAAACCACGGCCTTGACGTCCCCGTTATACCGCCATGTACGGAGGGAAGTGTGGACCGCATCGACCATCTCAGGGGTCAAAGCGTTGAGCTTTTCAGGCCGGTTGAGGCGGATGAGGCCCAAGCCTTGGTGCACGCTGGCGTGCACGAGGTGAGTTTGCATCTGCATGGATCCTTCCCGTTACTTCTGCCAGGCCTCGCCGGTTGCGATGACGGAGGCGAGCCGGTCTTCATGCGCCACGGCCTGGTGGGCGAGAATCAGCTCATCAGCCTGCGTCTCCTCGGCCATATTCTTGAGCTGTTCAACCACACGATCCGGCGTGCCCACCGCGGAATAGCTCATCATGTTTCGCACCTGGTTACCCGCCGGCATCTGCAGGATCTGGTC
The DNA here is from genome assembly GCF_001807575.1 of Arthrobacter sp. HMSC08H08. Taxonomy (NCBI): domain Bacteria; kingdom Bacillati; phylum Actinomycetota; class Actinomycetes; order Micrococcales; family Micrococcaceae; genus Arthrobacter; species Arthrobacter sp. HMSC08H08. Next base: position 87,550 of record NZ_KV789402.1, read on the forward strand.
GATCTCAGCCTCGGTAAAAGGCTGCGGACGATGCCTGCCCAGCATGGACTGCACGCGGCGGCGCAGCGCGTGCTGGAACTGCTGGTTCGCCTCAGACACGGTCGGTGCGGCCACAACGCCAACAGCCACGGTGACGCGAGGCTTCTCCAGACGCTCGGACGGTTTGAACTCGCTCCGGTACACCTCAAGCGCCTCCTGCAAGTGGGTTGGCGCGAAGTGCGAGGCGAAAGAGTAGGGGAGTCCGAGTTTGGCGGCCAGCTGCGCACCGTAGAGCGAGGACCCCAGGATAGTGACTGGGATCCTGGCATCCGGTGTGGCCGGGAACGCCTCGACCCCAGGGATGCGCGACGGGCCATCCAAATACCCGAGTAGCTCCATGACGTCAGTAGGGAAATGCTCCGCGGCTTCAGGGGAGCGGCGCAGAGCGCGCACCGTCGCCTGATCCGTACCAGGAGCCCGGCCCAGGCCGAGCTGGATGCGTCCAGGGTAGAGGGCCTCGAGCATCTTGAACTGCTCAGCCACCACGAGCGGGGCGTGGTTCGTCAGCATCACACCGGCCGCACCCACACCCAACGTCTCGGTGCGGGCGGCGACGTGCCCCATCAAAACCGCGGTAGCCGTCGATGCGATCTCAGGCATGTTGTGATGCTCGGCGTAATACAAGCTCTGGTAGCCGGTACGTTCCGCGGCTTGGGCGAGCTCAACCGCGTTGACGAAGGGCTGCTGCGGACCATCGTTACGGCGCGCAGGAACCAAATCCAGCATCGAAAGCGCTGGGGCAGTGGAGTGGTCAGTTGAAGGTGAAGGGGACACCGTTGAAGTAGCCATATTAGCTATTCCAACGGTGCCCTCAAACGAAATATTCCGGCCTGGCCCACGTATGGGCCCGGCGCGGGCCGGGCGCAACCCACGTTCACGCAAGGCGCGTTTGCCCCGCGCGCCGCGCCTGCCTCCCTGCTAAGCGCGGGCGGTTGTCGCGTTGCCGAGCCCGTAGCGGCTCGAGCTCGCGTTCGCCCAGTGTTCCTTCCACATGCGTGGGGAATCGCTCAGCAGTTCACCTGGTTCAAGCCACGTGAACAGGCGAGCGAAGGAATCGTTGTTGTCTGGGGAGACGTTGCGGCGCAACATCGCAGGGGAGAGGTCCTCAGGGCGGGTCACGCCCATCGAAGCCATGATCTTGATCGCCTGGGCAACGGTTGCCTGGTGGAAGTTATAGACCCGATTAGCCTTCACATCCACGTCCAGGCCGCGCTCAAGGCGCGGGTTCTGGGTCGCGACACCCACAGGGCAGGTACCTTCAGCGCAACGCAGAGACTGGATGCAACCCAGCGCGAGCATCATCCCGCGCGCCGAGTTCGTGAAGTCAGCGCCCTGAATCAAGCGCTTGACGATAGCGTTACCCTCAGCGATCTTGCCGGAAGCACCGATCTTGACCTTATCGCGCAAACCGGCACCCACCAGAGCGTTATGCACAATCATGAGACCCTGCGTCAGCGGCATACCCATGTGGGTTTCGAACTCAACCGGAGCGGCACCGGTACCGCCCTCAGCGCCATCGACCACAATGAAGTCCGGCGCCGTGCCAACCTCAATCATCGCTTTGCACATCGCCAAGACGTCATCTACGGAGGTCACGCACAACTTGTATCCGGTCGGCTTACCGCCCGAGAGTTCGCGGGTCTTAGCGATGAACTCGATCAGCTCGGTCGGGGTCTTGAACGCTGAATGCCCCGGAGGGGAGACACACTTCACGCCCTCAGGGATGCCGCGGATCTCCGCGATCTCCTTCGTCACCTTCGGGCCAGGCAGGACACCACCGAGGCCGGGCTTAGCGCCCTGGGACAGCTTGATCTCAACGGCCTTGATTTGCTCGTTGCTGGAGACATCACGGAAACGCTCCGGATCGAACTTGCCGCTTTGATCGCGGACACCGAAATAACCCGTACCGACCTCGAGGATCAGGTCGCCACCCTGCTGGTGGTACGGCGTGAACCCGCCCTCACCGGTATCGTGCGCGAAATTACCCATTCGCGCACCCTTATTCAGGGCCGTGATCGCGTTACCTGAGAGGGAACCGAAGCTCATCGCGGAAATGTTCAGCAACGACATCGAATACGGCTGCTTACAGTCCGGTCCACCGATCTCAACACGAGGCGGGGTCTGCGGCGGCTCGAGCGGGTTCATCGAGTGAACCATCCACTCGAAACCGACCTCGTTGACTTCCGCCAACGTACCGAAAGCCTCCTCGGCCTTCTTGCCGTCAGCGCGTGCGTTGATGAGGTCTCGGGTCGTCTTGTCGAACGGGCGGCCATCCCAGTCACGTTCAATGAAATACTGCTGGATCATCGGGCGGATCTTCTCCAGCTGATACCGCGCATGCCCCAGCACCGGATAGTTACGCAGAACCGCGTTCTTCTTCTGGAGTAGATCACGAACGGCCACACCACTCACGGCAGCAGCGGCACCGATCGCAGCCCACGTACGCTTTTTAAGCTTCTTGTTTGCCACAGTCTTCCCCTTGTTGGCGAGGTGAGGTGTTCCCAGATTATCGCCTCAATGTACGATGCGGCGAAAGCTGAACAGATTACTGCTCGCTTTCGCCGCATCGGGGGCTACCGCAACGTGGACGCCATAACGGGGCTACCGACTAGGGTTACCGCATCGGGGTGCCATGCTAGGGCTGCCACGTTGGGGTTAAGAATGTTATGTAATTATGCACTGTTGTAGCGTGCGCTTACAGCGGGGTGATCTCGGTTGCCTGCAGACCCTTCGGGCCCTCAGCTACAACGAATTCAACGCGCTGGCCCTCTTCGAGGGTGCGGAAGCCAGTAGTCTGGATTGCGCTGAAGTGAGCGAAGAGGTCATCCGAAGAATCATCCGGAGCGATGAAACCGAAACCCTTGTCCGGGTTGAACCATTTGACGGTTCCAGAAGCCATACGAGCCCTTGTCCTTTCTACACCCAGCGGTTAAGCCGGGCCTATGCCCACGCATGGGCGGTTCTACTACCTTGACTCGCGGTGTGCTGACCGGTGCCGGACTGCTTTCGGCGAACAAGATCTGCCTGCATATGCACAGACGTAGCTTTCACGCTACCGTCTCGGAGTGAATTACTCTAGCGGGGCGATAAACTCACAGCGCATTCATATCGGCTCACATGAGAAGCTCAGCTACGGCTTAGGTTCAGGGTGCTGTTAAAGGCCGGCATTGAGGTCCAGATCCTCGATGTTCTCAACCGTTGGAACCCACGATGCGCGCAGCTGATCCATCTGCCGGCGCTCCTTCTTGGTGGGCCGGCCAGAGCCGCGCGGACGGACCGGCACCTGCGGGATCGCGGGCTTGACTCGCTCAGGTGTGTGGTCGACGTATGCGGTGGCCGCGACCTGCGCTGAGACGCGCTTGGCGAGCGGCTTCACAACCTGCAGGTGCCGATCGAAACCATGCCGGCGGATGCGCACGTTATCGCCGGGCTTGATCGCATATGCCGCCTTGACCGGCTCACCATTGACCCGAATATGTCCCGCCCTGCACGCGGTGGTGGCCTCCGAGCGCGTCTTATAGACGCGCACGGACCACAACCACGCATCGATACGAGCTTTCATGAACGAACCCTCACATGCAGTACGGAGTTTGGGTAGGGGAGGAGCAGATCAGCCTGGGCTTGTTGCAGACTAATGCGGCCCTGTTGCAGACCAACGCAGGCCTGCTGCAGACCAGCGTAGCCCTGCTGCAGGCCCCGCGTTAGGCGAGCTGCTTGACCCGCTTAGCGCGCTTCTTCGCGATCTTCCGGACGCGTTTCTTCCTCTTGCGGTATTCGAGATCATCCACCTTGGTTTCCCTCCCGGTGAAGACCTTGATTGCGGCCCACGCGGCAGCCGTAAGCGGAACGGCAAGCAGCGCACCGATGATGCCGGCAAGAACCGTCCCCGCAGTCAGGGCGAACAGCACGACGAGCGCGTGAACCCGCAGAGCCGAACCCATCACGAGCGGCTGCAGGAGGTTACCTTCAAGCTGGTTCACAACAATCGAACCGATAATGATCGCCAGCGCTGGAAGCCAACCGTTGGTCACTAAAGCGACGAGGGCGGCGAGGATCGAGCTGACCAACGCACCCATGATCGGGATGAAGCCGCCGATGAACACGATGATCGCCAGCGGGAACCACAACTGCACACCGAACACGAGCATGACCAGGGCGATGCCTGCCGCATCGACCGCTGCAATCACCGCGGTGCCACGCACATAACCGCCGAATGTGTCACGGGCACGCACCGCAGCCGTATGCCACGTAGGCTGAGCAGACTCAGGAACCCATGAGTGAAGGAAAGACCAGATCTTGTCGCCATCACGCAAGAAGATCGCGATCGTGACAATGAACGTACCCATGCCAGCGAAGAACATGCTGGCCGAAGACAATCCAGCCGCCGCGCCCGTGCTGAAGGTTGAGCTGGTCAAGAACTTCTTTACCTGCTCGATCCCTTCATCCACTTGGCTCGAGCTGATTTCGATGCCCATCTTGTTCGCCATCTCACGCGTCTGGTTGAAGCCCTGCACCGCGTTATCAACTAGCCCGCTCCACTGGCTGATGACCGTCGCGGTGATCCCGCCAACAATCCCACCAAGAACTAACACTGCGGCAACCACAACCACTACGGCGGCCCACGTATCAGACATGCGTTGGCGCAACCATTCGATCGCAGGCCACGCCGCACACGCGAGGATGGTCGCCAACAAAACAGGGATGACGAGAACCGAAACCTGGATCAGCCCGTAAATTAGGACGGAGGCCAGCGCGATGATGAGCAGCACCTGCGCGCTACGTGCACCCGCGCGGCCCCAACGGTCCTTCCAGGGGTTCGGCAGATGACGCACGCTCGGCAAATGGTTCGACGTGTTGGCCTCCGTGCTGCCAGACACCGGCGCAGGCTTTTGCGCCGCGGCAGGAATGTGAGTGCGGGTTTTGCGCTGAGGCGTGCCGTCTAGTTGACCTGTGCCTTCTTGCTGACCGGTGCTTTCGTGCTGATCCATGTCTACTATCTTGGCACGATGCGCACCGACACGGGCTGTTAGTTAGAATCCAAACTCGTGAGCTATGCAATCAACCCCACGGACGGAACCCGCATCTACTACGAGGTAACCGGGGAGGGGCCCGTCCTGATTTTCCTGCACGGATCGGCGCTGTCGCGGGTCATTTGGCGTGGGCTGGGCTACCTCAAGGGGCTGCCGGGCTACACCCACATCCGCATCGACGCGCGCGGCCACGGCAAGTCAGATAAACCCCACGAACCGCAGGCCTATGCGATGGAGCGCATGGCTGAAGACGTGCTCGCCGTGATGGATGCTGAACAGATCGCTACCGCGGGCCTGGTCGGTTACTCGCTCGGGGCGCGCACCGGCTGGCAGCTCATGACCACCGCGCCAACCCGATTTACGACCTTCGTTGCGCTCGGGGGAAGCCACCGGAAGCAGACCGGTGAAGTCCAAAACATCTTCTTCCCCGGCTACCTCGAAACCTTGCGTGCCGGAGACATCGACGCGTTCGTCGCGGGCTTCGGGCCAGGACTAGACCACGCCACCGCGCTCGCATTCAAAGCCAACGACCCGCTCGCGCTCTACGCGATGTTCACCGAGATGGAAACAGCAGAGAAAACCATCCCGGACACGCTCATCGCCCAGGTCAGCGCACCCGTGCTCACGATGGCCGGAGACAAGGACCCGCGCCGTTACGCAGACTCACAAGATGAAGCACAGCTCGCTCAGAACTGCACGTTCCATCCACTGCCTGGACGCAACCACGCGGGTACCTTGTTCTATGCGCAAGACAACCTCGCCGTCATCAAACCGTTCCTCGATAAGAACTACCCTGGGCTGGGTTAGCCCGGGTTGATACAGGCGGGGCTAGCCTGCGCGATGCCGGGCGCACCGCGATGCCCGGCGCCCCACGTTGCCCGGCGCACCACGATGTCCCGGAGCAGCTAACCGGCGAAAGTGGATTTGCCGGTCACGCCACGCCCGATCAGCAACGCCTGCACAGTTTCGGTGCCTTCATAGGTGTGCAGCGCCTCGATGTCGGCGAAGTGGCGTGCCACCCGGTTCTTGATCAGGATGCCGTTGCCGCCCAGAAGGTCACGCGCATCGGCGGCAATCGAACGGGCCGCACGCGTGGACGTGAACTTAGCCAGCGATGCAAGCTCGCCGGAGAGCTCACCGCGGTCCTCCAACTCGGTGCAGTGCAGAGCCAAAAGCTGCGCCTGAACGAGCGTGGACTGCATGCGCGCCAAACGCTCGTTCACAATCTGGGAATGAGCCAGCGGGCGGCCAAACTGCATGCGCTTGCTCGCGTACTGCGCGGCGACCTCGTACGCGCCCATCGCCGCACCCACGGCGGCCCACGCAACACCGAGGCGGGTAGCGAACAAAACCTGCGCCGTGTTCTTGAAGGACTGCGCGCCCGGCAGCACGTTCTCCTCTGGAACGAACACATCCTGCAGATCAATTTCGGCCTGCCACAAGCAACGCAGAGCGATTTTCTCCTTCAAATGGAACGCGCTGTAGCCCTCCGCATCCTGCGGGACAATGAAGCCTTTGACCTGGCCGTCATCGGTATCACGAGCCCACACGACCGAGATGGCCGGCGCACCGAACTCCGGACCGATCGCCCCGTTACCGATCCACTTCTTGGCGCCAGTGATGCGCCACCCGCCATCGACCTTAGTAGCCATGGTCTCCAGGCCGATCGAATCCGAGCCGTGGGTTGGCTCCGTCAGGGCGAACGCGCCAGCAACACTGCCTTCGGCAAGTGCCGGACCCCACTTCTGCTTCTGTTCCTCGGAGCCGCACAGGTCGATCGAACGCAGAGCCAAGCCACCCTGGACACCCACGATGGTGGACACCGAGAGGTCTACGCGGCCCAGCTCCATGCCGACCATCGCGGCCTCAAGCCGGCTCCAGCCTTCACGGCCATCCACCGCGATGCCGTCGCGCAGCAGATCAGCCTCGCCGAGTTCCTTGGTCAGATGCGCCGGATACTCGCCGCGGTGCCAGTAGTCATCGATCACCGGCGCGACCTTCTCGAGCGCGAAAGCGCGCGCCCGCTCCCGCACGGCACGCGCACTCTCAGGTAAATCTTTGAAAACCCCCGCCGGATCAGCGTTCGGCGCGTCAGGGCCGGCCGCGTACAGATCGTAATCCGGCTCCGTGAGCGAAGCAGGGCGCGATGTGGATGCTTGCTGCGCTGGCTGCGACGATGATGGCTGCGGTGGGGAGGTGGAAGCGTCAGTCATGAGAACTCCTGAAACGAAGACGTGAGCGGAGGGCAACGGCAACAGCAGCGACTATGCGGTACGGCCGGCAGTTACCCCCAAGTAACCTAATGTGACCAGCCTAACGTTCGCGCGTTCATCTGACTAGGGCTAGGCCTGCCTAAGGTGCGTAGAGAACGCGCCAATGCAGCCGACAGCGCAGTGCGCGTTTACCGCGCCTTACCGCAACACTTCAAGGAATCCATCAGAAACTTGTGAAACGCTGACAGTTATGAGATTCCTAGCAACCTTGTTGACGGCCTTGCCTGCAGAAAAAGCGAGCCCCAGCGATGGTCAGAGCCCCGGTGAATCGGAATCTCCAAAACCGTCTGAGGAACCTGGCGCATCGGAATCTGGGAAGCCCTCAAGCGACCCGTCCTCAACAGACCCCAGCAAGGATCCAAGCTCAAGCCCGAGCGGCTTCCTGGAGCCTGATCCGGACAAGCCGACGCTTCCCGGGCTCGAGCCGATCGTCGAGAGCGCACCGAATGTGGTGCGGCCGTGGCTCGCGTTCGGCATTCCGATCGTCGCATCGTTAGTCATCACATGGCTCGTGTGGTTCATCTTCGCGCGGATCCTGCGTAAGCGCCCGCGGGTCAAGGAGCAGCTAGGCCGCCTCCAAATCCCTGTGTTCTGCCTCCTGCTTTCGGTGGGACTCATGTTCGGGACCCCGGGGGTGTTCCGGGATGAAGAAATATCGATCCCGTTGGCTGTGATCCTCAAAGTCGCGGCCGTCGCTTCGATCACGTGGCTTGCGGTCACGGTGCTTTCGGTGGTCGAAATCTCCGTGATTGTGCACTATGAGGAATCCGGGGACCCGCGGCAGGTAGCCAAGCTGCGTACCCAGATGACGTTGATGCGGCGGCTCGTGACCGCGATCGTGCTCGTGCTCGGCGTGGGCGCGGTGCTACTCATGATCCCGAGCGTGCGCGCGATGGGTGCAACCGTTCTCGCGTCCGCCGGTTTGATCTCCGTGGTTGCAGGCCTCGCGGTTCAGGGAGTGCTGACCAACGTGTTCGCTGGCTTGCAGCTCGCGTTCTCGGACGCGATCCGTGTTGAAGACATCGTGGTGGTGGAAGGCCAACGCGGCAACGTCAAAGAGATCACGCTGACATACGTTGTGGTCAAGCTCGTGGACGGCCGCAAAATGATTCTGCCGTCTACCTACTTCACCACCACGCCGTTTGAAAACTGGTCGCGAGGCGGGGAAGAAATCAAGGGCTCGGTGGTCCTGGACCTCTCGTGGGATGCACCCGTTACGGCACTGCGTAAACGCGTTGAACAGCTACTGGACGCAACTGAGCTGTGGGACGGCCGCTTCAGTGAGACCGTTGTGACCAACGCGGCCGGCGGCAACATGCAACTCACCGTCGTGGTGAGCGCCCGCAACCCGGGCGACCTCTGGGATCTGAAAAACTACATCCGCGAACACCTCGTAGACGAAGTCATGCAGAAATACCCGGACGCCCTCCCGAAAGTTGTGCCCGGCAGCCAGCCGCCAGCCTGAGCCAGCGTAGCCAAAGCTCACCGGCGGAACCGGAGCTAGCCCAAAAGCAACCTAGCCGTAGTAGACGCCGATGCGTTTACCGTCGATCTCGTGGATCGGGATCTGCATCTGATACACCTCAGCGAGCCGTTCGGTGGTCATGAGTTCTTCCGGGCTGCTCTGCTGAACCAAGCGGCCATCGCGCATCGCCACGATCGTGTCCGAATACACGGAGGCGAAGTTGATGTCGTGCATCACCACAACCACCGTCTTACCTTGCTCATCAACAAGGCGGCGCATGAGCTTCATCATCTCGACCGAGTGGCGCATGTCCAGGTTGTTGAGCGGCTCATCCAACAGGATGTAGTCGGTGTCTTGCGCCAAAACCATCGCGATGAACGCGCGCTGACGCTGCCCGCCTGATAGCTCGTCGAGGTATTTGAACGCCAGCGGCGTGATGTCCATTTCCTGCATTGCTTGAGCGATGATCGCGCGGTCCTCACGCGTGGCTTGGCCGCCGTTATGCGGGAAGCGACCGAAACCCACGAGGTCGCGCACACGCAACCGGAGCGAAACATGGTTGTCCTGCCGCAAGATAGCGAGCTTCTTCGCCAACGTTTTCGACGGCGTCGTGGACACATCCAAGCCATCGACTTTGACGTTGCCCTCCTCCATCGGGATCAGGCGCGACACCATCGAAAGCAGCGTGGACTTGCCGGCGCCGTTGGGGCCGATGATGCTCGTGAGCCCGCCAGCCGGGATCACTGTGGTGACCTCATCGACCACTGTGGTGGCGCCATACTGCTTGGAAACCTTATTGATTTCAATCATGACTTCAACGATCCCTTCAGCAACAGCGCGATGAACACAATGCCACCGGCAAACTCAATCACAACAGACAGCGTGGTCGAATGACCCGCGAGCCGCTCAACAATGAACTGACCCACAACCAAAGCGAACGCACCGATCAGCGAGGACACAATGAACAGGGTCCCGTGGCCCGCGCCCGGTAGCGCTTGGTAGGCGAGCGAGACCACGAGCAGGCCGAAGAACGTGATCGGCCCAACCAGCGCGGTACAGGTTGCAACCATCACGGCAGACAAGATCAGCACGATGGTGGTGACCCGTTGGTGGTTGATGCCTAAGCTGGTTGCCATGTCGCGGCCCAGCGCCATCGCATCCAGTGTGTGGCGCATACGCCACGCGAAGAACACCGCGACCCCCACCACGATCGCCGCGGCAGTCAGAAGGTTAGGGTCAACCCGGTTGAAAGACGCGAAAAACAGGTCCTGAAGCTGCGTGAACTCGCTTGGATCCAGCAGTTTCTGCAGGAGAGCCGAGATGCCGCGGAACAGGGTCCCCAACACGATACCCACCAGCAGCATGAGGTGCAGGTTGGCGGTACGCCCAGTGAACATCCACCGGTAGAGCAACACAGCGAACAGGACCATGAGCCCCAACTCGATGCCGAAACGCAGCAGTGGGGAAGCGGTCATCCATGCGGTACCACCCAGAACGAATACCGCGGTGGTCTGCAGCAGGATATAGAGCGCATCCATACCCATGATGGATGGGGTCAGGATCCTGTTGGCGGTGACGGTCTGGAACGCGACGGTGGAAACCGCGATAGCGACAGCACATACGAGCATCGCGCCCACACGGGTGCCACGCAGCTTCAGTGCGAATTCGAGCGCACCCATCAGATCCCACGTGAGGAACACCGCAACCGCAATCAGCAGTCCGGCGCTCAGTGCGGCGATCCAGATCCAGCCGCGCCGCGCGTCGCGCCGTTCAGCTTTGACACCTTCGGCAATCAGTTCATCCAGGGTCGTGGCGCTCGAAGCAGAGGCCAGCTGTTGCGTAGCCGCTGTTTTGTCATGAGCTGCTGCGTTGTCATGAGCTGCTGTGTGTTGATTAGGCACCTGCAGCCTCCTGTTCGGCGCGCTTGCGCATCGCCAGGGCTTTCTTAGCGGCCTGGCGGGCGCGCTTCTTCGAGGACGGCGGGACGTTCTGGTAGCGCTGGTGGATGATCATGCTGAGGAACACGATGGAACCCAATACGGACATGATCATGCCCACCGGGATTTCGTACGGGATGCGGATGAGTCGGCCGGTGATGTCGCAGGCCAGCACCATGCCGGCGCCCAAGAGTGCGGTCCAGGGGACCGCGCGGCGCAGGTGGTCGCCCACGATGGCGGAGACGATGTTCGGGACCACAAGCCCCAGGAAGGGGAGTGCTCCTACGGTGGTGACGCTCACCGCGGAGATGAGCGCGACGACAGCCATACCGAGGCGGACCGTGACCTTGTAGTTCATGCCGATCGAGGTGCAGAAGTCGCTACCGAGGCCCGCGGCGGTGAAACGGTCTGCCGCGATATAGCCTACGAGGCCGACGACCGCGACGATCCACAGCAGCTCATAACGGCCTTGGATGATGCCGGAGAGGTCTCCGATCATCCAGGCGTTCAAGGTCTGGAGGAGGTCGTTGCGGTAAGCCACAAACGTTGCGGCTGCGGAGATCACGCCGCCGAGCATGATGCCAACCAACGGGATCAGCAGCGTTGCGCGGGTTGGGAGGTTGTTGATGATCGCGAGGAACAGAGCGGTGCCGACCAGAGAGAAGATGGTGGCGACACCCATTTTGCCGATCACTGGCATGGCCGGAACAAAGATCGTGACAGCGAGGATACCTAGCATCGCGGATTCGGTTGAGCCGACCATGTGCGGTTCAACAAAACGGTTGCGTGCCAGCTGCTGCATGATGAGACCGGAGATCGCTACCGCAGCGCCAGCAAGCAGGGCCGCTACGGTGCGGGGGACGCGCGAGATCCAGAAGACCTCCTCGGCTTCCTGCTTCCCGGCAAGCAGGTCAGATAGAGACAGTGAGGACGCGCCAACGAAGAGCGAGAGGGCCGCGAGGCCAAGAACCGCGAAAAGAGCGAGCAATAAGACCCACCATCGGGTCGCCAGAGACTGATCAGCTGGACCGAAAGTGACACGGCGAGGCCCCGGTGAAGACTCACGCTTCGCCCGGGGCGGGATGCTTGTAGTTGTTTTAGTCATGGTTTAACACCGAGATATTCGTGGTTCAACACTGCAGTGGTGCCCCAGATACGCTCACCTGTAGAGTCTTCGACCCAACTGGTGAGCCGGCAACTCAATGTGTGAGGCGCGTAAGGGTGGGGCGTCACGGGGACGCCCCACCCTTCGAGCTTTACAGGCTAGTCGAGTGCCTTTTCAACTTCGTCGATCATCTTCGGAACCGTGGTCAGGCCGTAGCCGACCAGGTACCAGTTAGCCGCATCGAGGTAGATGATCTTGTTGTTCTTAGCTGCATCGGTCTTGTTGACGAGCTTGTTATCGAGAACCTGCTTTGCGGACTCGCCGGAGGACTCGCCGATGGCCTGGTCACGGTCGATAGCAAAGATTGCGCCAGGGTTCTTGTCCTTGACGAATTCGAAGGAAACCGACTCGCCGTGAGGGCCAGATGCCTTCACGTCAGCGGCTGGCTTGAAGCCAAGGATGTCGTTGATGATTCCGAATCGCGAGCCCTTAGCGTAAGCGGTGAGCTTGCCGCCAGAAACCATGAGGGTCATGGTGGTCAGGTCGGACTTTTCAGCGCGAGCCTTGACCTCGTCGATGCGCTTTTCGAGCTCGCCCAGCTTTTCGTCAGCCTCTTTTTCGTTATCGACGATCTTGGCGAGTGAACGAGTGTTTTCCTCGAAGGACTCCAGCGGCTTGGTCGCGTCAACCGACATATCGATGGTCGGGGCGATATCGCTGAGGTCCTTATACGCGTCTGCGGTGCGGCCGGAGATGATGATGAGGTCAGGCTTTTCAGCGGCAACCTTCTCCAGGTCTGGCTCTTTTGGCCCACCGATCTTGGTGTACTTGTCGTCCTCGAGGTACTTCATCTGCTCCGGGTAGGTGAATTCGGCAACACCTGCGACGTCGGTGCCGAGCGCCTTGAGGGTGTCAGTGGAGGCGAGGTCGTAGCTGAAAATCTTCTCCGGCTTCTTAGGGACCTGGGTGGTGCCCTGCGCGTGTTTGATCTCGATGGTCTCCGACGAGCCCTTGTTGTTGTCTCCGTTGCCGGAGCAACCGGTCAGCGCGAGGGCTGCGGCGGCAACGACGGCGGTGAGCCGGGTTGCGAGACGGGTACGCTTCATGGATTTCTCTCGTTCTATCTGTTCCGTGGAGGGTGGCTCGGATGCCCCAGCTACCGCTCTATTTGACAAGGCGATTGATTAGCAAACATTTATGTTTCGTAATCATCTGCCTATGAGGTTAGGCGATCCTATCCGCAAGATGCAAGTACGTGTTCCTTTACATGAAAGCGCCGTTCGGTGCGGAACGTTGAGGTTCCGCGCCGAACGGCGCTTGAGCAGCTACTTTCTTGTGAGCCAGGTTACAAAGTGAGGTGTGGTCCAGGGCAGCCGGCGGCCGGGGTATGACTGGGGTGCGGCTGGGCTGTACGCGGCCTAGTCGTTGGTCGAGCTTGCCGCGTTCGTCGTGGCTTTCTGCACGGTGCGTGCAGGGAGGAAACGCAGGAGGAAACGCAGCAGGCGGTAGCGGCGGGACGGGATGTACAGGGGCTTGCCTGTCGCGGAGGCCAGAAGGGACTCCCGCACTACCTGTTCGGGTTTGAGCCACGCGACCTTGGGGACACGGCTCACGTTCATGTTCATGCGTTCATGGAATGAGGTGCGGGTCATGCCGGGGCATACCGCGGTCACGGACACACCGCGGTCTTGATACCTGCGGGAAGCGTATTCGGAGAATTCAACCATCGCGTGCTTAGCGGCGGAGTAGGTGCTGACACCTGTGAACGCGGCGATAGAGGCGATGTTGATGATGCGCCCGCCGCCGCGTTTGATCATCGCAGGAATCGCGGTGTGCATGAATCGCAGCGGGATTTCTGTGTGGATGCGCCAGTGGTCCTGTTCATCTTGCCACTCGCTGGATGTGAACCCTTTGATGAGCCCGAAACCAGCGTTGTTGACTAACAACTCCACGGGGTCGATGTCGGAGGCGAGGCGTTTCTCGACTGCCGCGGCCCCTTTTTCGGTCAGTAGATCGCCGATGAGGGTTTCAACGTGGACGGCGTAACGGCTCTCAAGCCGGTGAGCTACTTCCGCGAGCGCTTCGGCGTCGCGGGCACACAGCACGAGATGCCTGCCTTGCGCGGCGAGTTGTTCTGCGAATTCTTCGCCGATCCCTGCGGTTGCCCCAGTGATCAGCGCTGTTCGGTGAGGTGCGTTTAGTGGGGCTGGGGTGGTGTCCATACTGAAACACTAGTCCTTCGGTGGGGTTGGCGTCTCGATGTTGCGTTCATGCGCCATCTTTGAGTGCGGCTAGCTGGGCGCTCACGGTGTGTTCGGCGGCGGGCCTGACCCCGGGATCGACGTCGGCATAGACGATATCGGTCACGTTGCTGACGGTGGCTTCTTCGCCGCGTTCCTGCAGGGTATGTACGGCGGCGCGGACCTGTTCGAGACGTTCGCGGCGGTGGGCGAGGTATTCCCGCGCGGTTGCGGCAACCGAGGGGAGGAAACCTGCATGTGCGGGAAGTGCCGGGATGTTACCGAGCGTTTCAAGTTTCTCGAGTGAGTCCAGGTAGTCGGCGAGCCGGCCGTCCGGGTGGTCGATGATGGTGGTGCCGCGCCCCAGGATCGTGTCCGCGGTCAGAACACCGAGCGGGTGGGCCCCGGGTGAGGTTTCGATGACGAGGCTGATGGAGTCCGATGTGTGGCCAGGCGTGGCAAGGACCCTCAACTGAAGCCCGGTGCCAGGCACATCGATGACTTCGGAGTCCGAGAGTGGTTCTTGCCCTTCGCTGCAGTAGTCGCTGCTGAATGCTCGGCTCGGCGCGCCCGTGAGGTCCTGTAGGCGTTCTAATCCACCGACGTGGTCAGGGTGCCGATGCGTAACCAGGATCAGCGCGACTTTGTGCGAGGCGAGCGTGGCCTGGTGTTGCGCATCGTCCTCACCTGGGTCCACAACGATCGCACCGCGCTGGCTGGGGATCCAATAGCTTTGCGTGCCATCCAACGTCATAGGGCCTGGATTGTTCTGGTGCACCATCCACACGCCTTCGACAGGTGTAGCAACCGCGCCGGCCGGGGCCGTGTCTACAGCGTCCGGGGCGGCGTCGCCTGTAGAGACCGGGACAGCGCCGCCTGGGCCAGCAGCCGCATCGTGCATGCCGTGGGCGTGAGGGTTGTTCTCGCTCGCGTTCATGCACCCCAGTATGCAGGAACCCCCCTGACGGTTTCTGGACAGAGCCTGATAGTTTCCGGGTTTGGGCGCCCGGTTGGGAAGGTGAGCGCCTAAACTTATCGCAGTGACCCGCTGGAAGCGTGACGTAACGAATATCTGCAAGCGGTGTCCTCAATGCGAATCATCAACGGTAAGGATTGAACTGTGCAGGTACGTGCTCGTTTGTCGAAGCCCATGGTCGCTGTGTTGGCGGCGTCCATGCTGCTGTTCGCTGGTTTGTTCGCGGGATTTGGTGCCCAGAAGGCGTTTGCGCATGATCAGCTCATTGCCGGCGACCCGCCCTCGGGCAACGCGATCGCGAAAGCGCCGGAGAAGATCACGCTGACGTTCTCGGGTGAGATCCGGCAGGTTTCAGGTGGTGAAGCCAACCAGATCATTGTTCAAGACCGCGACGGCAACGAGCTGACTTACGGCGACGTCACAGTTAAAGGGACTAAGGTTTCGCGGGCTATGCAGCCGCTTCCGGAAGGCACGTATGACGTCAAGTGGTCCGCGCTTTCCTCGGACGGCCACCGGATCCAGGGCGACGGCAACTATTCCTTCACCGTGACCGAAGGTGCCTCGAAGAAGGACATCGAGGCGTGGGAGAAGTCCCAGGGTGGCAACTCCGATGACGGCGAAGCAGGCTCCGGCAAGGGTAGCGAGGACGGGCAGGGTTCCAAGGGCTCCGATGCCGCGGCAGCAAATACGGAAGACTCTGCGTCTGCTCAGGCGAAGGCGGTGACGCCGGAATCCACGGCTGACACCACAACCATCATGTGGATTGTGGGCGCCGCATTCCTAGTGCTCGTAGTGATCGGTCTCATCTTGCAGGTGACCCTCAAGAAGACTGGAAGGCACCGCCACTAATTATTTGCGGCACTACTCAACGCGAACACCGCGACCTTTGCTGCTGACCTCTGCTGCTGATCTCTGCCTCTGACCTCAGCGCTGACAGTGCACAAGAAAGCCCCCGTCGCTTGGCGACGAGGGCTTTCTCTATGGGGTGTAACCGCTACTCATGTTGTGCCGCTTCTAGAGCGTTTCCCTATCTCAGGGTTTTCTCTTCGCAGAGTGTTTCTCTTCTTACGCGGCAACCGCGGTGTCGCGAGGGTTAGCTCGCTTACTTGGTCTTGCCAGCGAGCGTGGTCACGAACTCGTTGACGGTCTTCTCGAACTCGTCGAGGTCCCCGTGGAAGTCACGCGGGATGGCTTTCCTGATGTGGTCCGGAGTCCTCAGAGTATTCTTCGAGTTCTTTTTCTTCTTAGCGTCCTTGGACTTCTTCGAATTCTTCTTCTTAGAGTCCTTCTTCTTCGAATCCTTAGACTTCTTGGACTTCTTCTTGTCCTTAGCCTTCTTATCCTTGGACTTCTTGGAATCCTTCTTCTTCTTGGAATCCTTCTTCTTGTCCTTCTTATCCTTAGGCTTGTCCTCGGCTGGACGTTTCTCGCCTGCAGGGGTGAAGGTCGCGTCATCAAAGACGATCGTGTCGCCCTGAGCGTTCTCGAAGTTAGCGCGGTTGGCCTTGGTGGTCCACAGGTTGATGCGCAGCTGCTGGGTTCCGTTGTCCTTAGGGACGCGCTTGGTCTGGGTGTCGTCCGAGAGGACCTTGCCGTTTTCCAGCGAGGTGATCACACGCAGGTAATCCTTATCCCAGATCGCTTTAGTCTTGAGGGTCTGAACACCCTTAGGGATGTCGAAGCGCTTGTGGGATACGCGGTCGCGGAAGTTCTTCAGGTCATCCGGGTAGACAGTGACCATGCCGAAGGTCTTAGGGAGATCCTGGCTACCCCAGCGGGAAACCTCGATGAAGTCGATCTCCGTGAGGCCCTTCATGTTGACGTGCTTCTTCATGCCAGGGGTGCCGTCAATAGCGACCTCGGCGGTGTCATAGGTGAAGATGCCAAGAACGTTGTTCGGGTCCATCTTGTCGAAGTCAGCGGTGTAGCTGAACTCGTACGTGCCGTAACCGGTGGACTTGGTAGCAATGAGCTCAACGCCACCGTTGATGCCCTGGTTCTCAACAACAAGCTCACCTTTGTCGTTGACGTGAGCGCCGCTGACCCACTTACCTTCGCCATCGCTCGGGTGCGGAGCCTGAGGACCGCCCCAACCCATCACATCGTTCTTGCCGCGAATAGCCCAGTCCTGACCAGAGAATTCGATCGTGTCGAACTTGTAGTCAGTCTCAAACCGTCCGCTGTCATGGGAGATCTCTGGAGGGCCGGCTTTCGTCTCCACTGCGGTAGGGGCGGGAGCAGCATGGGCTCCTACTGCAACAGAAGTTGGGAGAACGAGTCCCAGCGCCAACGGGACCACTGCATACTTAGCAGGCTTCTTTATGGTGAACACGCGCGATTTACCCCTTCGGAATCAACGTTTTCTCGCATCGAATAACACCCGGTTTACACCTGGTCTTAGATTGAAGGCTCACAGCTTTTATAGGTGAACTTGCCGCCTACGGATGCTGAAGCGACAGTGACAATAGCGAAGACCACCACGTTGTCCTAGCGTCAACGCACCCTCCGTCCGAGACCCCGGACAGGTGTGAAATGCCTAAGAAACGGCTGTCGAAAGAACCTCGGGATGGTATGCGATGCCTGAGAAATCGCTGTTTCTGGGGTGTTGTGACTACCTGAGAGTTGCCTTGAACAGAGCTCTAGTTTTTGCGGCGCGCATTCTGTTCATCACAGGCCCTGTTGATGCGGGTCAGTATGTCCGCCAAAAGTGCTTGCTCTTCGCCGGTGAGAGGATCAAACACGGTCTCGCGCACAAACGTGACATGGTCCGGAGCCGCGGCACGAAGGACATCCCACCCGTGCGGGGTCAGGAGCACATCCTGGGCGCGGCGGTCACGTCCCTCAGAAGGGGCACGTTCCACAAGGTCGCGATCCTCCATTCGCCGCAATAAGTGTGAGAGCCGCGACCGTTCCCACCCAAGTGCGGAGGCAAGCTCACCGGTGCGCACCCGATGCTCCGGGGAATCTGAGATGGTAGCCATCACCGAATACTCGCCCGAGGACAGCGCGGAATCGTGAAGCAACTGACGGTCCAGCGTGGATGGGAAACCCCAAATGAACTCACGCAACGTGTACCAAAGATCAGCTTCCTCAGCGTTCAGCCACCGCACGTCACTGTGCGGCTCACCCTGCTCAATGTTCGTTTCAGGGTCCAGTTGGTGGTTCATCTCAAACACTCCATGCACTTGATCTATCAATCGTCACATGTTCCCGGCAACCAACCAACCCCGAATCAAATAATGCACCGTCACCACCGCATCGGAGAGGTTCGTGATGGGATAGGACTATGAGTTCTGCACGACAACGCACCGCGATGGCATCCGGAGCCCACGCATCAGGGAATCCGGACGCCCCGAAGACCGCTGACGCCCCCAAGAACACTGACGCTCCGGTGATCATTGCCGCAGCGGACGGTTCCGCCCTCGGCAACCCCGGCCCCGCGGGGTGGGCGTGGTACATCGACGAAAACCAGTGGGCCGCAGGCGGCTGGCCCAAAGGCACCAACAATCAGGGCGAACTACAGGCCGTCCTCAAACTGCTGCAAGCAACCGAGGCCGCGGGCGCGCCGCTGAAGGTTCTGTGCGATTCCCAGTACGTCATCAACTCGCTCACCAAATGGCGCTTTGGGTGGAAGAAACGCGGCTGGAAGAAAGCTGACGGCAAACCAGTCCAAAACGCCGAACTCATGAAAGCGCTCGATGCCGCACTGGCCGGCCGGAAGGTCGAATTCGAGTGGGTGCGCGGCCACACAGGCCACGAGCTCAACGAAGCCGCCGACGATCGCGCCCGCGCATGCGCGCAAGCCTATAAAGACGGCGAGGCTCCCGAGGAAGGCCCTGGCTATAGCGGCACCCCGAGTCAAAGCAACGATGGACAGAACAACGATGCGGGGCAAGGTAACGCCGCAACCCAGCCCAGCACGGTAACCCAGCCCAGCGCGATGCCCGCTGCGGTTGACGCCGGGCAGGCGAGCACTGACATCCGCGAGCTCCTAGCCGCTGCTGAAGCGGACCTGCTCGACAGCATCGACCAGGACGACGAACCAACCCTGCGCTACCTGCTCACCGAAGACTTCCGCGGCGTCTCCGCCCACGGCGCCCTCCACGGGATCGATGGCCTGCGCGGCCAAGACCCGATCACCAACCTCGAGGTCATCACCACCGAACGCGTCAGCCAGGACATCGCCTACGTCGCCTACCGTGCGCAGCGGGCCTCAACCGCCGATGCCGTGGTGCTGTCATGGTGGCGCCTCACCGGGGACGCAGGGCAAGCAGGCACGCAACGGTGGCAGTGTTTCTTCCGGCAAGAAACCGCGCACATCAACGTGTAAGGCGACGCGACGCGGCACGGGGGTTCGCGATTGCGGGCTAACCTCGTAGGATCGCATGTGTGAGTCAACGCAACGAGGAACACAACGTGCCAACATCGTCAGCGAATATGAGCGAAACCAACCCGCCGTATCAACAGCGCTACGTGGCCATCGGTGATTCCTTCACGGAAGGCGTGGGCGATGTCGAGCTCAACCGCCCCAACGGTGTGCGCGGCTGGGCCGACCGTGTAGCAGAACGGCTGTGCCGTGAACATCCGAACTTCGGGTATGCGAACCTCGCGATCCGCGGCAAAAAAGTACCCCAGATCATGGCCGAACAGCTCGAACCAGCACTAGAGCTCAACCCGACACTCGCGACCGTGTGTATGGGTGGCAACGACATCATGCGCCCACGTGTAGACATCGACTACATCGCAGGGGGAGTGCACCACATGGTCTCCGAGCTGCGCGGCGTCGGGGCCAAGGTTGTGCTGTTCACAAGCCTCGATGTTTCCAAGAGCCCGCTCTACCGGGCGCTCGCCGGGCGCGCCGCACTCTATAACGAGCGCCTCCGCGAGATCGCAGACGACACCGGCGCGATCATCGCCGATTACTGGCGCTGGCGAGAGCTACAAGACCCCGGCTACTGGTCCGAGGACCGCCTCCACATGAACAGCCGCGGCCACGAATTCACCGCCCGCAAAACTCTGGGTGTACTCGGCTACGACGTCGGCGGATTCGACGTCGAACCACTCGAGCTACCGGAACTGTCCAAACTTCAACGCGCCCGCACCAACGCCGAATGGGTCCGCGAACACGCTGGCCCGTGGGTCCGCCGACGCATCAAACGCGTCTCTTCCGGTGACACCCTCAGCCCGCGGTATCCCGAATACGTGCGCATCCAAGCACCAGAAAATCAGGCCTGAAACAGGGTCGACCCCGAGACACCGCCGATGCGGCGGCACCTCTTCACAGGATCACGCAAGCCCCGGTAGACTGACACATGCTGTGGACCACGCGCCTGCACTCAGCGGGACGCGGGTTGATGGCACCGCCGACTACGCTTAGCGGGAGAGACCTCCCCAGCGAGGCGCCGTAGGAGCAAACCCTCCCCGGGAAACTCTCAGGCAACCGCACCGCTAGGTACAGGCGACCCTGGAAAGCGGAACCTCGCCACCACAGGCTGGTTCCCACCGATGGTGCAAGCGCAGGACGAACCGTCAACGGCGCGGAAGCTCTCAGGTTCCAAGACAGGGCGGGGAGGACAATCGAATCCCGATCCGACCCCGATCCGAACTCTTTGAATCGAACCCTGAGTCGAATCCCGAGCCGAGAAGAGCCGATCACGTTATGACACGCTCCGATATGTCCGCATTCGTTTCCCGCCACATCGGTCCACGCGGTACCGAGACCGAACACATGCTGGAAACCGTTGGCTATGCGTCCCTGGACGCTCTTGTTGATGTCGCGGTCCCGTCCACGATCCGCATGGAAGAGCCACTAGATATCCCGGAGGGGCTCTCAGAAGAGGAAGCGCTTGCTGCGTTGCGGGCGTTGGCGCAGAAGAACACGCTGCGTGTTCAGATGATCGGCCAGGGTTTCTATGACACCCACACCCCGGCGGTGATCCGCCGCAACATCGTTGAGAACCCGGGCTGGTACACCGCCTACACCCCGTATCAGCCAGAGATTTCCCAAGGCCGCCTCGAGGCGCTGTTGAACTTCCAGACGATGGTCGCTGACCTCACCGGGCTCGCGATCGCTAACGCATCGCTACTTGATGAGGCCTCGGCCGTGGCAGAGGCGATCCTCTTGATGCGCCGCGCAACCCGCGCGAAAGACGACGCGGTCACGGTGGTGGATGCGGACATGTTCCCGCAGACCCTCAACGTGGTTCGCGGCCGCGCTGAAGCGCTCGGGATCCCTCTTGAGGTGCGTGACTTCGCCGCCGAAGGCCTTCCGGAGGGCCCGATTTCGGGCATCGTGCTGCAACAGCCAGGCGATTCGGGCGCGATCGTCAACCACGCCGAGATCATCGCGGAAGCAAAGGAACGCGGCGCGAAAGTCACGATCGCAACCGACCTGCTCGCGCTCACCCACCTGAGATCCCCGGGCGAACAGGGTGCTGACATCGCGGTCGGTAGCTCCCAGCGTTTCGGTGTCCCACTGTTCTTCGGCGGCCCGCACGCCGCCTTCATGGCCGTGACCAAGGGCCTGGAACGCAACCTGCCAGGCCGCCTCGTGGGTGTCTCCTATGACACCGATGGCCGCCCCGCCTACCGGCTTTCGCTCCAGACCCGCGAGCAGCACATCCGTCGCGAGAAGGCGACCTCCAACATCTGTACCGCCCAGGCTCTGCTCGCCGTTGTCGCCTCAATGTACGGGGTTTATCACGGCCCGGAAGGCCTCAAGAACATCGCCCGCCGCACCCACGCCCACGCGTGCGCGCTCGCCGCAGGCGTTGAAGCCGCCGGTGCGAAGCTAGCCACCGCATCGTTCTTTGACACCGTGCGTTTCGTAACCGACGGGGCGGCGGATTCGATCGTGGACGCCGCGGATTCCGCAGGCATCAACGTTCGCCGCGTGGATGCGGACACGATTTCGGTTTCCACAGACGAAACCACCACCGATGAGCACGTCGAGACCGTGATCGCCGCGGTATGCAAGGCGCTCATCGCCAACGCTGATGACGCGATCGCAGCGGCCCGCGAAGCCCGCGAGTCCTGCGACGGCGTGTACGGGCAGAGCGCGGGCCTGGTGCGTGAATCTGAGTTCATGACGCACCCGATCTTCAACTCGGTGCGCTCTGAAACGCAGATGATGCGGTACCTAACCCGGCTGGCGAATCGTGACCTTGCGCTTGATCGGACGATGATCCCGCTGGGTTCGTGCACTATGAAACTGAAC
Source organism: Arthrobacter sp. HMSC08H08 (assembly GCF_001807575.1). NCBI lineage: Bacteria > Bacillati > Actinomycetota > Actinomycetes > Micrococcales > Micrococcaceae > Arthrobacter > Arthrobacter sp. HMSC08H08. Next base: position 109,831 of record NZ_KV789402.1, read on the forward strand.
TCGGCAGCGGAGATGGAGGCCATCACGTGGCCTGAATTCGCAGGCATCCACCCGTTCGCTCCGGTAACCCAGACCCGCGGTTGGCGTGAGCTGATCGCTGACCTTGAACAGCGGCTAGAGGCGATCACCGGTTACGCCGGGGTTTCGATCCAGCCGAACGCCGGTTCCCAGGGTGAATACGCGGGCTTGCTCGCGATCCGCCAATACCATCAGTCCCGGGGCGAGGCTGACCGCGATGTGTGCCTCATCCCGGCCTCCGCGCACGGCACGAATGCGGCCTCGGCTGTCTTGGCGGGCCTGCGCGTGGTGGTTGTCAAGACAGCTGATGACGGTTCGATCGACGAAGGCGATCTTGCCGCGAAGATCGAAGCGAATCAAGGTAAGGTCGCCGCGATCATGATCACCTACCCGTCCACGCACGGCGTGTTTGACGCGCAGGTGGTTGAGGTGTGCAAAGCGGTCCACGATGCCGGTGGCCAGGTTTATATCGATGGCGCGAACATGAACGCGATGGTCGGGCTGGCTCAGCCGGGCAAGTTCGGTGGCGACGTTTCGCACTTGAACCTGCACAAGACGTTCTGCATCCCGCATGGCGGTGGCGGCCCGGGCGTGGGCCCGGTTGCTGTCGCTGAGCATCTTCGCCCGTTCTTGCCAGGCCCGGCGCTTGAGGACCGCGACGATGAGGGCCTGGGCGGCCGCGATGGCGCGCCGATCACCGCGGCGAGCTTCGGTTCCGCCGGTGTGCTGCCGATCTCGTGGGCCTACATCGCGATGATGGGCCCGGCTGGCCTCACGGAAGCGACCAAGCATGCGTTGTTGGGCGCCAACTACATCGCGGCCCGCTTGAAGCAGGCTTTCCCGATCCTTTATACGGGTAACGCCGGGCTGGTTGCGCACGAATGCATCCTCGATTTGCGGGAACTCACCAACAAGACGGGTGTCACCGCGGAGGATGTGACCAAGCGGCTCATGGACTTCGGGTTCCACGCGCCAACGCTCGCGTTCCCGGTGGCAGGCACCCTCATGGTTGAGCCAACCGAATCCGAAGACCTTGCGGAACTGGACCGATTCATCGACGCGATGCTGACCATCCGCGAAGAGATCGACGAGGTCGCAGACGGCATCCATTCCCTCGAAGGCTCGCCGTTGCGTAACGCGCCGCACACCGCGGAAGTCGTGACTCGCACTGATTGGGACCGCACCTACTCCCGCCAGCAGGGCGTATTCCCGGGCCAGACCTCGGTCACGGACAAGTACTTCACTCCGGTCAGCCGCATCGACCAGGCCTATGGCGACCGCAACCTGATGTGCGAATGCCCGCCACTTTCGGCTTTCGAGGACTAGTTTCTTAGAGGACTAGTTTCTTCCACGATCAAGAGGACTGGCCCGTGGCTCATAACTCACCCCACCATCCAGATAGCACCGGCGTTTCGCCGACCCTGCACGAAAGGGTTCCAACGAACATGCATATAACGTCTCGTCACACTCCGCTTCATGAGGTTCATGAGGCGCTGGGTGCATCCTTCACCGATTTTGGCGGCTGGGATATGCCGTTGCGTTACGGTTCCGAGCTTGCCGAGCATAAGGCGGTGCGTGAGGCAGCGGGCGTATTCGACCTCTCCCACATGGGTGAGGTTCGGGTGAGCGGGCCTGATGCGGCGAGCTACCTCAACACGGCTCTTGCGGGGAATCTCGCGGCGGTCGCTGTGGGTCGGGCTAAGTATTCGCTGCTTATGAACGCCGACGGCGGGATCATCGATGACTTGATCGTCTACCGCTTAGATGAGACCGAGTTCCTGGTGGTCCCGAACGCCTCCAACACCCCGGCGGTGCTTGAGGCCCTCAGGGAACGCGCTCTGGGTTTCGATGTTGTGGTTACCGATGAGTCTGATGAGACCGCGCTGGTCGCGGTTCAGGGCCCGAATGCGGAGAAGGTCCTCGCGGCCGTGACCGAGGGCGCTGACCGCGACGCCGTGGTTGATCTGCGTTTTTATTCGGCGGTGCCCGCCACGGTGGCTGGTGTGGATGCGTTGGTTGCTCGCACCGGTTACACGGGCGAGGACGGTTACGAGATCTATATCGCTAACGCCGATGCGAAGGCCGTATGGGATGCGGTGATTCACGCTGGCGCTGCGGAAGGTTTGCTTCCGTGCGGCCTGGCTGCGCGCGATTCGCTGCGTCTGGAGGCCGGCATGCCGCTGTATGGCAACGAACTATCGGCTGAGACCTCGCCGCTCGAGGCCGGTTTGGGGCCGGTGGTTTCGTTGAAGAAGAATGAGCGTTTTGTGGGCCGGGACGCGTTCGAGGCCGCCAAAGAATCCGGGCTGGGTGTCACGAGTGGCCGCCGCTTGGTGGGTTTGAAGGGCCTTGAGCGTCGCGCCGCCCGCGGCGGATACACCGTGATGCTCGATGGCGCTGAGGTGGGGCAGGTGACCAGCGGCCAGCCGTCCCCGACGCTGGGTTATCCGGTCGCATTGGCGATGGTCGATGTGGCCCACGCTGAGGAAGGCACCGAGTTGGCCGTGGATATCCGGGGCAAGATGCTCGGGTTTACGGTGGTGCCTCTCCCGTTCTATCGTCGTTCCAACTAAAGTCACACACAACTAGATTCACGCATCTAGATTCACAGTTTTAGATTCACATGTACGGCCGGATTCCTGGCCTGATCATCAAGGAGAGACCATGTCCGATGTGAAGAAGAACCTCCGTTATTCCGCTGAACACGAGTGGGTGGATGACTCCAACCCGGTGAAGGTTGGCATCTCCCAGGTTGCGGCTGACGCACTGGGTGATGTTGTCTACGTAGACCTGCCAGAGGCCGGTAGCGAGGTCACCGCTGGTGAGACATGCGGCGAGGTCGAGTCCACCAAGTCGGTTTCTGACCTGTACGCGCCGGTCAGCGGCACGATCGTTGAGATCAACCAGGCCGTGATCGATGATCCTGCACTGTTGAATTCGGACCCATACGGTGCCGGTTGGCTTTTCACTGTCGAGGTGAGCTCGGAAGGTGAGCTGCTCTCCGCTGAGGATTACGCTTCCGCGAATGGCGGCAACCTCGTCTAGAGCGTCGCTTGACGCGTTTCACCGTAGTGGCGGGGCCAGGCAGGGCGCCTCGCCACAGCGACATATAGACCTTCGCCGGCACGCCCACCTTGAGGGAGAGCGTGCCGGCGAAAGTTTTCAGGAGTGCGAATGTACCTGAGTATTTTTGATCTTTTCTCCGTGGGTTTGGGGCCTTCGAGCTCCCACACGGTCGGCCCGTTGCGTGCCGGCCGGGACTTCGTGCAGCGTCTTGCCGCTAACCCGTCAGCGTATGGCCGGCTGGCTGGCTTACGTGTTGATGTGTATGGCTCGCTGGCTGCCACGGGGCAAGGGCATGGGACGTTCACGGCACTCTTGTTGGGCCTTGAGGGCTATGCGCCGGAGACGGTTTTGCCCGAGCAGGCCGAGGCTCGTTATGCCGCGTGGGATCGCGGGGAGAAGCTCGCGGTGGGCTCCGCGCTCGATGGCGTGGAGACCGTTGAGCTCGCGTTCGGTGTTGAGGACATGACGCAGCGCCCGCTCACCATCCTGCCGCGGCACACGAACGGACTGAAGATCGCGGCCCTCGAATCCGCTGGGGGAGTCATCGCCGAAGAGACCTATTTCTCGATCGGCGGCGGATTCATCGAACGAGCTGGCGATGAAGACGCGGCGGCACACGTGGACATCGACGTCCCGTACCCCTTCGATACGGGTGCCGAGCTTCTGCAACAGTGCAAGGACAACGACCTCGCCATATGGCAGGTCGCGCTAGCTAACGAGGAAGCGATCCGCGACCGCCAAGAAGTCCTGGACGGCATCGACCATCTATGGCAGGTCATGGAGGACTGCAAGAACTCCGCGATCGAACGCACCGGCGTCCTCCCCGGCGGGCTCAACGTTTCACGCCGCGCACCACGCTGGCACAAGGAACTCTACGCCCGCGACACAGACCGCTCCTTCGAATACTGGCAAGAGTGGGTCAACCTCGCAGCGCTCGCCGTGAACGAAGAGAACGCCTCCGGCGGGCGCATCGTGACCGCCCCAACCAACGGCGCGGCCGGCATCATTCCGGCGGTCGGCTTCTACGTGACCCACTACGCCCGCGCGTGCCGCGGCCAAGCCCCCGAGGTCATCGCGGAACAAGTGCGCCGCTATCTGCTCACCGCGGCCGCGATCGGCAACCTGTATAAGAAACAAGCCTCTATCTCAGGGGCCGAAGTCGGCTGTCAAGGCGAAGTCGGATCCGCCTCCTCGATGGCCGCAGCGGGACTCGCAGAAGTCCTCGGTGGCGAACCCTGGCAAGTAGAAGTCGCCGCGGAGATCGCGATGGAACACAACCTCGGCCTCACATGCGACCCCATCGGCGGCCTCGTCCAAATCCCGTGCATCGAACGCAACGCGCTCGCCGCAACGAAGGCTGTCAACGCCGCCCGCATGGCGATGATGGGGGACGGCACACAGAAAGTCAGCCTCGATGAGGTCATCAAGACGATGTGGGACACCGGCCAAGACATGCTCGATAAATACAAGGAGACAGCCCGCGGCGGCCTCGCCGTCAACGTCGTCGAATGCTGACGCCCACCGCGCTGGCATGGCCGGGCTTTGGTTAGCGGGGAACGGGTATAGCTGGAACGGCCCGGCCCGTGCTAGCCGAGCAGGCGTTCGATGCGCGCGTCTGTTGCCGCCGCTTGGTCGATCTCTTCCCAGGTTCCGTGGGCGATGAGCTTGCCGTGATCGAGGATCGCCACATGAGTTGCGAGCGCACGGGCTTCGGTGTGGTCGTGGGTCACGTGCACGGCGGTCGTGTTGGTGCGGGCGAGGATTTCCCGCACGTGCGGCGCGAGCGTTGCGCGCAGGCCGCGGTCCAGAGCCGAAAACGGCTCGTCAAGCAAAACGACCTTCGGTTCCGGTGCGAGCGTGCGCGCGAGCGCGACACGCTGGGCCTGACCTCCCGAAAGCGAGCGGATGGGGCGCTCGGCGTAACCGTCCAAGTCCACGAGCGAAAGCATCGCCTCGACCCTGGCCTTGCGTTGCTCTTTCGCGACCCCTGCCATCTCGAGGCCATAACTGATGTTGCGGCCCACAGTGCGGTGCGGGAACAGTTGCCCGTCCTGGAACACCATCCCGATGCCGCGCCGGTGGACCGGAACGCCGGCAACATCGACGCCATCGAGCAGAACCTGGCCAGCCGTGACGTCTTCAAGGCCTGCGATTCCGCGCAAGAGCGTGGACTTACCGGAGCCAGAAGCGCCCAACAGGCTCAAAACCGAGCCCGGTTCCACGCCCACGCTGACCCCGCGGACAGCAACGGTGCCGTCGGGATAGGTGACGTCCACGTCCCGAACCTCAAGAGCATATGAAGCAGTAGACATATTTAGTCCTCCTGAGCTTGAGCGGCATCTGCGCTGCGGCGAACAGCAGTCTGGGGAACAGCGCCGCGACGGGCGGATGTTGAGGCGAGTTTCGCGGAGCGTGTGGAGCGTTCGGCGAGCCATTCGCACACCGCCATCGCGGTTGCCGCAACCAGCGCGAGGATCACGGAGGCCGCCATACCCATTCCGTAGTTATCGGCGCCGGGTCGGTTCATAAGCCGCACGATCGTGACCGGCAGGGTCTGGAAGTCCGCAGACGCCAGGAAGCTCGTGGCGCCGAACTCACCGAGCGCGATCGCAAAGGACAGCCCCGCGGCGAATCCGATGCCGCGGGCGACCATCGGGCCATCCACGGTCAGCGCGACCCGCAGTGGGCTCGCGCCCAGGGTCGCGGCGGCCTCCCTGAGTTTCGGGTCGACCGAGCGCAGGATCGGGATGATCATGCGCACCACCACGGGCAACGCGACCACGGCTTGGGCGAACGGCACGAGCGAGCCTGAACGCGCAAGCTCCGGGAACGCGATCTGTAAGGACACGATGAAACCGAAACCGATCGTGACCCCTGAGACCCCGACCGGCAACATCACGGCGGCATCCACAATCTTCTGCGCCCGCCCGAACGCAGCGGTGCGTGCGTGGCGGGAGAGCCACCACGCCAACGGGAGGCCCGCGATGAGGGTGATCCACATGGCGTCCGATGCGGTCAAAAGCGAATTGCGGAGCGTCTCTAACGGGGTCGAACCGCCGCCGAAACCGGTGCCCGAGCTGGTAGCTAGAAGCCGGTAGTTGTTGAGGCTCCAGCCGTGCGGGGTCGAGAACGAACGCAACAGCAACGCCAGCAGTGGCGCCACAATAAGTGCAGTGACGGTGCCGAAAGCGATCATTGCGGAGAACCAGTCAGTCCGGGCCAGCGGCCGTAAGCGGGGTTGCGATAGCCGCAGAGCCGTCTCAGATTTAGAGCGCGCGCGTTGCGATACCGCGAGCGAAGCGAGCACAATCGCCAGCTGCAGGATCGAGAGCGCTGCCGCCTGGGGGAGGTCCAGGAACGTCTCGGTCTGGATATAGATCTCGGTTTCCAAGGTTCCGAAACCTGGTTTACCGAGCGTCATCATCAACCCGTACGCGGTAGAGCAGTACAAGAAAATGAGCGAAGCCGCAGACCAGATCGAGGGTTTGAGCGCCGGGAGGGTCACCGTTAGGAAAGCCCGTAAGCGGCTCGCCCCGAGAGTCCGGGCGGCCTCGGCTTGGCGCGGGTCAAGGTCAGCCCACACAGCCCCGACCTGACGGACAACAACCGAGAAGTTGAAGAAGATCATCGCGAGGATGACTGCGGCCGTGGTCTGATCCAGGCCCAAGAAACCTAACGGGCCGTTCTCGGCGAGCAAGGCACGGAACGCGACACCCACTACCACGGTCGGCAAAACGAACGGGATGGTCGCGACCGCGCGGATGACCCCGCGCCCACGGAAAGAACGGGTCGAGAGAATGTGGGCGCCGAAAAGCCCCAGAACGATCGAGCCGAGCGTGCCACCCAACGCGAGCCCGAGTGTTTGCGCGATGAGCCGCCACGTCCACCCATCGAACAACACGGCAACGAGCGGCCCCCACCACGTACCTTCACTGCCTTCGGGCGGGGTCACGCCGCGGCCGATCATCGCCGCGACCGGCCACACAAAGAAGAAAGCCAAGAACACGGCAGGCAACGCCAGCGCCGCAACAGACCACACAATGGTCACGATGCGGCGCCGACGCCTCAGCTCGCCGTGAGAGCGGTTCTGCTCGTGCATCAGGTACCCGACCTGCTTCTTCTACCCGGCGTTCTTCTACCCAGTGTTCGTCTCAGGAACGCACCTATTTAGCGTTCTTGCTGAGCTCGCGGAACTGCTTGATCCACTCCTCGCGTTTCTGGGCGATCTCGCTCGGGTCCGGGGTGACCGACGTCTTCGACAGCGGCGCGTGAGCGGCCCAGTCTTTCGGAAGTTTCACATCGGGGTTCACCGGGTACATGTACATCTGCTCAGGGATAGCGTTCTGCATATCCTCGCTGAGCATGAAGTCCACGAAGGCCTTGGCACCATCAGGGTTCTTAGCGTTCTTCAGGACTCCGGCGTATTCGACCTGGTCGATGCAGGTGTCATCGATGTTCACGGTCTTACCGCCCTCAAAAGCGGGGGAGGAGGAGTAGGAGACCACCAGAGGGTACTTACCTTTGCCTTCAGAACCGGAAAAGTCCGTGTTGTACGCGTTAGACCATGAAGAGACGACCTTGGTGCCGCCAGCCAGCATGTCCTCCCACGCCTTCTTCCAGTCCTTAGTCTTGTGCATCGTGGTGACCATGAACGCGAAACCAGGGGAGGACTGCGCCGGGTCTTGGGCTACCAGCAGCTTGGCGTATTCAGGCTTGGTGAGGTCGTTGATGCTCTTCGGCAGATCAACTTTGTTCTTCTTGAACCAGCCCGCGTCAGCGTTGATACATACCTGGCCTTGATCGATCGGGGTCAACGCGTCACTGTTGGTCAGCTTCTTCGCAGCCTCCGGCAGTTTCTCGGGCACATAGTCCTCGACCACGCCCTTCTCCGTCAGCGCGCCGGCCTGGAGGTTATCCACGCCATAGAAACCGTCCGCGGACGCCTTACCTTCAGCCAGGATCAGCTGATTGACCACAGAAGACGCGTCACCTGGGGAGGTCGTCTTGAGCTTATAGCCGGTCTCGGTCTCGAACTTCTTGACCTGTTCCTTGGTCAACTCAAAAGAATCATGCGTGATGATCGTGACCGTCTTCTCTTTCGACTCCGCATCCTCCTGCTGAGCCGCGATCGAACAACCGCTCAACGTCAAGCCCGCAACAGAGAGCACCGCGGTAGCCGCCATAAGAGGGTTTCTACGCATATCTGCCACAACAACCTTCCAGTTCATGAAAGGGGGTGGCCCACGTGTGCCCACGAGAGAAGATTCGAACTCCCTACACCGGTACTAACCGGATCAGGTTCGAGGGTCTGCCACATCGGCACTCTCAGCGCTCGGTTAGCGCTCCCCTGTCGATTCAGTACAAGACTAGCCAAGAAAACGATGCGGCACACAATTTGCCAGATGGCGCGCGCCGGGCGCCGGCCGGCTGGGTGGAGGCCCCGGTGCGAGTGTGGCCAAACTCGCTTACCATGATTTGCCCCAAAGATGGGGGATTGCCTAAGATAGATAGGCGTTCTGTTGCCACGCGTTAATCTTTGCGTGCCCAACAGCCCGTGACACGGAAGAGAAGGTGAACAGTGGGTAGGCAAATGCCCACGCTTCACCCGGACCACCGTTGTTTGAAACCTGTCTGATGGTCAACCACTGGCTGGATCTCACCCAGCTGCTTTAGGCCCTCCAGCGTTGTAAGCACGGTGTCCCCAACTGGGTAGCGGGACCTCGCATCGTCATCGGCTGCGCTCACCTGACTCCAGGCGAGCCAACACCACAGCCAGGCGGCAAGGGACCGCAGCACAACTGACCAACACTGGAGGAGTGAACATGGCACAGCGTTGCCAGGTGACCGGTGCAGTGCCCGGATTCGGACACAGCATCTCGCACTCGCACCGCCGCACCAAGCGTCGGTGGGACCTGAACATTCAGAAGAAGCGGTACTACGTACCATCCCTCGGCCGGACGATCACCCTGAATCTGTCCACCAAGGGCATCAAGACGATCGACGCGCGCGGCATCGAAGCCGTAGTCGCTGAGCTTAAGGCGAAGGGAGAGAAGTTCTGATGGCAAAAGCACAGGATGTTCGCCCAATCATCAAGCTCAAGTCCACGGCAGGCACCGGTTACACCTACGTGACCCGCAAGAACCGCCGCAACAACCCGGACCGCATCGTGCTCAAGAAGTACGATCCAGTGGTTCGCAAGCACGTCGATTTCCGTGAGGAGCGGTAAGCATGGCTAAGAAGTCGAAGATCGCCAAGAACGAGCAGCGCAAGGTGATCGTGGCTCGCTACGCCGAGCGCCGCGCCGAGCTCAAGAAGACCCTGATCGACCCGAACGCAACCGACGAAGCCCGCGAGGCAGCACGCGTCGGCCTGCAGAAGCTCCCACGTGACGCTTCTCCAGTTCGCGTTCGCAACCGTGACTCCATCGACGGCCGCCCACGCGGTACCTTCCAGAAGTTCGGTATCTCGCGTGTGCGTTTCCGCGAAATGGCTCACAAGGGCGAGCTGCCAGGCATCACCAAGTCGTCCTGGTAATCGCTCACGCTTCCTCACCACTGTGAGGAACACATAGCGTCAACAGCGGCACACACAAGCATCGCACGCTGTCACGGACGTCCCGGCCCCAGCTGAAAAGAACATCAGCGAGGCGCCGGGACGTCCGCGTTTAAGCAGGTTTAGGCCGCTCCGTTCGTGTTTTCGCCGCCAGAAACCGCTCTAAGAAGCTCTAATCAGCCAAAAATCTGGGTAAATTCTCACTCAACGCGGAAAATCCGCCCCGAAACACGCGAAATTCTGGGAAAACCTGTTAGTTTCATATCCAGGCCCCGAAACCTGGGGCAATCCTCAGCCCTCACTGGTTGGGGAGTATCCGAGTCCAGGAGGACAAGTAATGAACCGCAGTGAGCTTGTGAGCGCTATCGCGAACAACACCGGCCAGACCCAGACCACGGTTAACGACGTACTGGATGCCCTCTTCCAGACCGTGACCGAGCAGATCTCCCAGGGCAACAAGGTCTCCATCCCAGGCTGGATGTCCTTCGAGCGCACCAACCGTGCCGCACGCCAGGGTCGCAACCCACAGACCGGCGAGACCATCCAGATCCCTGCTGGTCACTCCGTTAAGCTCTCCGCTGGCTCCAAGCTGAAGGCTGCTGTTTCCAATAAGTAAGTCTTACAGCGCAAGCTGAGCAGTAAACCCGCCCCAACCACGCAGGTTGGAGTGGGTTTACTTTTTAAACACAAGCGGGGCACCGCTTCCCACAGCGGCACCGCCTAAACTGGATCTGATGAGCTCCGCTCACGTGAACCTCCTCTGAAGAAATGCCCTCAGGAAAGGCGCCCATGTCGCACTCGCAGGTTGCAACGTCCAAGCGTGCCTCCGCCGAGCCCGCCCGCGGAAGCGAGGACCCTTCCGCAAAGAACGCGAGGCTCGCGGCAGACAACCCTCGAGTCGCATACGCGCTCACCTGGATTTCCGCGCCCATCGGGCTCATAACCCTCTTCCTCGCGCTCTCGTACTCCGGTACAGCGCTCTCCGTTCTACTCGGTGACCCGGGCGTGGTGACCCGCTACGGCCTGCCGATCGCGCGCTGGGTTCACGACATCAGCTTCTCGATCACGCTCGGCACGCTCATCTTCGTGTGCGCGATCATCCCGCGTACCACCCGGCCACAGCGCACCACTCGGGCCGCAGGTTCCACTGATGGTGGGGAATTCACCAAAGCGTTCAACCGGCTCGTTACCGTCGGCTCCGTCGCAGCGATCGTGTGGGCGTTCGCTGCGATGTCCACGCTCGTTCTCAGCTATTCGGATGCCGCCGCGCTCCCCGTCACCGCAGACAAATCCTTCACTGACGGCATCTTCGACTACATGCTGAACTTCGATTTCGGCCGAAGCTGGGCCGTGGTCGTTTCCCTCGCGATCATCACGAGCACCACCATGATCGCCGCCCGCAGCGCCAACGCGCTCGGCTGGGCCGCAGGCTTCGCAGGGGTTGCCCTCGTGCCGCTGGCGCTACTCGGCCATGCCGCCGGCGGTGACGACCACTGGGGAGCCGTGAACTCGATGGGCCTGCACCTACTCGGCGTCGTCGCGTGGGGCGGCGGGCTCGTAGCACTCGCCGTTGTTTCCGGGCTGCTTGGCGGAGCGCAAAAGAACATCACCGGCCCTGATACCAACCCCGCCGCAGCGGAAGTCCTGCAACGATTCTCGCACCTAGCTGGCGCATCGTTCTTCCTGGTCGTGCTCTCCGGCGTAGCGGCAGGTGCGATCCGCGTCCACACCCTTCAACAGCTCTTCGGAACCCAATACGGTCTGTTCCTCATCTTCAAAGCTTTCCTCTCGGTGATCCTGGGCTTCCTCGGGATCATCCACCGCTCCAACATCATTCCGCGCCTGAAAAACGGCGACCTCACCGCACGCAAAGCCGCGTGGCGCATCATCGGTGTTGAAGTAGCGATCATGTCCGCCGTATCGGCGATCGCCGTGGTGCTTGCCCGCACCCAACCGCCGGTATCCACCGCGCCGCCGGAAGTCATGTCCCCGGCCCGCCGCCTCTCCGGCTACGAGCTACCACCCGAGCTGACCATCTCATCGTGGGCGAGTGTGTGGCGCTTCGACTGGCTGTGGGTCGCGATCATTATCTTCCTCGCGATCGCCTACGGCCGCTGGGCCTACCGCGTCCACGCTAAAGGCGGGCACTGGGACTGGTGGCGCACCCTCAGCTTCTATGTGGGCTTGATCTTCCTGTTCTACATCACATCCGGGCCCATCGCGGTGTACGGGCAGAACCTGTTCTCGATGCACATGGTCGCTCACATGGCGCTCACCATGGTCGCGCCGTTCTTCCTGGTGGTCGGGTCCCCGATCGCGCTGGCCCTCAAAGCGATCCCCGCCCGGCGCGACGGAACCCGCGGCCCCCGCGAATGGACCCTGGTGTTCCTGCACTCCAAGTGGGCTAAAGGCGTCACGCACCCGATTGTCGCGGCCGTGAACTTCACGGCCTCGATCGTGATCTTCTACTCGACTGACCTCATGTGGTTCTCCATGAAATACCACTTAGGCCACGAGTTCATGAACTTCCACTTCCTGCTGACCGGCTACGTCTTGGCCGTCAACATGATCGGGCTGGACCCGCTGCCGAACCGCGCACCATACTTTGTGCGGCTCGTGATCCTGCTGATCACCATGATCTTCCACGCGTTCTACGCGACCAGCATCATGGGCACCGACGTTTTGATCCAGCCGGACTGGTTCGGCAACCAGGGCCGCGATTGGGGCCCGAGCGCGATCGAAGATCAACGAATAGGCGCCGGTGTTATGTGGGGCATCGGCGAAGTACCGACGCTCATGCTCGCCGTGGGCGTGGCCGTTGCATGGTCCCGCTCCGATGAACGGATAGCCCGCCGCGACGAACGCGTTGCCGAACGTACCGGAAACCGCGAACTGCGCGACTACAACCAGATGCTGCAGCAGCTGCAGGGCGCCCAGGCCGACGGCCTCGAAGAAGCCCGCCGCGCAGCCCGCATCCGCGCGGGCCTGCCGGTGGGTGGTTTGCCGGAGGAAAAGGACGCTGCGGAGGCCGACGCATCAGACGCTGCGGCTCCGGATGCTGAATCCCCACAGGAGAAAGACGATACGCCGCGGGCATAAAGCGCGATGTTACGCGCTGTAAGCGGTTGCGCGCACACAACTTTTAGAATGGGACACAGTCCGTTGCGCTCTGTGTGCAACGAGTGAATGTCCCGTCTGAATCCCAGGAGTTTAGGTGTCTGCAGAGTCTGATGCACTTCGTACCGGCGTCCGTTTGCGCGCGAGCGAGCTTCGCGGCCGCGGCTGGATGAACACCGGCGGCAAGGATCTTGACCTCGCGAGCCTTCGCGGCAAGATCGTGCTCCTGGATTTCTGGACGTTCTGCTGCATCAACTGCCTGCATGTGCTCGATGAGCTGCGTCCGCTGGAAGAAAAGTACAGTGACGTGCTTGTCACGATCGGCGTGCACAGCCCTAAGTTTGAGCATGAGGCCAAGAAGGAAGCGCTTGAGGCCGCGGTTGAGCGTTACGAGATCGAGCACCCGGTTCTGGATGACCCGGAGCTGTTGACGTGGCAGGCCTACACTGCGCGTGCGTGGCCAACGCTGGTTGTCGTTGACCCGGAGGGCTACATCGTTGCGCACCTCTCGGGTGAGGGGCACGCGGCCGGCCTTGAATCTTTGGTTGAAGAACTCATCGAAGAGCACGATGCGAAGGGCACCTTGCACCGCGGTGACGGCCCGTACGTCGCCCCGCCGGCACGCGAAGGGGACCTCCGCTTCCCAGGTTCGGCGATCGAGCTGCCGAACGGCCAGTTCCTCGTCGTGGATTCGGGCTACCACCGGCTCACGATCATGGACACGGACCTCGTGACCAAGGTCGGTCAGATCGGCACTGGGGAGCGCGGCTTCGCGGACGGCTCCGCGGACACCGCTCGCTTCAACGAGCCGCAGGGTGCCGCGGTCGTTCCCGGCCACATCGCGGAGAAGGTCGGCTACGACGTCCTGGTTGCTGACACCGTGAACCACCGCCTGCGTGGCGTTAACACGGCCACGGGCGAGGTCACGACTGTTGCCGGTAACGGTGTGCAGCGCCTGCTCGATGCCGAACGCGCCCGCCTGCAGGACGCCGGTTGGTCGCGTGAGCTGGGGGAGAACGCTACCGAGCTTTCGCTCTCATCCCCGTGGGACCTTGCGTGGGCAGAGAAGGCTGGCCGGTTCATCGTCGCTATGGCGGGAACCCACCAGATCTTCGGTTTCGACCCCGTCAAGGCCGAGGTCACGCTGGAGGCTGGCTCCGGCATCGAAGGCTTGGATGACGGTACTGCGGATGTCGCGATGTTCGCGCAGCCTTCCGGTGTGGATGTGGATGCGAACGGGGACGTGTGGATCGCGGATTCGGAGACCTCCGCGGTGCGTGTGCTGCGCCTGGGTGAGGACGGCACGGTCGCCAAGGTTGAGACTGCGACCGGCCTGGGGCTGTTCGATTTCGGCTTCCGCGACGGTCCGGCCGATGAGGCGCGTCTGCAGCACCCGTTGGGTGTTTCGGTTCTGCCGGATGGCTCGGTTGCGATCGCTGATACCTATAACGGTGCGGTGCGCCGCTATGACCCCGAAACGCATACGGTCGGCACCCTCGCCGAGGGCCTACAGGAACCGGCGGAAGTGCTCGTGGACCACAGCGTTGGTGGAGATCCGGTCCTGTTGGTGGTCGAAACGAACCGGCATCAGCTCGTGCGGGTCCCGCTGCCGAAGGAAGCGACCACGGTTGACCGTGGCGCATCCCAGACCCAGCGCCCAAAGACCCTGGTGAAGCCCGGCACCCACAAACTGACCGCACGCTTCACTGCTCCTGCGGGCCAGAAGCTCGACTACCGTTGGGGTGACCCAACCCAGCTACAGGTTTCCGCGTCCCCTGAGGAACTCATCCTCGAAGGCGCTGGCACGAGCCAAGGGCTCACGCGTGAGCTCGTCCTCAACCCGGAGATTGTGCACGGCGTTCTGCATATCACCGCGCGTGCTGCAGCCTGCGATGGTGAGGAAGGCCAGGAGATCCCGGACCACGCCGCCTGCCATCTATACCAGCAGGACTGGGGTATCCCAGTGCAGTTGGATGAGGCGGGGGAGGACCACCTCGAACTCGACCTGCGCGGCCTGAACTAGTGCGGCCGCGGCCTAAACTAACGTCGGCATAGCGTCAGCTTGGCTGGCATGCCGCCGTGCCAGCGGCGCCACGTCAGCGCGGCAACTCTTAACAAGGCGGGACCCTAGGCGTAGGGTTGAATCTACAGTTCAATCTACGCCGGGGTCCCGTTTTGTATTACCCCACCGGTTTCTGCGCCGTTGAGGAGGCCGCCTATTCATGTCCCGCATGTTCGCCTCGCTGCAGATCAAGAATTACCGGTGGTGGTTTTTCGGCGGCTTGGTTTCGAACATCGGGACGTGGATGCAGCGCATCGCGCAGGACTGGCTGGTTCTGACTGAGCTGACCGATAATTCAGGGACCGCGGTGGGCCTCGTGATGGGGCTTCAGTTTCTGCCGATCCTGTTTTTGTCTGCCTATGCGGGCGTGATCGCTGACCGGTACCCGCGGTTACGGATCGTGCAGATCGCGCAGGCGTTCATGGGTGTGCTCGCGGTGATCTTGGGTGTTTTGGTGCTCACGGGCACGGTTGAGCTGTGGCATGTGTACATCTTGGCGACCTTGTTAGGTATCGGGGCGGCGTTCGATGCGCCAGCACGCCAGGCTTTGGTGAATGATTTGGTGCCGTCCAAGTTGGTACCGAACGCGGTGTCCTTGAATTCGACGAGCTTCAATTCGGCGCGGCTGATCGGACCGGGTGTTTCTGGCCTGTTGATTGCCGCGGTCGGTACGGGCTGGGTTTTCTTGATCAACGCAGCGAGTTTCGCGGGCGTACTGGTTTCGCTGTTCGTGATTTCCCGGAACATTCCGGCGAACACTCAGCCGCGGGTTCCGCGTAAGCGTGGCCAGGTTGTTGAGGGCATCAAGTATGTTGCGCGTAGGCCTACGCTCATCATGATCATGGTGCTTGCGTTCGTGGTGGGTACGTTCGGGTTGAATTTCCCGGTGTTCAACGCGGTCATGGCTACAACGGTGTTCGATGCGGATGCCGAGGTGTTCGGTCTGCTCGGCACAATCCAGGCGTGCGGCACGTTGGCGGGTGCGTTGATGGCGGCCAGGCGGCAGGGTTCGCGGCTGAAGTTCGTGGTGGGTGGAACGATCGGTTTCGGTATCACGGTGATCGCCGCGTGCGCGGTCCCGTGGCTGTGGCTGTATGCGATCATGCTGATCCCGACCGGCTGGGCAGCGGTGACGTTCTTGAATTCGTGCAACGTGACGCTACAGATGACGGTGGACCCGAGGTATCGCGGCCGCGTCATGGCGTTGTACATGGTTTTGGTTATGGGCGGAACGCCGCTCGGTTCACCTTTGATGGGGTGGCTTGCCGAAGTTCTGGGCGCGCGAATGTCACTGTGCATCGCGGGTCTGATTTCGCTTGTGGCTGGCCTGTGGGGCTTATGGTACTGGAATAAGCACGCGCCGCAAGGCGAGTTGCGGCGCCGTGTGCGCCGCATCCGCGTCCGCTTCACGGGCCGCTGAGTAGCTGAGGTTACATGGCCGGCTGAGCCACTACCGCATCGTACGCCGCTTGCGTCAGCCCAGCGGTTTTCACGCGAATATCATCGCGCAGATGAACATGAGCGGCACCCCGAGCAGGGTTGAGAGCAACACGGTGTCTTTCGCGGTGACCATGCCTTGCTTGTAGTGGGTTGCGGTCACAAACACGTTCTGCGCGGTGGGAAGTACGCCGAGGATCACGGCCATGAAGATGCCGGCGGAATCGAGCTGGAACACGACGGCGGCCAGCAACCACGCGATGAGCGGGTGCACGATGAGCTTGAACGTGAGTGCGAGCAACACATCGGTGCGGCGGCCCGAGTCTTTCTGTAGCGGCTTGGAGCCTACGAGTGAGATGCCGAACGCCATGAGCATCGCCGGGACGGCGGCTCCGCCGATGATTTCGATGGGGTTCATCACGGTTTGTGGGATGCTCACTCCGGTGGTGGCTACGATGACACCGGCGAGTGAAGCGAGGATCAGCGGGTTGGTTGCGATGCCTTTGAGCACACCGAGGATTCCGGCGCTGACCCGTTGGGTTTGAACGTCGAGGAATATGAGGGACAGCGGCTGCAGGATCGCGAGCTGGAACAGCAGGACGGGGACGGAGTAGGTTGCGTCTCCGAGCACGAAGATCGCGATGGGGATGCCGAGGTTATTGGCGTTGACTTGGCCGGCGGACAGCGCGCCCACGGTGAGTTCAGCTGACCTGCGTTTGAGGGCGAACCGCGCGATGAGCACGTAGAGGGTCATGACGGTGAAGGCGCTGATTGCGGCGATGAACACTTGCGGCCCGAAGATGACAGCGACGTCGGCTCGCGCGATCGTATGGAACAGTTGAAAGCCAGTGGCTTGGATCCCCGCAAGTTCCGGGAGCACCAGGCCGCGCTTGGTGCTCGGAGCTTCGGTTACTCATGAGGTTCGCAATGGCGGAATTGTTAACATAGGCTTGACCTCGTGAGCGAGTGCCGGTTCTGCTCGGCTTGGGGCAGCGACCGGCAGCTCGCGCCGCGCGAGTCTGTGGCGTATGAGGGCGCGG
Source organism: Arthrobacter sp. HMSC08H08 (assembly GCF_001807575.1). NCBI lineage: Bacteria > Bacillati > Actinomycetota > Actinomycetes > Micrococcales > Micrococcaceae > Arthrobacter > Arthrobacter sp. HMSC08H08. The sequence goes on from NZ_KV789402.1 coordinate 127,123, forward strand.
ATCGCGGTGCATGATCCACAGTTGAAATAGAGAAAAGAGAATGAAACGTATGACGAAGCGCGTGAGTGTGATTGTTGGGAGCCTGCGTCGTGGCTCCTTTGCCCGTAAGATTGCGCACAACCTGATTCCGATGTTCCCTGAGGGGTACGAGGCGAAGATCGTGGAGATCCGCGACCTGCCGCTGTACGATTTCGACTACGACGACCCAGAGGTCACCGACAAGCCGGTGCCGGCGGAGTACACGGAGTTCCGCGAGACGATTAAGGCCTCTGACGGGGTGCTGTTTGTGACCCCGGAGAACAACCGCACCATCCCGGCGTGCCTGAAAAACGCGGTGGATATTGGGTCGAAACCCAACGCCGACGTTGCGTGGAAGGGACTCCCGGCGGGAATTGTGAGCCACTCTGTTGGACGCATGGGCGGGTACTCGTCGCAGAAGAACCTGCGCCTTGCGCTTTCCTACTTCGACATGCCAACGCTTGGCCAGCCCGAGGTGTTCCTGTCGCAGTCGCCTGAGCTTTTCGGTGACGGGGATAAGATCACCCGCGAGTCAACCGTTGAGTTCCTGCAGAAATACATTGACCGCTTCGCTGAGCTGATCGAAAAAACCAGCCGCGATTAGTTTTCGCGGGCGCGTAACCCAAAGGCGAGGGGGAAACCGAACACGTTTCGGTTTCCCCCTCGTTTGTTGTGTGGCAGTTTTGTGTCGCCGCGGCCGCGCGGTGGCGCAGGCGCTAGCTGTCTGCGCCCCCTGCGTCAGTTGCCGCCTCGGCCCGCAACGCCTCGACAAGCGCCTCGTGTGCGTCCCAGATTTCGCGCGGCATATCGGGCAGCTCGCGCAGGTGCTCAGCGCGGTGATCGGTTTCCTGCAGCCAGCGTTCAACGTCAACCCGCAGCAGTTTGTCGAGATCCGCCGCGTCGATTTCGAGACCGGTAAAGTCGAGCTCTTCAACAAGCGGGAGCACGCCGATCGGGGTTTTGCGTCCCTTGACTTTGCCGTCGCGGTACTGTGTGAGCCAGTTCAGCGCGCGCAGGTTCTCGCGGAAGCCCGGCCACAGGTAACGACCGGTTTCGGGTTCGCGCTGGAACCAGTTGACGTGGGCAAACATCGGCATCTCTTTCAGCTGCCCGAGCACTTTAAGCCAGTGTTCGGCGTAGCGACCCTCGGAGTACGAGAAGAACGGACGCATCGACATCGGGTCGTAACGCAGCTGCCCGTCAAGCCCGTCCGCTGCGAAAGTCGCCTCGGCGCCGAGTGTCAGCCCGTCGTAGACGCCATCAACAAGGTTGTCGATTGCGCGGATCAGCGGTTCACGATCGCGGGTGCGGCCACCGAAGATAATCGCGTCAACGACCACGCCCTCGGGTTTGGAGACGTCTTCGGCGAGGTTCGGGATGCGCTCCAGCGGAATAGTGAAGCGGCTGTTCGGGTGCGCCCACGGTTCGTTTTGCTGCTCGGCGGTGCGGTCGGTGATTTTCGCGCCGGTCCAGTCGAGCCACCCTGCCGGGTCGGCTGGGGGTTCGGGGGTGAGACCCTCCCACCACACCTCGCCGGTGACTTCGTTGTAGGCGGTGTTGGTGAAGATCGTGCCCGATCCCTCAGCGATTGCCGCCATCGCGGTGGGGTTGGAACCCTCGTTGGTGTCTTTTGCGACACCGAAGGCACCGTTTTCGGGGTTGATGGCACGGAGTTTCCCTTCGTCGTCAACCCACATCCAGGCGATGTCGTCGCCGTAAAAATCAACGCGGTAGCGGTCGCCGAGTCCGTTTGGCGGCAGCGTCATCGCGAGGTTGGTTTTCCCTGACGCGCTCGGGAAGCCGCCGCACACGTGCGTGGTGACGCCGGTTTCACGGTCGTGGATCCCAAGCAGCAGGAACTGCTCCGCGAGGAACTTCCCTGAGGCGTAACCGTCGTAGGACGCCTGGCGCAGACCGTGGGCGATTTTACCAAGCAGCGCGTTGCCGCCGTACGCGGAGCCGAAGTGCAAAATGGTGCGCTCGTCTGCGACGGTCACAAACATCCGCTCGTCGGCGTCGGTGCCCTGCTGCAGCGCGGTAAGGTCACCGGTGAGGTGCACACCGCGCACGAAGAAGTCCTGGTCGCTGACACCGTCGAAGTGCTCAATTCCGACGCGGGCCATGCGGATCATCTGCAGCACCACGTTGCGGTCGTCGGTGAGCTCAACTCCGAGCGCGAAGTTCGCAAGCGGGGTGCCGGGAGGGGCCATCAGGTACGGCACCACGTACATGGTTTTACCCGCCGAAGCGCCGCGCATGCGGCTCGTCAGCAGCGGTTTGACCTCGCTTGAGTGGCGCCAGTTGTTGTAGCGCCCGCGATCCGCCTCGTCAGCCGTGGCGACAAAGGTGCGCTCTTCGGTGCGGGCGGTGTCTTTCGGGTGTGACCGTGAGTAGTAGCGACCTTTGCCTGCGCGGAGCATTTCGCCGGCGGCGATGGCCTCTTCGAGCAGCCTGGCGTCATCCGCTGCTGAGACGAGCTCGATCTTTTCAGGATTGGTGATCTCTGCCCACTCGCTCACAAAAGCGCGAACGCTTTCCACGTGAATCTCTGGAGGAACTTGAAATTGCTTTGATGCGGTCATCAGGCGCCCTCATTCATTCTTTAGTTTCCGGGTCTCACTTGTGCTCTCTACCGTAGTACGTCGAGTCTGACAGCACCATAAGTATCCCCTTTGAGTCTTGGGTTCGCTATGACGTAGTCTGCACTTCGGCGTGTCGTAGATTTGTGAGAGTATTCGTGCTAAACACTATATGTTGTGCCCGCAATGTGGGCCAGGACTAGATGTAGGGGTGGGATTGCTGAGGTGCAAATGCTGAGAGGAGAACATGCTGATGAGTGAACGCAGGGAAGGCCGAACACGAAGCGTCGCGGAGGTGCGAGTGCTCGAGGGGCAAGATTCACCTGACCTGGTGTTTTTCTCGAGCGTTTCGGAGAACACCCTCCGCTTCGTCGAGAAGCTCGAGCGCCCGGCGGTGCGGATCCCACTCCGACCGCGCACAGAGGGAATGATCCGAGTGACCAGGCCCTACGTGCTCGTGGTTCCGACCTACGGCGGCGGAGCGCAGGCCGGGGCGGTGCCGCGGCAGGTGATTACGTTCCTGAACGATCCTGCAAACCGCGCGCTGATCCGCGGCGTGATTACCGCGGGGAACACCAACTTCGGTGAGCACTACTGCATCGCAGGACCGATCATCTCAGCCAAGTGCAAAGTTCCTGAGCTGTACCGCTTTGAACTTCTTGGCACCAACCGCGACGTTGCTCGAGTCAAGGCTGGTTTAGACGAATTTTGGGCACGACAGAACACATTAGAAGCAGAAGCAAATGAGGAGGACGTCGCATGACGATCGCCACACCATCAGAAACAACCACCCCCAACACTGCACGGGTTGGCGGGGTCGGCGAGCGGAAGGACTACCACGCGCTCAACGCCCAGCTGAACCTGTTTGCGGCGGACGGGTCGATCCAGTTTGACAAGGATCACGAAGCGGCGGAGGCCTACCTGAACCAGCAGGTCATCCCGAACACGAAGCAGTTCGCTTCGGTGTGGGAACGCCTGGAGTGGCTGATCGAAAACGAGTACTACGAAGCCGAATACCTGCGCGCCTACGACAAGGACTTCGTCGAGCGCCTCCACGAACAGGCCGACGCTTTCGGGCACAAGTTCCAGACCTTCCTCGGTGCGTTTAAGTTCTTCACCTCCTACGCGCTGAAAACCTTCGACGGCAGCCTCTTCCTCGAAAACTTCGAGCAGCGAGTTGTTGCCACGGCGCTGTTCCTCGGTCAGGGTGACGAGGAACTGGCTTCGAAGACGGTCACCGAGATCCTCTCGGGCCGTTTCCAGCCGGCAACTCCGACGTTCTTGAACGCGGGTAAGAAACAGCGCGGCGAGCTCGTGTCGTGCTTCCTGCTGCGCGTTGAAGACAATCTCGAATCGATTGGCCGCAGCGTTAACTCTGCGCTGCAGCTGTCCAAGCGCGGCGGCGGTGTGGCGCTGCTGCTGTCAAACCTCCGCGAGGCGGGTGCCCCGATTAAGCAGGTCGAGAACCAGGCTTCCGGTGTTGTTCCCGTGATGAAGATCCTCGAAGACAGCTTCAGCTACGCGAACCAGCTCGGCGCTCGCCAGGGCGCAGGCGCTGCGTACCTGCACGCGCACCACCCCGACATTATGCGGTTCCTCGACACGAAGCGTGAAAACGCTGACGAGAAGATCCGCATTAAGACCCTGTCGGTTGGGGTTGTGATTCCGGACGTGACCTTCGAACTGGCTAAGCAGAACAAAGATATGCACCTGTTTAGCCCCTACGATGTGCTTCGCGAAACCGGTATTCCGCTTTCGGATCAGTCAATCACCGAGCGCTACGACGAGTTCGTCGCGAACCCGCGGATCCGCAAGACCACGATCAGCGCGCGCGAGTTCTTCAAGACCCTCGCTGAGCTGCAGTTCGAGTCGGGCTACCCGTACGTGCTGTTCGAAGACACTGTGAACCGTGCGAACCCGCTCGAGGGGCACATCAACATGTCGAACCTGTGCTCGGAGATTCTGCAGGTGAACACCGCCTCTGAGTACGACGCCGCAATCGGGTACGAGACGATCGGTCACGACATTTCGTGCAACCTCGGCTCGCTGAACATTGCGCAGGCAATGGCCAGCCCGGACTTCGGCGCAACCGTTGAGATTGCGGTGCGGGCGCTGACGAGTGTGTCGGATCAGACCGACATTCAGGCGGTGCCGTCAATTGCCGAGGGTAACCGTGCGTCACACGCCATCGGCCTCGGCCAGATGAACCTGCATGGCTACCTCGCTTCGCAGCGCATCCACTACGGCAGCGAAGAGGGAATTGACTTCACCGACGCGTACTTCCGCACGGTGACCTACCACGCGCTGCGCGCTTCGAACCAGCTGGCGATTGACCGCGGTGCGACCTTCGCGGGCTTCGAGAAGAGCGACTACGCTGACGGCAGCTACTTCGACCGTTACACGGCCGAGGAGTGGGTGCCAGAAACCGCGCGGGTGCGTGAGCTCTTCGCCGAGGCTGGAGTTGCGCTGCCGACGGTTGCGGACTGGGAACAGCTGCGCGAGTCGATCCGCGAACACGGTATCTACAACGCGTACCTGCAGGCGGTGCCACCGACCGGGTCGATTAGCTACGTGAACAACTCGACGGCTTCGATCCACCCGATCGCCTCGAAGATTGAGATTCGTAAAGAGGGCAAGCTCGGCCGCGTGTACTACCCGGCTCCGCACATGACAAACGACAACCTCGAGTTCTTCGAAGACGCCTACGAAATCGGCGCCGAGAAGATCATCGACACCTACGCTGCTGCGACCAAGCACGTGGATCAGGGTCTGTCGCTCACGCTGTTCTTTAAAGACGAGGCGACCACTCGCGACATCAACCGCGCGCAGATCTACGCGTGGCGCAAGGGCATCAAGACGCTGTACTACATCCGCCTGCGCCAGCCCGCGCTCGAGGGAACCGAGATCGAAGGCTGCGTTTCCTGCGCGCTGTAGTCGCGTTCGCGCCCGCGTGTGCGCCCGTGCTGCGCGCGCGGGCGCACCGCGCGCCGTCCGCGCACTCCGCGCACTGACCACCAGACACCATTAGTGAAAGAGCTTTATTGAACTATGACTGATCCGTTGAACACCGACCGCCCGCTGCAAGAGATCTCGGTCACCCCGCCGTCGTACCGCCACGACCCGACAGCCCGGCTGCGCCCCATTAACTGGAACCGCGTCACCGACGACAAAGACCTCGAGGTGTGGAACCGTCTGACCGCGAACTTCTGGCTGCCAGAGAAGGTGCCGCTGTCAAACGACATCCCCGCGTGGCAGAAAATGACCCAGGAAGAGCGCACCCTCACGATGCGCGTCTTCACCGGTCTGACCATGCTCGACACCGTGCAGGCAACTGTCGGTGAGATCGTGCAGATCCAAGACTCCCGCACCGAACACGAAGAGGCCGTCTACACCAACATTGCGTTCATGCAGTCGGTGCACGCCCGCTCGTACTCCTCGGTGTTCTCAACGCTGACGAGCACCCCGGAAATCGACGACGCCTACCGCTGGGCAGTTGCCAACGATCTGCTGCAGGAACGCTGCAAGAAGGTGCTGCACCACTACTACGGCGATGATCCGCTCAAGCGTAAAGTGTCTTCGACGCTGCTGTCGTCGCTGCTGCTGTACGCAGGGTTCTACCTGCCGCTGCACTTCTCGGTGCACGCGACGCTGACGAACACCGCAGACATGATCCGCCTGATTCTGCGTGACAAGGCAGTGCATGGTTACTACTCGGGTTACAAGTACCAGCGCGGACTCGAGACGCAGAGCAAAGAGCGTCAGGAAGAGATGCGCAAGTTCACCTTCGACCTGCTGGAAGAGCTCTACGAGCTTGAGCTGCAGTACTCGGGTGAGCTGTACGAGCCGCTCGGCCTGATGGACGACGTTGCCGTGTTCGTGCGTTACAACGCGAACAAGGCGCTGATGAACCTCGGTTACCCGTCGCGGTTTACCGCTGAAGAGACCGAAGTGAACCCTGAGATTCTCGCGGCGCTGTCACCTGGCAGCAACGAAAACCACGACTTCTTCAGTGGATCAGGATCGAGCTACATCATCGGTAAGGGCGAAGACACCACCGACGACGACTGGGACTTCTAGGCTCAAGGGCTTAACGGCTCGAGGGCTCAGCGGCTCGATTCGGGCCGCACCGTCCGGATAGCGCACCGCGGGTTGGACGCTGGCACACGCCGGCAACCTTCCCGCGGTGCGCTGTTTTGTGCCCGAGCCAGCGCGATTCTTGTCGACTAAGATCGACAAAACCTCCGCAAAGTAGCAGCTTGTCGACTATACTCGACAAAACAGGGAGGTTTGTGGTGGACAGAATCATTGAACGCCCGAGATACTTTTCGCGGATCCAGCCCTTTATCGACAAACCCCTCGTGAAGGTGCTCACCGGTGTGCGTCGCTGCGGCAAATCTACGATTCTGCAGCAGCTGCAAGAAGTGATTCGCGCGGGCAGCGCTGATCCACAAGTGTTTGCGATGAATTTTGAGTCCGCTGACGGGCTTCACATCACAGACGCAGCGGCGCTGCTACGGCGCATCGAAGCCGAAAACCTCAACAAAAACACCCGCGCGTATTTCTTCTTTGACGAAATTCAGCAGGTCGCCGACTGGGAGAAAGCCATCAACGCGATCCGCGTCGACTATGACGCAGATATCTATGTCACCGGGTCGAATTCGCGCATGCTTTCCGGTGATCTCGCCACACATCTTGCCGGTCGCTACGTTGAGTTCTTGATCCAACCGTTTTCGTTTGCGGAATTTGTCGAGCTGCACCGCCAAAGCGACCGCACACTGAGCGAACACTTCCAGCACTTTGTGCAGTTCGGCGGTTTCCCGGCGTTGAAATACTTCAACCTCGACCGGGAACCCTCGCTCGACTACCTTGACTCGGTGTACAACTCGGTTGTGCTCAAAGACGTGATTGAGTATCACCAGATCCGCGACGTCGACATTTTTCACCGCATCGTCGGTTACTGCTTCGCAAATATTGGAAAAACCTTCTCGGCGCAGTCACTGGTGCGTTTTTTCAAAAGCGAGGGGCGCACCGTTTCGGTTGATACCGTGTTGAACTACCTTGAGTTTTGCGTGAACGCTTTCTTGATTTATCGGGTTCCGCGCTTTGACATTGCGGGGAAGGCGAGGCTTCGGGCAACTGAGAAGTACTATGCGGTGGATCACGGTTTTCGTGAAACGCTCGGCCTTTCGAACCAGGCCGACATTGAGCTGACCCTCGAAAACATCGTGTGCGTGGAGCTGCTTGCGCGCGGGTACGAGGTAAGTGTCGGAAGAGCCGGCGCGCGCGAGATTGACTTCATCGCCCGCAAAGGTTCCGACACCGAGTACTTCCAGGTGAGTTACCTGCTCGGCAGCCAAAACACCGTCGACCGCGAGTTCGGTGCCCTTCGCGGGGTTACCGACAACTTCCCGAAAACCGTGCTGAGCATGGACCAGTTCGACATGAGCCGCGACGGGATCCAACACAAAAACATTATCGAGTGGCTTGTCGAGCCCTCACCGTTGCACAGCTAGGTGTCATCGCCTAGCCTGAATACCAACATGACCGGTACCGCTACCCATTTTGGTGGGAGCCCAGGGCCGGTCTTTGTTTTTCTCGATCTAGCCGTCATGCTCCTGTTGGGGTTATAGGTCAGAATGTGTGGCAAAAATCCCGGTTTTCCCCTGTGTTTACGCGGCAGAATCGGGTTTCATCTTTTACCCACAAAACTTGTTACCTGGACAAAATGTGTGGCATAAATAGCGTTCGTTGCCCGTGTTTACGCGCATTACCCGTGTTTAAGGTTTCATTTTTGCCAGTCTGGCTGAATGAACGTTCCTCACTGCCCTTTTTGTCGTCGTCGTTTGCATCGTGGCGGTCACACCAGTTCTGGTAAAACCCGTTGGCGTTGCCGGGTTTGTGGCATTTCTCAAGTGCAACAAATCGACAAGCGTACGCACCAGTTCAAACAATTCATGAAATGGCTGCTGGGTCGTACTTTGATGCGGGATATGCCTGGCGGAGGACGTACCTTCCGTCGTCACACTGCCTGGTGTTGGGACTTGTGGCCGGTGTTCCCAACCGTTGATGAAGTTCACCCTGTGGTGTTTATCGATGGTATTTACCTGGGGCGTCAAGCTGTTGTTTTGATTGCGTCTGCACCTCAGCACGTCCTCGGCTGGTATCTCGCTAAGACTGAGCACTCCGGGGCGTACCAGGGGCTGATGAAGCGGATCGCGGCTCCTTATATGGTCGTGTCTGACGGCGGGACTGGTTTCGCGAAAGCTTTACGTACTCAGTGGCCTGACACGAAACATCAACGCTGTTTGGTGCATGCTTCAAGACGGGTCACCCAGTTCACTACACAACGACCCAAAACAGCCGCTGGCCGGGACTTGCTTGTGATTGCGCGCGCTTTGACTATTGCGCGCGTGCATTTAGTAACACCGTGGTGAGTATCGGGTAACGCGATGGTGAGTATCGAGTAACACTGCTGTTTTCGGGGGAAACTCTTTGGTGACCGCGTGACTTCAGGGCACGCGGCATTGCCAAAGGAGTCCGATTGTGACTGACTACAGGGCGGTGATGGACCTCGTGCTCAAAGGCTGGTCCGTTCGCCAGATCACAGCGACGATGGGATGCTCGCATTCCACGGTGCAAAAAGTTCGTAAAGTGCTGCAAGCAGAGCAGATCACGACCACGGCCCAGATTGCTGGGCTTAATGATGAAGCCGTAGCTGTGCTGTTTCATGACGGAAGATCCACAGGTCAGGGTGTGTTCGTCCCGATCGATTTCGATTCCGTGGTGAAAGCACGGACCGGAAGACATAAGACCACGCTGCAGGTCCTGTGGGGCAAGTACACCTCAACGCCAGCGCTGCCCGGGCAGCGGTACTACAGCTACGAGCGGTTTCGCCAGCTTGTCGCACAGCATGTTGATGCCACCGGGGTAACCGCCCGGATCGTGCACGCACCAGCTCACACAATGCAGGTGGACTGGGCAGGAACGAAGATGCGCCTGTTCGACCCCACCGGGGGCCGTCCAAGCAAGCTCAGTGTGTTTGTCGCTTCGCTACCGTATTCCGGGATGCTGTTTGCTTGTGCGTGTAGCAATGAACGCCAACAAGCGTGGCTGGACGCGCATATGCAGGCGTTTGAGTACTTCGGCGGGGTGGCAGAGGTCATCGTCCCGGACAACGCCTCGACGGCATCGAACGCGATAAGCGCTGCCGATCGCAATCGTCGTGTCAACACCACGTACGAGGAGTTTCTGGAGCACTACAACACCGCTGCGCTGCCAGCGCGGGCAAGACGGCCGAAAGACAAGGCCAATGTTGAGGCAGCGGTCAAGATTGTGACCCAAAAGGTCATCCATGCCCTTGACGACCACCAGTGCGTCAGCCTTGATGAGCTCAACAGTCGCATACTCAAACGAGTTGACGCGATTAATGCGCACACCCCGTTTCGCGGCAACACCATCAGTCGGCGGCAGCTGTTTGAAGACTTTGAGGCTGATTTGCTCACTGACCTTCCCAAACAGCGGTGGCAGCGCACGGAATGGAAGCGGGCCAAAGTCGCTCCCGACTTCCATATCGTCGTCGGCAGCGTGCATTACTCCGTGCCCTACACACTTGTCGGCCGCACTGTTGATGTACGTATCACCGGCAACACGCTTACGGTTTTCGATGCCGGCGAGCGACAAGCAGTACATACGCTTGCGCACCAACGCGGCACCTTCGTCACCGACACCGACCATATCCCGCCGCAGATGGCCAACACCCATGGGCTTTGGACCTGTGAATACTTCCTACGCGAAGCTGCCAGGGTAGGGCCGCACACCCGCCGGGTCATCGCTGAGCTTATGGATGCGCGCCCAATCAAAGCACAAGCGTTCTTCTCATGCCGCAACGTGCTTTCCATGGGAAAACACGACAACAAGCCCATCTTGGAAGAAGCTTGCCGGCGGCTCGTCGACCTTGAAGGCCGACGTCAGGCAGTGTCCTACACCGCCGTGAAAAACATGATGGCAGCCGTACGCAAAGAAGACACGGTACGCACCACCACACAGCCTGACCCCAACGCGCGAGATGCCGCTGCCACCTCCACCAACACTGCAGCAGCACCTATCCCGCGTGATACGCGCGGTGCGTACCTCGGCGGCGCGGAGCAGTTCAGCATCGAAAACCTCACGAAGAAAGGAAACAACTAACCCATGGATGCGCCACAACCAGCATCAACAACCGCACGATTCTTAGACGAATCAGTACTGCCCATCTTCACACAACTACGGATGACCGCCTTCGGCCGCACAGTCATCGACATTGCCGCGGACCAAGCATTCGACCAGTGGAGCTTCTCAGACAAAATCCTCTACGCACTCGATAAAGAAGTCGCAGCCAGGCACGAAAGACGAGTCAACAAACTGCTCAAAACATCACGATCGCCAAACCCCGATGCTTGTGTTGAAGACATCGTTTACACGCCCAGCCGCAACATCAACAAAGAGCAAATCACCCGACTTGCTCAATGCCAATGGTGCCAGGATTCGAAAAACGTCGTCATCCTGGGCAAATCCTCCGTTGGCAAGACCTACCTCGCCCAAGCACTGCTCAATGCAGCGTGCCGAAAGGATTACTCCGCCAAGTTCTTCCGCACCGACTCGTTGGCCAACCAACTCGCCGTGCTGCATCACTCGGATCCTGAGCGCGTGAAGTTCCTCGAAGCCATTCACAACACCGATGTCCTCGTACTCGATGACTTTCTCACCACCCCGATCAATGAAGCCACCGCGCACCAACTGTTGACCATCATTGCGGAACGAGAAAACCGAGGAGCGACCATCGTGACATCCCAGTTCGCCCCCATCGAATGGTGCAAGTCCATCCCCGACGCTGTCATCGCTGAGTCGATCCTCAACCGGCTCGCCGTCGGCGCCGAGATCATCACACTAGAAGGAGACAACATGCGCCTAACCCACTAACCCCGCCCAACCCCCAAACGCCCGGGCGTTACTCGATCCTCACCATGGCGTTACTAAATCGGTGGTCTGAACATTCTGGGCGGTGGGGAGCACGCCGAGGATTACGGCCATGAAGATGCCGGCGGAGTCGAGCTGGAATACGACGGCGGCGAGGAACCACGCGATCAGCGGGTGCACGATGAGTTTGAAGGTGAGCACGAGCATGACGTCGATCCGGCGGCCGCTGCCGTGCTGGAGCGGCTTGGAACCTACGAGGGAGATTCCGAACGCCATGAGCATCGCCGGGACCGCGGCGCCACCGAGGATTTCGATGGGGTTCATCACGGTTTCTGGGATGCTCACCCCGGTGGTGGCTACGAGCACACCGGCCAGCGATGCGAGGGTCATCGGGTTGGTCGCGACACCTTTGAGGGCGCCCAGCACGCCGGAGCCGACGCGTTGGGTCTGAACATCGAGGAGCATGAGTGAGAGCGGCTGCAGGATCGCGAGCTGGAACAGCAGGACGGGGACGGAGTAGGTTGCGTCTCCGAGCACGAAGATCGCGATGGGGATGCCGAGGTTATTGGCGTTGACTTGGCCGGCGGACAGCGCGCCCACGGTGAGTTCAGCTGACCTGCGTTTGAGGGCGAACCGCGCGATGAGCACGTAGAGGGTCATGACGGTGAAGGCGCTGATTGCGGCGATGAACACTTGCGGCCCGAAGATCACGGAGATGTCGGCTCGGGCGATGGTGTGGAACAGGAGGGCGGGGCTTGCGACGAGGAACGTGAGACGGTTGAGGACGTAACGGCCTTCGGGCCCGAAGATGTTGAGCCGCCCGGCAATGTAGCCGACCAGGATCACAACCCAGATGGCCGTGAAGCCAGACAGTACGCCCAGCATGGCCGAAAGGTTGCCCATCAACGTCTCCTTCCACAGGCAAACAAGCAGGCGGGTAGGTTCAGTGTTCAGCCTCAGTTGAGGCCTCATCTAAACCTACCCGCCTGCTTCCGGCAAGGTGTGCGTCGGCTACGTTTGCGTCGCCTCCGCTTGCTGAGCTGAGACCTTCTTGGCGGCACGGATTTCATCTATGGCGCCGGTGTGGACGTCATCTGGCATCTTGTAGAGAGCAACCGTGAGGGCACCTGCGAGCGCGATGCCGCCCCAGATGGCGCCCAGGGCCCAGAGTCCGCCGGATGGGCTCCAGTGGACGAGCGCGGTAGCGATCATCGGGGTCAGGCCAGCGCCGAGTGCTGAGGCGAGCTGATATCCGAGGGATGCGCCCGTGTAGCGGATAGATGGTGGGAAGAGCTCTGCGACGTAGGCGGCGATTGGGCCGTACACGAGGCCTTGGATGATGCCGTTTCCGACGATAGCTGCGAACACATACTTGCCCATTTCGCCGGAACCGACCAACTGCGCGAGGGGTAGCGCTGCGACGGCGGCAAGGCCGCAAGCAGCGGCGAGCATGCGTCGGCGACCTACGTAATCGGCAAGACGGGCGGCTGCGAAGGTTACGAAAAGAGTGAGGATTGCAGCCAGCGCTTTCCAGTTCAGGACCGTCGTGCGGTCATTGCCTGCCTCAACAGCCACGGAAACGCCCCACACCGTGGTGATGGCCTGGGTTACGTAGACCGTGATCGCCGCGACGAGCGATACGATGACTGGCTTCTTGTAGTTCTTGATGACTTCGGCCAGTGGAGCCTTCTTCTTGTGGGCTTCTTTATCCATCTTCTGGAATGCCGGGGTTTCAGCGACCTTGAGTCGGATGTAGAGCCCCACCGCGATCAGCACGCCGGAGATCAGGAACGGGATGCGCCAGCCCCACACGATGAAGTCATCGCCGGTTAGAACGCTCATGAGGGACATCGTCAATGTCGCGAGAACCGCGCCGGCAGGTCCACCGGCATTCGCGAAGGAAGCGGCGAAGACGCGTCTGTTGGCGGGAGCATGTTCAATAGCCATGAGAGCTGCGCCGGCCCATTCGCCGCCGACCGCGATGCCCTGGATGATGCGAAGGACTAGAAGCGAGATCGGTGCGATCACACCGATCTGCGCGGTCGATGGCATCAGGCCGATCAGGACGGTCACGACGCCCATGATGATCATGGTGGTCACGAGGGCTGTTTTGCGGCCGATCCGGTCACCGAAGTGGCCGAAGATGATGCCGCCGAGCGGGCGGGTCAGATAGCCGACGGCGAGTGTCGTGAAGGATGCGAAGAGGCTTAGACCGGGCCCGAGGTCGGCGAAGTAGAGGTGCGCGAACACGATGGAGGAGGCCGTCGCGTAGAGCATGAAGTCGTAGAACTCGATCATCGAGCCGATGAAGCTCGATGCGAGGATCGCCTTCATGTCTTTGGTGCGCAGGCTGGTTTGTGTGCCGTCACTCGCTGTTTGAGAGGTACCGGGATTCTGAGCAGTGGAATTCGTAGGCATGGGAAACCTCTAATTCGATACGGTGCGGGTGATTTCGATGATGTCGAGGTCATCAGGAATGAGGAATGCGTCGCCCATCTGTGACTTTCCGTAGGCCCAGATGTTGGGATCACTGTTTCCGGGGACGATGTGGTGGAGCGCAAGCCGCTTAGCGCCGGCTTCTTGCGCGATGCGGACGGTCCCTTCCACGGAGGTGTGGGACTTGTAGTGGTGTTGGCGGCTGGCTTGTGCTTTGGGCCTGTCATCGTGTGCGTAGAGTTCTTCAACCCAAGTGAAGTCGATCGCTTCGTGCAGTAGGAGGTCGGTCCCCTTAGCGAGGCGCACCATGTTGGGTGTTTCGGTGGTGTCGCCGCTGATGGTCACGGATCCATACTTCGAATCGAAGCGGAAAGCGAATGCCGGCGCTATGGGTGGGTGTTCCACGAGGATCGCAGAGACCGTGACTTTCTCGTTTTTGAAGATGACGAACGGTTCCATGTCCGGGGTCGGGTTGTCGTTGGGGTGGTATCCGGTTTCTTCGGGGATCTTGATGTCGTGGGCCTTGAAGAGATCGGTTGGAGGAGTTCGTAGGGAATCCAAGACGCGGTCGTTGAGGTCGGTCGCGTATGCGGCGAAGAGCGAGTCCAGCATGTCCTCGATGCCCGGCGTCGGGTTGTCGGGTGCGACCGGCTGTGGCGGGGTTGTGGCGAGAGGGGACACGGGAGGAAGGGCGCCGCGGTCGCCAGGGCCGTAGAGGGGGAGAGGAGCGGCCCGATCGGTGTCGAATGCGTACAGTCCGAACACAAGCAGCCCTGGGAGATCCACGGTGTGGTCGGAGTGCATGTGGGTCATGAAGAAGCCTGCGAGCTGGCTGTAATCGAGCCCGGACTGCCGGATGCGGCGACCGGTTCCGCTGCCGGCGTCGACGAGGTAGAAGCGGTCGTCCACGACGACCGCGGTTGAGATTCCATACCGGTCGCGGACGTTGTTTTTCCAATAGCGGGGGCCGCCGGCGGTTCCGAGGGTGATGACTCGCATGCCGGGGTTATCGAGGCTAGCTGGGTTGACGTTCTCGTCGCAGCGCGGCAGGCCGGTATCTGGGTTGATATGTAGGGAACGCACTGTGTCTCCTCAAACGAATGTGTTCTATGTCACATGAGTGCCTTCAAGTCTCCGCTCGGCCGAGAAGTATTTCAAACTAATTATTTTTTGATTCGATATAGCTAGGATCTATACATGGATGGATTGCGTGTCACGATAAGGCAACTTGAGTATTTCTTGGCGGTGATTGATCACGGTTCGATGAGCGCTGCGGCCGAGGTTTGCCACGTAACGCAAGCTAACGTTTCGAGCGCTATTACGGCGCTAGAGAAAGATATCGGGACGCAGCTCATTCTTCGCGGCAAGGGACAGAGGTCAGTCCCCACGCCGGCGGGGGAGCGATATGCGCAGCGCGTGCGGAGGGTGCTGGCTGATATGGCCGAGGCGCATCAGGAGGCACGGTCTGCCGGTGGGAAGCTCCGCGGACCCTTGAAGGTCGGCGGAATGCAGTCCACTATCGTCCTTTATTTTCCCGATATTGCCGCCCATTTCGTGCAAAAGCATCCCGAGGTTGAGCTGAGTTTTGCTGAGACAGGCCCACGGGGTTTGGAGGACGCGGTAGCTCAGGGAAAACTGGATGCCGCTCTCGTGCTGGGGCAACAACGTACCCGGACGGACTTAGAAGTTGACGTCGTGGGGCACGTCCGGCTCAAAGCGGTTTTGCCCGAGGGTCATCCGCTGGCTGCCCAAGAACAGGTCTCCATCAAGGAACTAGCAATGCATACAGTGATTGCGTTGGAGCCGCCGGAGAACCAACGCCCTTTCTTTCAGAAAGCTCGAAATCTTGGCGTTGAGATTTCGCCGAAATGGCGCTTCGCATCCTGGGAAGCGATCCGTTCTTTTGTTCATCGAGGGCTTGGTGTTGCCGTCAGTAATATTGCGCCATCCGAGGCTCTCGCGGCGGGCCATAGTGATGGCGTACCGACACAACAGCGAGTGCGCGACGGGTTGGTGTATCGGCCGTTGAAGGAAGAGGTCTTCCAGAACACGATTGATGTGGTTTATAGGAAGACCCAGTTCCCGCAAGAGAAGGTTACGGAGCTGATTCGGATAGCCAAAAAGATCGGATCTGAGAAGTTCTAGCTCTCCTGTCCGCCCCCACGGAACCCCGCCTGCGGTGTCACACCGCACGCCCAAAACACAGGGAGCGTGCCGTCAGGAATCTCCACGAGCGGCCCCGACATCCGGCCCGCAGGCTCACACTCAATGCTCGTGCGGTACATAGGCACGTTGCAGACCTGCTCGATGTGCTGCGCAAGTTCTTGGGCGCCACGTAGGCAGAAAGACTCCATCGGCGCGAGAGAAAGTCACTCCGTCGCAGCGCGTCCGCACGCGGCGAATGCATGAGAAGAAGCACGGTAAACGGCCGGATAACTACTTTGGCGAGTCTCTCTTCAAGGTCGGTTGCGGTGAAGGTTTAACGTGGGCATGCCTTGCAGCGCAGGCTGGCGACCCTGAGCTGCTGGCCGCTTGTCCGCGCTACCACCCGTGGTGGGCCTGGTGAATGGTCGACGTGCCGAGGCCGCAGGAGTTCGTGGTGTCGAACCTGGTGCTACGGAATCGGGAGGCGTTCATAGAGGAAGTCTCTGAGGACCCCTTTCAACGCACATTAACCATTTAAGTCCGACGTTGCTTCTCTTATTAGGTTAGCCTAACCTTATGTTACTCTTTCCGAAGTACAGCGAACTGCTGGACTCGGAGGCACCCACCGAAACTCTCCGCACACAACAAAGGACCGACGTGAAGAAAATCTTTAAAACCCTGACGGCCGCGGTGGCCAGCGGTGCTATTGCATTCACTATGACAGCCTGCGGAAGCAACGAGGCGAGTAGCGAAAACAACACCAGTAGCGTCAGCGCCTCGGATTCCACCACGCAGTTCCCTATAACCATCAAACACCGGTTCGGGGAGACCCCTATCAAAGAGGCTCCGCAGCGAATTGCGTGTGTCGGCTGGGCGAACCAAGAAGTCCCACTTGCTCTGGGACAGGTACCCGTTGGTATGACCAAGGCCACCTACGGCGACGATGACGACAATGGCATCCTTCCATGGGTTGAAGACAAGCTGAAGGAACTCGGCGCAGACTCCGGCGACAAGAAGCCGGTGCTCTTCGATGAAACCGACGGCATTCCGTTTGAACAAGTCGCAGAAACAAAGCCCGACATTATTCTTGCCACTTACTCCGGAATCTCGAAGGAGGACTACGAAACACTCTCCAAGATTGCACCCGTCATTGCCTACCCAGACATGGCATGGGGCACATCATTGGAAGACATGGTTCTGATTAGCTCCAAGGCGATCGGTAAGGCCGATGAAGGCAAGAAGTTGTCTGAGAACCTGGATGCCACTATCGCCGACGCGCTTGAGAAATACCCGAACCTCAAGGGTAAGAAGGCACTCTTTACCACCCCCGGCAACGGCTCAGACCCATCCAAGCTTAGCTTCTACTCCACAGAAGATCCTCGTATGGGATTCCTCATGGACCACGGTCTTGCAGCGCCGAAGATCGTCGAGGAAAAGTCCAAGACTGCCGACAATTTCTGGGTAGAAGTCTCTACTGAGAACCCGGAGCAATTCGATGATGTCGATCTCATCATCTCCTACTCCTCGGGCGATAAAGCCAAGGAGGAAAAGAAGGTCAAGGATATGCAGGCAGATCCACTGCTTTCCAAGATTCCAGCGGTGAAGAACGGCAACATTGCCTTCCTTGAAGATGGCCCACTAGGAGCCTCCGCGAACCCCTCACCGCTCGCTATCCCTTGGGGCATCGACCGTTACTTCGGAGCGCTTAACGAAGGGTTGAAGAAGTAACAGTGCCAACCTCAGTCCACGCTGTTTCAGCAAAGTCCGTTCCCCGGCCTTCGATTACCACCAAGTCAGCTGTATTCGGTTTTTTACTGATACTTGGACTGATATCGGTGGTCGTCTCGGTGATGTTCGGCGTACGCAGTATTACGTTAACCGAGGCGCTTTCCGCCTTAGGTGGATCTACCGACACCGCGGGAGAGGCAGCAGCATGGACACGCATCCCGCGCACAGTGCTAGCACTGTGCGCGGGTGCAGCGCTCGCCACCTCGGGCGTAGCATTTCAAGCTGTCACTCGAAACCCACTCGCAGACCCCGGAATATTCGGCGTTCTGGCCGGCGCTTCATTAGCAGTTGTTATCGGTATCACCTTCTTCAACATCACTCGCACGATGCCGACAATGCTGATTGCATCAATCGGTGCATTCGCGGCTGCAGTGTTTGTCTACTGCGTGGGATCAATCGGCCACGGCGGAGCCACTCCACTCAAACTAGCTCTTGCCGGAGCTGCCACGGCCGCCGCCCTATCCAGCTTGACCAGTGCCATTCTGTTGCCACGAGCCGATGTCATGGACGCGTTCCGCAACTGGCAAATCGGCTCCGTCAGCGGTGCGCAGTGGGAATCACTGAAGATCGCCTTTCCTTTGCTTGGTCTCGGATTCGTCATCGTCTTTTTAAACAGCAGCGGGCTCAACGCGCTCTCTCTTGGCGATGATGTCGCCACCGGCCTCGGCATCAACTTAACCCGTACGCGAGTCCTGACAACACTCGGCGCGGTGCTGCTCTGCGCAACCACCACTGCCGTCACTGGCCCGATTGCTTTCGTCGGTCTCATCGTCCCCCACGTTCTACGGATGGTCCTTGGGACCGACCACCGCGTTCTCATCCCAGCAAGCGCCATGACAGGAGCATTATTACTCACGCTTGCTGACACCGTTGGGCGCCTCGTCGGTGACCAATCCGAAATCGCAGTCGGCATCATCATGCCTCTCATCGGAGCCCCACTGTTTATTTGGATCGTGCGACGGACAAGGATGCGGGACCTATGACACACCTCGTTCCCGACATGCGCCCGCGGAACAGGGTCAGCGAACTAGCGAACTCTATCCAAGAACAACGTGGCAGAGCCCGAATTCGCTTTACGCTCACATTAGTGGTTCTTGCAACGCTTACGGCCGCGCTGTGGATGCTGAGCCTCATGTTTGGAGATTCCTTCTATACCCTTGCCGACGTCATCAGCGTCATCAAGGGTGACACTGTTCCCGGTGCATCCTTCGCAGTGGGCGAACTACGTCTACCACGCGCCACGATTGCAATTGTCGCCGGCTTTGCATTTGGCGTATCAGGAATCATCTTCCAAACGATGCTCCGAAACCAGTTAGCTTCACCGGACATTATCGGTATTTCCGCTGGTGCGGCCGCTGCCGGTTCGACCATGATTGTGCTATTTCATGCCTCTCAGGCGGCCGTGTCAACGGTGGCGCTAATGGTGTCGTTAGGCGTGGCTGCGCTGACCTACCTGCTGGCGTTGAAATCGGGGTTTACTGGCACCCGCCTGATTCTGACGGGAATTGGCATTGCCGCGATGTTGCAGGCGTGGACCACCTACGTACTGTCGAAGGCTTCCGCGTGGGACCTGCCGACGGCAACACGCTGGTTGACTGGATCGTTGAATAACATGTCCTGGGAGCGCGGATTTCCGCTAGTTATTACGGTTCTAGCCGTGACGCCGTTGCTATTGATTGGCGCGCATAAGCTATCAATCTTGGAGCTTGGAGACGACGTTGCCACCTCACTCGGACTGCGCGTGAACTTGCTTCGTGGGGCTCTAGTTGTCGGAGCCGTCATGCTCATCGCAGTGGCGACATCCGCAACCGGACCAATCTCATTTGTCGCATTCATGGCAGGCCCCATCGCGATTCGGATCTTCAGGCCCGGCGCGAACCTCATAGTGCCATCAGGATTGGTCGGAGCCCTCTTAGTACTTGCCGCGGACTTAGCCGGTCAATACCTCTTCGGTACGCGTTACCCCGTCGGCGTTATTACCGGTGCATTCGGGGCCCCCTTTTTGATCTATCTGCTCGTCAGAGCATCTCGATAGCTCTACTTTGTTCATCACATTGCATGAACACCGTTTCATTCCCGGCGTATTGATGGCTGCAACCATCCCTGTCAGCATCACCTAAAAATCAAGGAGTCACTCACCGTGGCCGCACAACTGAATGCTCAGTCTCTTGCTTCTGGATATGGGGAAAAACCCATCGTGAAAGACCTGACTTTGTCATTCGAGACAGGAAAGATTACTTCGATTGTCGGGCCAAATGGTTGTGGCAAGTCAACGTTTCTACGGACGCTAGCTCGATTGATTCGACCATCAGCTGGAGTCGTTGAGCTGGATGGCAAGGAGCTAAGTTCCTATTCCTCCCGGGAATTGGCAAAGCGGCTCGGGCTGCTTCCACAGACGCCCATCGCTCCTGACGGCATCACTGTCGCAGACTTAGTCGGCCGTGGTCGAACCCCGTACCAGGGAATTCTGGGTCGCTGGAGTTCAGCCGACTACGACATCGTCGCCGAAGCTATGGAAGCTACCCGAGTCTCAGACCTCGCTGGGCGGTGCCTCGAAGAGCTATCCGGTGGCCAGCGTCAGCGTGTATGGATCGCAATGGCACTCGCGCAACAAACCGATGTGCTGCTTCTCGACGAACCCACAACCTACCTAGATCTAAAACACCAATTAGAAGTCCTCGATTTACTAACTGATCTCAATCATCGTCATGGCACCACCATCATCATGGTGCTGCACGACCTCAACCTGGCTGCCCGGTATTCGGATGTTCTCGTCGCCATGCGCGACGGCCGACTGCATTCCGCAGGCGCGCCTGTCGACGTGCTCACACAAGAGCTAACCAGAGAAGCGTTCGACCTCGAATCGCGGATTATTACCGATCCGGTCTCAGGGCTACCCACGGTTACGCCCATTGGGCGACATCACTCAAAACTAGCTCAGTAGACGTAAACAACTCATCAGATTAAGGATTCCTATGGGATACCAGCCACACCGCGTTCGCGTTGCCCGCACCCGACAGATTTCCCCACACTTTCAGCGCTTAACACTTCACGGCGTGGAGAATGTCGGGCCAAAGGACACGATTCGAGACGTCCGTATCAAAGTCCTTATCCCAACCAAGGGTCAGCTTCCAGACCTGCCTGAGGAGAACTGGCTCACTGCATGGAAAGACCTTGACCCCCAAACTCGCGGTCATATCCGCACGTATTCAATCCGCGCTTTTCGACGCGACTTGTCAAACAACACTCCTGATGAACTCGACATCGATTTCGTGTTGCACCCCCATGCCGCTGGACCAGCGTCTGTTTGGGCTACAAAGGCACAGGTCGGTGACGAGCTGCTCATCATCGCACCGACACGAGACGATGAGTCCGGCCACGGCATCGAATTCGCCCCTGGAACTAGTAGCCGCATCGTGATGCTTGGAGACGAAACTGCCTTGCCGGCAATTGCCAAGACTCTGGAGGAATGGCCTGAGGGAGTACAGGGAGACGTGTTTGTTGAGATTCCATGTACAAGCGATGCTCAGCAACTAGAAGTACCGCCTGGAGTCTCAGTACAGTGGCTGGCGCGAGCGGAAGATGAGCGCGACTCTTCGGGCGAGCAGCTGTACTCCAGTCTGGTGAAGATTGTCGACAATGCGCTAAGCCAGGCCCCGCGAGAATCGCCGTCAAACGTTCTCGAAAGGAATGCATCGCCAACCACCACACCGGCAGGCGAAAATGACGCCAGCGTTCTGGTGTGGGAGACCCCAAGCTTTTCGCAGTCCGGTGAAGATATTTCCTATGGCAGAAGCGAAGACCAGGCCAACACAGAGCCCCTAGATCCGACGCTAGCCGGGACCTACTTCTGGATTGCAGGTGAGTCTTCCGTGGTGGTTCGGATGCGGAGGCTACTGGTGAAGGAATGCCAAGTTCCGAGAAATCAGGTGTCATTCATGGGGTATTGGAAGCGGGGCTACGCCGCGAAAGGATAACTATTAGACCTGTTGGGTTGCCAGCTAACAGAGGCTGAGAGTGGTTGGAGCCCAAGCTGTTCTCATGCTACTTATGTAATGACCCCGCCAATCCGTCATGCGTTGTGGAACTCAGGAGCATATAACGGTGTCAAACATAAGCCTGCGGTGTCCAAGGGGCACGTTGTGCAGTTTTATCCACGGTACGTTGAGAACGTATGAGCCATTGGATGAATGAGACGAAACTGGAGATCGAAACTTTTGTCCTCAGAGGGACAGGGGTTATGTTTCCTGCCTCGGATGGACTCCTGCCTACTACGGGTCCCCGCCCACTAGGGAACTTGCAGGTCTGTGTTCTTGAGGTCGGTGATGAGCATGTGCCCGGGCCCGTGACCGATCGCGAACTCGGGTTTCGACGCCATGACCGCCGCTTGTGGGGTTACGCCGCACGCCCAGAACACCGGAACCGTGCCGTCAGGAATGTCTACTGCGTCCCCGAAATCGGGTGCCGCAAGGTCCTCGATACCGATAGCTTCCGGATGCCCCACGTGCACTGGCGCGCCGTGCACGCCGGGGTAGCGGGAGCTGATCCGCACCGCATCAGCCACCCGGTCCGCAGGGATAGGTCGCATCGAAACCACGAGCGGCCCCGACATCCGGCCTGCAGGTTCGCACGCGATGTTCGTGCGGTACATCGGCACGTTGCGGCCCTGCGCGATGTGCTGCACCGGGATTCCCGCCTCCAGCAGCGGCGCCTCGAACGTGAAAGAACACCCGATGATGAACGTCACGAGGTCATCGCGCCAATAATCCAGCACATCCGAAGGAGTGTCCACGAGCTCGCCATCCCGGTACACGGTGTAGGAGGGTGCGTCGGTCCGGATGTCGCCGCCGGCCAGCAACGGCCCCGAGGTGGCGCCGGCCTCCAGGACGCCGAGCACGGGGCACGGTTTCGGGTTGCGTTGCGCGAACAGCAAAACATCGAACGCCAGATCCTGCGGCACGATAAGCAGGTTGGCTTGCGCCCAACCGTCGCTGAAGCCCGCGGTAGGCCGTCGCAAGCCTGCGCGGAAGCGCGCGCGAGCTTCCGCCGGGCTCAAGCGTGCCACATCGTCGCCGGCTCCGTTGTGTGGGTCAGCGCTGTTCACCGCCGTGGGGTTCATCTGTTCTCCTTCGTCCGCCTGCTTATTCCTCCGCTTAGTACAAGCGTAGGGCCTGATGCTCTCACGCATCAGGCCCTAGCTATTTAGGGTTAAGGGTCAAAATGTGTGTCTGGTT
>NZ_KV789403.1:0-30640 GCF_001807575.1 Arthrobacter sp. HMSC08H08
CAAGCTTCACGATTTTTGCAACAGAGCCCGAGATACTTCCGCTGAGCACCCAGCGAGACTTTTGGATTGACACAGTTTGGGAAGGGAAACCCCCGTTGGGGCCGTACACCCTTGACGATGGACGCGATATTTACGATGTTGTTGCCGACGGCAACCTCGAAGAGCTCCCATTCGACGTGTGGTTCGAACGAGAAACAATAAGTCGCGGTAAACGTCGGGGCGACATTCTCTGGGGTGGCCCGCCCACGCTCGTGTCCCAACGTTTCGCGGATGCAGTAGCTGAACTCGGGGTAGCAGGGTGCTCAACATTCGAGGTAAACCTTTTCAGCGCGAACGAGGGGCGCGTCACCGGCTACGTCGGATTCGTCGAAAACACGGAAGGCACCAGCGAGATTACGTCATATGCTTGGCGGGAAAGCGCCCACAGTTTCGCGTGGATCGTGAGCGAACGCGTACTTGAAGGGCTCAAAGAACGCGGCGTTGATATGTTCCACGTCGAACCGTTCACTGAGAAGCGCCGGTTCCCGAAGATCTAGCCCTACTCGCCACCGAGCCCGCGGGTCAGGCTTTCAAGGTTGTGTTCCAGGAAACCGATGTAGGTCCCAGCCGGCGTGCCTGGCGCACCGAGTTCATCCGAGTACAGGGTTCCTGCGATCGGCACACCGGTCTCCTCCGACACAGTCTCCATAGGCCGCTGATTGACGTTCGTCTCCACAAACAGCGCCCGCGGCCGATGCTCCCGCACAAAATCCACGGCACGCTTCAGCTGCTCGGGACTACCCGCGTCCTCCGTATCGATCAGCCAGATGTAGCCCTCGGCAAGCCCGTAACGCTTTGCTAGATACTGGAACGCACGCTCGCTTGTCACGATGATCCGGTCGTCCTCCGCGACGCCTGCGAACAGTTCGTCATAACTGCCCGCCAACTCGTTGATGCGCCCAACGTAGGCGTCCCGGTTGGCACGATAGTCAGCGGCGTGCTCCGGGTCCGCCCGGATCAGGGCCTCAGCAACGTTCTCCGCCATCTTCGCCCCGTTAGCCGGGTCAACGAAAACATGCGGATTCACTTCATCCTCATCGGCGTCGGCCGCTTCATCCAACGCAACCTCGTCAGTGATCTGGATCCCGTCGGTGATATAGAGCGGCTTGATGCCGCGGGTCGCCTCAACGTGCTGGCTCGCATCCAGGTTCACGGCGGTCATGAGGCGGCTGATCCAGCCGTCGTTCCCGCCCTCAAGATTCATGCCGCTCGAAATGAGTAGGTCGGCGTCCTGAGCGTGAGTCGTGTCAGCCGGGCGGAGCTCGTATTCATGCGGGTCCTGCCCCACCGGAACGAGGTTATAGACATTCACGTGCTCCCCGCCGATCTGCCGCGTCATGTCCTCGAGAACAGAAAAACTCGTCACGACGTTGAACTTGCCGTCACCACCGAACCCGGCGCCACTACCGGCCTCGTCTCGCGGAACCACGCTACAACCTGTCACGGCAAGCAACGCCACCGCGATGGCAGCAAGCACCGCTTTGAAAGTCACTTTCCGCGTCATCGCCCAGCGATCGCTTTCGTAACGACGCCGGTGCGTGGCGCGAAGAGATATGCGAGCGTGAACATGGTGAACGCGGTGAGCACGATGGCTGGCCCGGACACGATGTTGAACCTCACGGAGAAATACATCCCTCCAGCAGCCGCTACGACACCGATGAGCGCGGAGACCGCGATCATGCTTGGCAACCGGGTGGTCAGCAGATACGCGGTCGCGGCGGGTGTGATGAGCAAAGCGACCACGAGGATCACGCCCACGGTCTGCACGGACGCGACCGTCACGAGTGCAAGCGCAACCAGAACGCCGTAATGCACGGCTTTGACGGGAACCCCGTAAGAATCAGCGAGGACCGGGTCGAACGTCGTGATCTTCAGCTGTTTATAGAACAACAAGACCGCCGCGCACACAACCGCGCCGATCACCACCGCAAGCCACATGTCTTGCTTCCGAACCGCGAGCACGTTGCCGAACAATACATCGGTCAGTGAGAACGTCGCGGTCGTGTTGGAGAGCAAGATGATGCCGAACGCGAGAAACGCGGTGAACACGATCCCGATCGAGGTGTCACGTTTGAGCGTTGTGGTGGTCGAGACCACGCCGATCCCGAACGCCGCGAGCAGCCCCGCGGCGAGCGCTCCCACGAAGAATGAGACGTCGAACATGAACGCGAGCGCGATCCCCGGCAGCACGGCGTGGGAGATCGCGTCCCCCATGAGTGAGAGCCCCCGCAGGATGATGAAGCTGCCGATGACCCCGCACACAAGCCCCACAACGCTTGCGGTGAAGAGTGCACGGGCGAGGAATGTGTATTCGAAAAGGTCGTTGATGAAGGTCATAGGTTCTCGTTCTCCCCGCCGCCGAGCAGCGCCGGCGCGTAGGTGATGATGTCGGGCCCGTAGGTTGCGGAGAGGTTGTCTGCGGTGAAGATCGCGGCTGTGGCTCCGTTGGCGATGATACGGCGGTTGACGAGCACGATGTCGTCGAAGATGAGGCGTGCGTTGTTGAGGTCGTGGTGGACCACGATGACGGTCGCGCCGTGGGCGACGCGTTGCTTGAGGATGTGTGTGATGCGGGCCTGGGATGCGGCGTCGATACCCACGAAAGGCTCGTCGAGGAAGAACACGGTGGCCTCTTGCATGAGGGCTCGCGCGGTGAAGACGCGTTGGGCTTGGCCTCCGGAGAGTTCCCTTAGCTGGGTTGTGGCGTACTCGCTCATCCCGACCGCATCGAGGCATTCGCGGGCGTGTTCGCGGTCGGTTCGGCTGGGCCGTTGGAAGGTGCGTAGCCGCGGATAGCTTCCGAGCACCACGGTTTCTAGGACGGTGATCGGGAAGTCCCAGTCGCTTGTGGTGCGTTGGGGAATGTAGGCAACTTCGCCACGCACCTCGTCAAGGCTTTTACCGTTGATGTTGATGCGGCCTGTGGCTCGCGGAATGAGCCCCATGCAAGCTTTGACGAGGGTGGATTTCCCGGCGCCGTTGGGGCCCATGACTCCCACCATGCGTCCTGCGGGGATGCTGAGGTTGACGTTGCTCAGGATGGTGTTGTGTCCGTAGCGCACGGTCAGCTCTTCGACGCGCACCGCATCGGCTGCTTGCATGGTGTCCTCCTCGTCAGCCTGGTGTTTCAACATACCCCGGCAATTGTTAAGCTACCTTAACTTTTCTGTGGCGCCTAAAGCGCCGCCGTAACGCAGCTACCCCAGCAAGGCCTGCAAGAATGGGCAAGGTATTTCACACATTCTGTGTAGTTCACACATCCAGTCCTGAAACGCATGAGCTTCAAACCTTCCTCTTATAAGCAGTCCCCGCTACCGGTGAGAAACGGCATCAACGCGACCCGCCTTCGCGTACCGACCACCGGCCCGTGGGAGACCATTCAGGAATACACGCTGGATCGTTTTGGGCACATCGACGCTGAAGGGTTGCGCCGCCGCTTCGCTCACGGTGAGGTTGCCGCGGTCGATGGCAGTCGCGTCACCCCGGAGACCCCGCTGGGCGCGCACGAATTCATTTGGTATTACCGGGACTCCCCTAACGAGGAACACATCCCGTTCTATTGCCGCGTGATCCATCGCGATGCGGACCTGCTGGTGGTGGATAAACCGCATTTCCTGCCGATGACCCCGGGCGGCCGGTACGTGCGCGAATCTGCACTGGCTCGGCTGAGAGTCCAGCTGGGGATCGATGACCTCGTGCCGATCCACCGGCTCGACCGCGCAACAGCCGGTGTGGTCATGTTCTCGATCAATCCAGCGACCCGCGGCGCCTACCAAACCATGTTTGAGCGCCGCGAAATCACCAAGAAATATCAAGCCGTCACGTTGACCCCGCCCGGCTGGGATCCGCAACATCCCGCCCTGGGTGGAACCCGCCTGCCCTTCACCGTCCGCAGCCATATCAAGAAGGTCCGCGGCGAGATCGTGGTGCGCCTCCACCGCCTCGACCAGTTCCCTCCCAACGCCGTCACCCGCATCCGCCTTGCCGCCTATGGCCTCAACCGCCGCGGCGAGGACGTCTGCTTGTGGGACCTCTCGCCGGTAACCGGCCGCACCCACCAGTTGCGCGTGCATCTTGCCCAGCTGGGTTCCGGGATCATCGGAGATCAGCACTACCCCTACCTGCTGGATGACGCCCCGGACAACCACGATGAGCCCCTGCAGCTATTAGCCCACACCATCAGGTTCACTGACCCTCTCACGGGCCAGCCGCGCTCCTTCACAACCCAGCAACGCCTCACCCTAGGCCCACTCACCATCCCTACGCAGGACAGCTCCGTCACGCAGGACAGCTCCCCTGCACAGCACTACTCCTCCACAAAACACCGCTCCGTCACGCAGGACGGCCGGCCGTGAACCTTTTCGATCCGAACGCGTGGGGTACGTGGTTCTATCTCGGCACGTTCTTGGCTCAAGTGTTGGATGCCGCGTTCCCGCTGATCCCGCAGGAGCTGTTCGCTCTAGCCATCCCAGCGTTGACGGGGCAGGGAATTATCAACGGGCCACTCGCTGCCGCGGTCACGGTGATCGGGCATGTGCTGGGTGAGGTGTGGCTCACGTGGGTAGTGCGTACGCGCCACGGGTGGCTTAACAAACGACGATGGGGCCGCCGGTTACTGCAGAGCGCGGACTCCGCGGCGGGTTCGCTTGGTTCTGCGGGCAGTTTCTCTGTTTTGGTGGGCTTGCGGTTCATATCGGGCGGCCGTACCGTCGCGTGCGTTGGCGCGGGCTTGTCGAAACTACGGTGGTCCCTGGTGTGGTGGTCTTCATGTGTGGGCTCCACCTTGTGGGTCTTATATATGATTACCCTTGGCGGAATTCTGCACTCGCTTCTGGGGTTGCCGGCGTGGAGTTCCGCGATTCTAGGCATGATTATCGGTAGTGTTTTGGGGGTAGTCCCCCTCGTGTGGACGCACAAACGCCGCCGTCGACTTCGAGGAGCCGTTAGTGCAGCTTCCGTCCCGTTGGAACAATCCCGTGAAGAAAAGTGACCGCTCTGATGAGCAGGTTGAGTCTGCTCGGGACAGTTCTGGCGCCCAGGATTCCGGCGATGGCCAGGGTGGGCGCGCGGACGAGAACGTAGAAGGCTACGGCGAGACCCTCTATTTTCCGGCTCAGATCCGGCCTGAGACGTTGCGTTTCCCTGAACGTGATGAACCGTTCGATGTGGATGACACGAACGCCGAAACCGAACGTCGCGCCGCTGCGGCACAGGCTTCCCGCGAACGGAGCAGCAAAAAGACGGACGAAGCACCTGAAGCACCTGCTGCCCCAGACGGCCCTCCAGCCCTGGGCGTTCCACCTGCGCTGGGCGTTCCTCCAGCGCCAGACGTCCCGGCTACGCCAGAGGCGGACGTTCCCTCTACGCCAGAGGCGATTGATGAACCGGACGAGATCGCGGCGGAATCTGAAGAGCTCGAGGAACCTGAGGCGGTCGAGGAAGCACCGCGTGAGTTGACCCTCGAGGAGAGCGTGTGGGAGGCCCGTGAGGCCTTGCGCCTGCAGAACGAGCGCCACAATGACCCGGACTATTCACCGACCGAGTATGTTCCCATCGCGGTGTCCCGCAGGCCGGCATCAACGACTGCACAGGAGCAGGCCCCGCAGACTGTTGTGTTGCCGTATAACCTGCCAGAGTTTTCGCCAGCGCCTGAGCCACGCCCGCACGATCTGTTCCGGCGCATCACGGCAACGGTTGTCTCACTCGTCGCTTTCGTGGCGAGCCTCGCGCTCTTCAGCAAAGGAGTGCCGGCTGGACTCATAACGCATGCCGATGCGCGTGTTGAACTCGCGCCGCTGGTTCCAGGTATAGCTCTGGTTCCGGTTGCTGCTTTAGGGCTCCTCACCGCGAGCGCTTTCTCATGGAAACGCAATCAACATTCAGCCCGCCGCCAACGCAGCACAGGCTGGTTAACGGCTGTGACCTCGGCGGCGCTGGCCGGCTGGGTCGGCTCCGCGATGGCGGGTTTGTGGTGGCTTGCCGCCGTCTGTGCGGTCCTGTGGACCGCTCTGGCCGCGGAAGCAGTGCGGCGGCTCAACCTGCTCACCGCGCGCACGCATCGTGAGTATTACGAAACCGACCTCCCCACTGAGCTGAGTCTCGGCGCCGGCGCCTTCATGGCCGCATGGACCGCAAGCGCGGCCGCAACCGCGGCCGGATGGTCGCTGCCACCGCAAGCGCTCTGGGCGCCAGCGACCCTCGCTGTAGCGTGCATCCCCGTGTTCCTCGCCTCATTCACGGAACGTGGGCGCCTGTGGGCACCGGTTGCCTTCGGTTGGGGTGCGGCGTGGCTCATCATCGCCCACATCGTTACGTTGGGTTTCCATGTAGGGCTCATCCTGGTGGCAGGGCTCGCGGCAGCATGTACGCTGATCGCAGCGACCACGCGACGCAACGACATCCGAGTCAAAGAAGCAGCCATCGACGCCAACCTGCGCCGCAGCAGCTAACGCGCGAACCTGCGTCGCAGTATCGAGCCTGGCCGCCGGCTAGCCTGGCTCACTCGCTAGCCTGGCACGGCTTCGCGTCGGCGCCGCGCCTGCTTGATCTCATACGTGAAAGGATGGGCTGATGAGCGCACCATTCCTGCTGTTGCAGACCCGCCCGGAAGACGCCTTGGCGGACGCCGAATACGAGGCGTTCGTGCGGCTGTCCGGACTTGAAGCGGGCGATGTTGAACGGTTCCGGCTTGAAGCCGCGCCGCTACCGGCCGGTTTTGAGAACACGTGGCATCAACGCTATTCGGCTCTGGTTCTTGGCGGGAGCCCATTCACCTCAACCGATGTTGATCGAAGCGAAACCCAGATCCGTGTTGAGGAAGAACTCGCGCGAGTGCTGGGGGTCGTGATCGAGAAAGACCTCCCGTTCCTTGGTTTGTGTTACGGGGTGGGTGTGCTCGGGTTGGCCTCCGGCGCGGTGGTTGACCGCACGTATTCAGAACCTGCGGGCATCTCCCACATCAGCCTCACTCCGGAAGGTATCGCTGACCCAGTACTTTCTGGCGTTGACCCGCATTTCGATGCGTTCGTAGGCCACAAGGAGTCTACGACCAAGCTGCCGGCCGAGGCGGTGTTGCTTGCCACATCGGACCCCGCACCAGTCCAGATGTATAAGCTCAAGAACAACATCTATGCGACCCAGTTCCACCCCGAACTGGACCCGGACGGGCTCATCGGGCGCATCGAGGCCTACCGTGAAAACGGCTATTTCGATCCGGAAGATTTCGATGCGATCGCTCACCTGGCACGCAACGCGGACGTGACCGCAGCGCACCGTATCCTGGCGAACTTCGCGAAAATCTACCTCCCGCGCTAGACGTACGCACCCACACGTTCTATATACGCCAGGCCTGTACCATGCTGGACCCCTCACACCCGCTGAAATCCTCACGCCCGCCGGGGCATGTACCAGCCCTGGGCCTGCCAACCGTTCATCAGTTGTCGAAGGAGTGCCGTGGCATCCACACTGTTCACCGAGCTGACCATCCCCGCCCCGCACGGTGCGGGGCTCACTCTACGCAACCGCGCGTTTGTCTCACCGATGTGCCAGTACTACGCGCCTCGCACCGGGGTTCCGCAGCCGTGGCACCTGGTGCATTACGGCGCGTTCGCGACCGGCGGTTTCGGCCTCGTCACGGTCGAATCCACGGCGGTCGAGGCACGCGGACGGATCTCTGATCAGGACCTCGGGCTGTGGTCGGATGAACAGATCGAAGGCCACCGCACAATGGCGGAGTTCATGCGCGCTCAAGGCGCGGCCGCAGCGGTTCAGCTGGGGCACGCGGGCGGTAAAGCCGCAACCTACCCCAACTTGCGTGACGAGCCCCGCGGGACCCTGGGTGAGGACCGCGCATGGGAGGTCATCGCGCCCGGTTCTGAACCGATCCAGCCCGGCCTGTTCACCCCTCGCGAGATGACCGCTGAGGACATCCAAGAGGTTATCGCCGCGTTCCGTGAAGCGGCACGCCGAGCGGATCAAGCTGGCTATGACGCGGTGC
This sequence comes from Arthrobacter sp. HMSC08H08, assembly GCF_001807575.1. Lineage (NCBI taxonomy): Bacteria > Bacillati > Actinomycetota > Actinomycetes > Micrococcales > Micrococcaceae > Arthrobacter > Arthrobacter sp. HMSC08H08. The sequence goes on from NZ_KV789403.1 coordinate 8,036, forward strand.
AGATCCACGGGGCGCACGGCTACCTGATCCACGAGTTCTTCTCGCCACTGACCAATCAACGTGAGGATGAATACGGCCGCGACCGGGCACGGTTCGCACTCGAGGTCGCATCCGCGGTGCGTGAAGTGTGGCCTGCGCATAAGCCTCTGGGGATCCGCTTGTCCGCAACCGACTGGGTCGAAGGCGGCGTGACATTACAGGACACGGTCGAGCTCGCCCGTCGGCTGCTGGAGGACGCCGGTGTGACGTGGTTTGACATCTCATCCGGCGGGATCCATCCGGATCCTAAAGTCATCCCGGTCGGGGCCGGCTACCAGGTTCAGCTGGCAGCCGCGTTACGACAAGCGTTACCGGCCGAACAGGCCGTGGTCAGCACGGTAGGGCTCATCACCGAACCCGCCCAAGCCGAAACGATCGTCGCTAGCGGCCAAGCCGACGCCACCAGCATCGGGCGTGAGGCCCTGCGCAACCCTCACTGGGCGGCCGTCGCCGCACGTTCGTTGCGCGTACGCGTTGAAAATAACCCCGCATCGGAGGCTTACTGGCTCGGGATGCGCTAGCGAAAACGCACGGCTACGCTCTCACGCTGTTTGAGAACAAAGCGACAATGCCCCGGGCGAGGCTGGCAACCAGACACACAGTGAGGTAGACAAAGACTATGAGCGCTGTACGGACCCCGGACCCAAACCCAGGCTGGCTATCAGAAGAGGACCTGTACGAGGCCCGACGCCGGCTACCGATCGTCTACGTGCAAGCGATCCCCGTGCGTGTGGACCCGATGGGCTACGTTTCCGAGGTCGGCCTGCTCTACACGACCACGGATGAAGGCCAGTTCGAGCGGACCTTCGTCTCCGGCCGTGTCATGTACCGCGAGACGATCCGCGCGGCCTTGATGCGCAACCTCGAAAAGGACCTCGGCCCGCTTGCGATGCCGTCGTTGCCAGCCTCGCTCACCCCGTTCTCGGTTGCGGAATACTTCCCGTCCCCCTCCGAAACCGGGCTCACTGACGAACGGCAGCACGCCGTCGCACTCACCTACGTGATTCCGGTGCAAGGCGAGTGCAACCCACGCCAAGACGCGCTCGAACTGTCCTGGCTGACCCCAGAAGAGGCCCTCTCAGAAAGCGTTCAAGCCGAATTCACCGGAGGCCGTGGGCAGATCATCCACCAAGCGCTCGCCTACGTGGGGTGGGGACGGTGAGCCAAACACAATCAACGGCGCAGGCGCAGACGGCCCAAACGCAAGCGGCGGCGCAAGCGCAGGCGGGGTCCCCATCCCATGCGGCAACCGTGCATTTCGATGGGCGTTTCCCGCGGCACCGCCAAGCGATCCCCGCCCGCAATATCACCAAGGGTGACCGTTTCATGCACCGTTCCGGCCTGCCTTCGGAGCCGGTCCAGTCCGCGAGGGTCGTGAAGGACTCCTTCGGGACTGACGCCTACGTGGATGTGGTGCTGGAAGACGGCTCGCGTGCAACCGTGGCGATCAATTCGACCATCCGGGTTTTCACCGAACGCAACCTGGGCCCCGGAATCGATGAGCTGTTGGCGGTGCCTGTCGAGGAAGGTTCCGCGGAAGCCGCACTCGTTGAGGCCGCCAAGGCCCACCGCAAGGACGCGCAGTTGCTCAGTGCTGCGCTGCGTGTGGCACCCGGCATCAACACTCGTGCTGGATCCCACCTCGATAGCCTCGTGTGGGCCGCTTTCCAGCTGGCTGTGGTGTATGAAGACACCGAATTCGTGTGGCCTATCCTCAACGTGCTCACCCAACAATCCTTCGAGGACAACGCAACACGCTGGCTCCCCACACGCTACGGGCTCGCGCTCGCGTGCTGGCTTGCCCGCCAAGCCGCAGACCACGATGCCGCCACCGGCTACGCGCAGCAACTCAAGGGCGGCGAGGAAGCACTCATCGCTACCCTGCCGGGCACCGCGCGTGAGATTCACCGCCGCCAGCTTGAGCACGCATCGTTATACGACCGCGAAATACAGCGCGCCCGCGACAGCCTCAACGCACCCCTAGAGCTCGAATTCCGGTGGAGCCGGCTGAAGTCGCTCATGGTCACCACCGCATACCGTTTAGCGTTTGAGCGCGAACGCCCCGACTTCATTGCGTTGATCGAACGCGAGCTACCGATCATCCGCGCCGCATCAGGAGAACCCCGTGAACACCACTCCACCCACCAACACGCCGCTGAACGCCACGCCGCCCAACAGCACGCCACATTCCGATCGAACTAGCAAGCGCTCGGTTGGTTCTAGCCAGCGCTCGGTTCGTGCTAGCAAGCGCTCCGCTGCAGCCAGCCACGCGCCCTCGGCTGATTACGTCAAGCCTGAGCTTCCAGCGGGGCATGAGCGGCAGTCCGAATTCGGTTTCACCGTGGGCACCCGCATGGCCAATGGGCGCGGCCGTACCGGCGTGATCCGCACCCCGCACGGCGACATCGCCACGCCCGCGTTCGTGGTAGTCGGCACTAAAGCCACCGTCAAGGCAGTGCTCCCCCGCGATGTCAAAGAGCTTGGCGCGCAAACCGTGCTATCCAACGCGTACCACCTCTATCTGCAGCCAGGGCATGAGATCGTGGACGCCGCGGGCGGCTTGGGTGAGTTCATGGGCTGGGATGGGCCGACCTTCACCGACTCGGGCGGCTTCCAAGTCATGAGCCTCGGCTCAGGCTTCAAGAAGGTCATCGACATGGGTTCCGACGGCGCCGCCGTGGGTGGTGGAGCCGACGATGCGGTAGCGCCCGGGCATGAACGCATGGCTAACGTCGATGACGACGGCGTGTGGTTCACCTCCCACATCAACGGCGATAAACACCGCTTCACACCCGAGATTTCGATGCAGGTCCAGCACGGCCTCGGCGCGGACATCATGTTCGCTTTCGACGAGCTCACCACGCTGCACAATTCCCGCCGGTACCAGATCGAATCCCTCGAACGAACCCGCCGCTGGGCTGAACGTTGCATCATCGAACACTTCCGCCTCACCGATGAACGCGCCCACCGCCCATACCAAGCACTCTTCGGCGTGATCCAGGGCGCCCAATACGAAGACCTGCGCCGCCAAGCCTGCCAAGACCTCGCAGCTATGCCTTTCGACGGCTTCGGGATCGGCGGAGCACTCGAGAAGGAAAATCTCGGGACCATCGTGGGCTGGTGCGCCGAAGAACTACCCGAGAATAAGCCGCGCCACCTGCTGGGCATCTCCGAACCAGACGATGTGCTGTGGGCCATCGAAAACGGCGCGGACACCTTCGACTGCGTCTCCCCTACCCGCGTAGCCCGCAACTCGGCGTTCTACACCGACTATGGCCGCTACAACCTCTCCAACCGACGCTTCCGCGAAGACTTCCGCCCACTACAGCCCGGCTGTGAATGCGCGACCTGCACCACCTACACCCGCGCCTACATCCACCACCTCTACAAGGCCAAAGAGATGCTCAGCCACACGCTCATCTCGATCCACAACCTCGCCTTCACCGTGAGGCTCGTGGACCGCGCCCGCGAAGCGATCGAGAACGGAACCTACGAGGCGTACAAGCACACCGTCTTGAGCAACTACTACGGAGGCCACGGCTCCCCCGACGGGCTCGCCAGCTAAGCCGCCCAGCTAACTCAACAGCCCCGCTAACTCAGCGGCAGAGCGCTAGGCGGCCGTGACGTCGTTATTCTTCGGGTAGCTCGGCTCATACCGCTTCACCAGCTTGATCACCACAACCGTCACCGGCGAGAACACGACCTCCACACCGAGCTTCCAGCAGAAACCAATCACAAAGTACTGCAGGAACACCCCGAACGAATCGATCCCGATCACAGGGGCGGCAATCGAGCAGAAGATCAGCGTATCCAGCGCCTCACCAACACCCGAAGAACCCAGGATGCGCAACAACAGACCGCGCTCGCCGTGGCGGCGCTTGAGCCACACGATGATGAGCGCGTTCGAAAGCTGGCCCGCCATGAAACCTAGAAGGGAGGCCAGCACGATCTGCCATACCGGCCCCAAGGTCGCTGCGAGCGCTTCCTGGCCCTCATAGAAGCTCGCAGAAGGCAGAGCGATGATCGCCTGGAACGTCAGCACCGCGAGCGCACCGAAGATGAAGGTTGTGATGATGGCCCGGCGCGAGGCTTTCCACCCATAGACCTCGGAGACCACGTCCCCCAGAATGTAGGCCAGCGGGAAGAGGAAGAATCCGCCGTCGGTCACCAACCCGAACAGTTCAACGCCCTTGCTCGCGCCAATGTTGCTGAGCACGAACACGAGGCCCATGAGGGCCAAAATGGTGGGATAGAAACGTGAACCGGTCGATGCGAAAACCGCCCGCCGCTCACGGGTCGCCTCCGTTACGGGGCTGGCGAAGACGGCGTCCTGGGCAGCGTTGGTGTCACTAGCCGGGTTGGTTTCATTGGCAGGGTTGGTTTCGGGCCGGGTAGGCATAGCTCTCCTTCAACGGAATGGTGTTGCGCGGCCCGGTCCTGCCACCACCGGGTTGCTACGAAACATGAAAGTTCCCGACCTATTTTGGCACGACCAGTGACTGGTTTGCCGGATCGTGACTGTGCGTGGTTTTACGATATGACTATGAGTTTTGAGAATCCTCCCATCGTATTGACCATCGCAGGTTCTGAGGCCACCGGCGGTGCGGGCGCCCAGGCTGACCTGAAGACGTTCCAGGAGCTCGGTGTTTTCGGTATCGCAGGGCTCACGTGCATCGTCTCTTTCGACCCGAAGGATGATTGGAACCACCGTTTCGTACCGATCGATCCGCAGGTGATTGCCGACCAGCTTGAGGCCTCGCAGACCTCGTATGAGGGCAAGCTACGTACCGTGAAGCTCGGCATGATGGGCACCCCGCAGACCATCGAGACCGTCGCGGGCGCGCTCGAGCGCCAGGAGTGGGACAACGTCGTCTTGGACCCGGTGCTGATCTGCAAGGGCCAGGAGCCGGGCGCGGCTTTGGATACTGACCAGGCTTTGATTGCCAAGCTCCTTCCGAAGGCTACGTTCGTGACCCCTAACCTGTTCGAGGCTTCAACCCTGGCCGGTTTTGAGGTCACGGATATCGAGGGCCTCAAGAAAGCCGCGCAGGTCATCCATGAAAAGTCTGGTGCCGCGGTACTCGCCAAGGGTGGGGTCCGTATGGACGGCCCGGACGCTGTGGATGTGTTCTATAACGGAGGCGAATTCGAGGTTCTCGCGACCCCTAAGGTCGGCGATCACGCAGTCTCCGGGGCCGGTTGCTCATTGGCTGCCGCCGTCGCCGCACTGCTGGCTCGGGGCCGCTCCCCACTTGACGCGGCACGCGAGGCCAAGGACTTCGTGACCCGCGGCATCCACCAGCGGGTGTCTTCGCAGCTTCCGTTCGATGCCTTGTGGCAGGGCGGGCTGCGCTGACTCTAATACGAGGCTGTGCGGGAGCTGTTTGTGAGCAAAAAGTTCTTGCAACATTTCGTATACGAATAAACCCCGGCTTTCTCAGGCTTCACAGGCAAAAACCTGGAAAGTCGGGGTTTTTGATAAAAGTGACACGTAAACTATCTTGGCTACACCACAGCCTTTTCATAGCCTTTGCATAGAATCATAAATTCGCCTTGACATTACTCGCGGTTTAGAGAAATCTCATCAGTGTTGATGTGACATTACGCACATGATGTTCACAGCCTTGTTCCCATCAACACAAATCTATTCACAATACTCAAAGCACTCTTGAGGAGCTCTCTTGAAAAACAGCAAAACGCGCCGCGTTGCACGCGGTGCCGCCGCGCTGGCTGTGGGTGCTGCGTTAACTATGGGGTCAATCCCAGCCGCTAACGCATCGTCATTTATGAACCCAGCAGCCAAATCAGACTCGCTCAGCCAGAGCAAGGACAAGGTAGATAAGAATAAGCTCAAGCCTTCTGACCTTGACCTAGACAAGCTGGCCAAGCTGAAGATCCAGGGCTCACTGGCCGACATGGAAGGTCAGGCTTCCGTCTACGTTCAGTTCACTGGCAAGGGTGCTTACGAACTCTCCCAGCCAGTCCAGGTTCGTACCGGCAAGAAGCGCCCTGTCAAGAACGTTGCTAAGGTCCGCCAGGTCCGCAAGGAAATCCAGTCCAAGGCTGATTCGGCTGCACAGCAGTCCCAGTCCAAGGTCCTCTACAAGACCACGAACGCTCTGCCAGGTGTAGCCCTCCAGGGTGAAGCGAGCCGTCTGCGTGATCTCGCAAAGCGTGACGACGTCGTGAAGATCTCCGCGATCATCCCGAAGACCCGTGAAAACAAGGGCACCGTCATCGACACCGGCGCAGTCCAGGCTTGGGCGGCACAGCACCAGACCGGTAAGGGTGTCACGATCGCTGTCATCGACTCCGGCGTGGACTACACCCACGCAGCTTTCGGTGGCCCAGGCACCAAGGAAGCCTACAAGGAAGCTAAGGCTTCCAACGACATGCCATCCGCGAAGTCCGGCCTCTACGACCCTAAGAAGTACAAGGGCGGCTGGGACCTCGTTGGCGATGACTATAACGCGGCTTCTTTCTTCTCCTGGCCTCAGCCAGACTCCAACCCGCTTGACTGCGAAATCGGCGGCCACGGAACCCACGTAGCGGGAACCGCTGCCGGCTACGGCGTCGATAAGGACGGCAAGACCTTCCGCGGCGACTACCAGTCCCTCAACGATGACCTCGTCAACGCTATGCGCATCGGCCCGGGCGCCGCTCCGGAAGCCGGCATCGTTGGCCTGCGTGTGTTCGGTTGCGAAGGCTCGACCAACGTTGTCGGCGAGGCACTCGACCGCGTGCTCGACCCGAACGGCGACGGCGACTTCTCTGACCGTGCACAGATCGTCAACATGTCGCTGGGCTCGACCAACAGCCCGGCCGATGACCCTGAAGCAGACATGGTCAACGCGCTCACCGATCAAGGCATCCTGACCGTCATCGCTTCCGGTAACTCCGGCGACATCACCGACATCGGTGGCGCGCCAGGCGTTGCCTCATCCGCTCTCACCGTCGCTAACTCGGTGGGCTCCCAGGCCGCGGCTGACGCGGTCACCGTGACCAAGCCTAAGAACCGCGCTAAGGACTACCCAGGCCAGCTCTCCGGCTCCTACCCATGGAAGAAGGCAGAGTCAGGTCAGGTTGTCGTCCCTAAAGCCGGCCCTAAGACCACCGGTTGCTCCGCGCTCACCGGCGATGACTCGCTCAAGGGCAAGTGGGTATGGCTGCACTGGTCGGATGACCCAACCGGTGAGACCTTCGAATGCGGCTCCAAGGCACGCTTTGACAACGCAACCGCCGCAGGCGCCAAGGGCGTTATCCTGGATGGCCCGAGCGAAGTCTTCACCTCCGGCATCGCCGGTAACTCGAAGATCCCAGGCGTTCAGCTGAACAAGTCCGGTTCCGAGGCTCTGCTTGATGCCGCTAAGAAGGGCGAGCTCGAGGTCACCGTTGATCCTGAGAAGACGTCTTCGATGGCGATCAACACGAACGCTCTCGATACCCTGGCTCCGTCCTCCTCGCGTGGTCTGCACGGCTCGGATTCCATCGTGAAGCCAGACATCGCAGCACCAGGTACCTCGATTCCTTCCGCAGGTGTCGCGATGGGTAACGGTGCTCTGACCATGACCGGTACCTCGATGGCCACCCCATACACCGCAGGTGTTTCCGCACTGGTGGCGGCTAACGGCAACTACAGCCCAACCGAGATCAAGAACATCGTGATGAACACCGCGGCAGCCGACATCAAGAAGGGCAAGAACATCTACAGCCCTAACCGTGTTGGTTCCGGCCGTGTCATGGCTGATGCTGCTTTGAAGACCCCGGTCATCGCTTACGACAAGGACCGCAAGGACCTCGTCTCCGCGAACTTCGGTGTAGTTGAGGTTGTCAAGGACACCGATTCCGTCACCAAGACGATCGAGGTCCGCAACCTGACCACCCGTGCACAGACCTACAACGTCGCCTACAAGGGCGCAACCCAACAGAAGGGTGTCAAGGTCTCCCTCGATAAGGACCGCGTCTCGGTTCCTTCCAAGGGCGTCGCACATGTCAAGGTCACCGTGTCCTTCGATAAGAACGCGATGACACGCACCATGGATCCAACCATGGACGCGATGCAGATGGACCTGCCACGTGCATACGTTGCAGACACCACCGGCCGTGTAGAGTTCACGTCCTCGACCCAGCCAACCCTGCGCGTGCCTGTCACCTCGGCACCTAAGCCAGCCGGTAACGCTACCGCTCAGCTGGCCAAGGTACGCGGCGACCGCGGCACTGTACGCTTCCGCGGCGCAGACGCCGACTCCGGTTCCCGCAACGAGGCCTTCATCTCGAAGGCAGCGCTCCTTGAACTCGGTGCAAGCTCTGACCGTCAGGGCAAGGAGCTCGACAAGGTTCCAGGCGGCCGTGAAATGGACCTGCAGTACGTAGGTGCAACCACGACCGCACCAGTCACCGGTTTGGATGACGCGGTCTTGGGTATCGGTATCTCCACTTGGGGCAACTGGGCACGCATGTCCACCGCTACCGAGTTCAACATCGAACTCGACATCGACGGTGACGGCAAAGCTGACTACGAGATGTTCAACACTCGTATCAACAAGCTCGATCTGGACCTCGTGACTACCGTCCACTCCCAGACCGGTAAGAACATCGATCTGCGCCCAGTCAACGACCTCGTTGGTAACCAGGACCCAGCAACCTTCGATTCGAACGTTGCAGTATTCCCGGTAGCCCTCAAGGAACTTGGACTCACCAAGGACGAGGCCTCAAAGCTGCGTTACAAGGTCAGCTCGTGGTCCCGTTACAACGTTGACGAGGACGGCCGCCTCGCCGCGGTTGACGAGACCGACTGGATCGAGTTCGATGCAACCAAGCCAGCTATCGCGAACCGCACCGACGGCCTGCTCGTCACCTCGGTTCAGGGCTCGGCCGCACCAGTTCTGGTCAATGACGCAGCCAAGGATCTCCTGGTTCTGCACCTGAACAACCGCACCGGCAACCTCAAGGGTGGCAACGACAAGCAGAAGGGTTCTCGCGCACAGGTGATCCCAGGCAAGTAACCACTTGCACTGAATCATTGGCAAGAGAACGCTGGCACATCAGCGCATAGGGATCACGAACGTGGACTAGCGCTTCGCCACCAGCGACTGCGGGGGTATGGGAATTCATCCCATACCCCCGCAGAGCTTTAACCGGGCCTTCCCATAGGCTTTGCCTTCACTAGAATTGGGGCAGGCCGAACCGGAACCACACCACCGCGTCGGCGGCTACAGCACAAGTGAGAGTGAAACGTGAGTATGCAGGTACCAGCGGCAGTCTTGTGGGACATGGACGGCACCCTCATCGATTCCGATCCGCTGTGGGGCCGCGCTGAGATCTCGCTCATGCAGCGGGCAGGCGCGCCGTGGACGCAGCAGGACGTCGAGGATTTCGTCGGTGCTTCCCTACCCACTGCGGCTGCGAAGATGCGAGATGCTGGGCTTGATTTGTCTGTTCGACAGATCATCGACCACCTCATCACCGAGGTTGCCGCCGGTGTGCGCGAACACGGGATCCCGTGGCGGCCAGGCGCCCGCGAACTGCTTGAGGCGCTGAGCGAGGCGGGTGTTCCGCAAGCGCTGGTCACGATGTCTGAGACGCCTCTTTCGAGCGCTTTCATCGAGGTGCTGGGACACAACCCCTTCCAAGCGATCGTCACAGGAGACACGGTGCATCCGCACAAGCCAGAACCTGAACCCTACCTTCAGGGTCTGCGCCTGCTGCGTGAAGCCACGGGGCTAGAGCTACCTGCAGAGCGGGTTATCGCGATCGAAGACTCAACACCCGGAACAACCTCCGCCGTCAACGCGGGGCTGGCGACCCTCGGCATCCCACACACCGCGGCGATCACCGGACGCGACGGGCTCATCATCCGCGAAACCCTCACCGGTATGACGCCTGCGCGGCTTGCAGAAATCATCGCGTTAGTTCACGCGACCGCGAACTAACGCGTCGTGACTTTGCCGTGGGTTGCGGCGATCGGCCGCAGAACCGGCGTGGTCGCGGCCGCCGTCAAACCGATGGCGATCACGGTCGAGATCACGAAGCCCCAGAAACCGACCCACGAGGTATCGGCGGTGCCTGCGAACATGTGGTTGAGGTTCTGCCGCATCCCGGTCGTGAACACGAGGAACACGTGGAACACCACGAAGGCAATGAACACGAGGATGACCGGGAAGTGCAGACCGCGCGCAACCTTGGCTGAGACGATCTTGTTCAAGCGTGGAGCATCCTTAGGCCAGAAACTGGAAAGCCTCAGGCCGGAGATGATCGCAAGCGGCGCTGCGATGAACACGATCACGAAGTACGCCAAAAGCTGCAGCGAGTTATAGGCCGCCCACGATTCAGTCAGAGGCCAATCCAGCGAAAGGTACTGCAGGCCCGCGGAGATCGCGTTCGGGAACACGTCCCAACTAGTCGGCACCATCCGGCCCCAGCGTCCGGTGGAGAACAGCAACACAACATAGACGATGCCGTTGGCGACCCACAGAACATCCACGAACTGGTGCCACCACAGCAAGAACGGGATCTTACGTCCGCCGCGCTTGCTCGGGGTCCAGTACGCGGGATGCTTGCGTGCGCCGATCGCCCGTTTCTGCATACCCGAACGCATCAAGAGCAGGATGAACAGGAAGTTCAAGTAGTGCGTAATACGCACCCACAACGGAAACCCTGGCTCGCTGAACGCCGGCGGCTTAGAGGTTCCTGGGTAGCGTTGAATGAACTCTTCAACCGCATCCAGGCTCCGCAGGCCGCGGGCAACAAGCACCAGGACCGCTACGACAACGATCGCACCGAGCACCAGCGCACCGATTTTCACGGCGGGGTTCATGGCCGCACGCTGGCCACGCTTAACAGACTGTGTGGGCATACTCCTCAAGATACCGCGCCGCACGCTCGGTCAGTAAATACCACGGCATCATCCGCGAAGTACCACAGCACCATCCGCGCCAGTTACCTCGTCTGCGCCACCTCGTCGGTTTTAGGCAAGCAGCGCGCGGTCGGAAAGTTCTCCGCCGATCTTGTCGAACTCTGCGAGCAGGCTGGAGACGGTTGCGTTCTTCTTGGCTTCGCCGTCGAGTTCGAGGATGATCTGGCCGTCGTGCATCATGATCAGCCTGTTGCCCAGCTGGATCGCTTGTTCCATGTTGTGGGTCACCATGAGCGTGGTGAGCTGATCGCGTTCCACGATTTCGCCGGTCAAGCGAGATACGAGCGCTGCACGCTGCGGGTCAAGTGCCGCGGTGTGCTCATCCAGCAGTAGGATCTGCGGATGCGTCATGGTCGCCATGAGCAGGCTGAGAGCCTGACGCTGACCACCGGACAGTAGCCCGACCGGGGTCTTCATGCGGTTTTCGAGGCCGAGCTCGAGAGTTTCCAGCGCGGTCCTAAACTGTGCGCGGTCCTTACCGGATACTGCCAACTGCAGCCCGCGGTTCCGAACGCGGGAGACCGCGACCGAAAGGTTCTCTTCGATCGTCAGCTCCGGAGCGGTACCGGCCATCGGGTCCTGGAACACCCGAGAAACCCACAAGGCACGCTTATGTTCCTTGATCTTGGTGACGTCCTTGCCGTTGATCACAACCTTGCCGGTATCCGGACGCAACCGCCCACCGACCATGTTCAGCAACGTCGACTTACCTGCACCGTTAGACCCGATCACGGTCACAAAGTCACCGTTATTAAGGGTCAGGTTGATGTTGCGCAGGGCTCTTCGTTCGTTGACTGTTCCCGGGAAGAACGTGCGGGAGAGGTTCTGAATTTCAAGCATGCTTCCCTCCTTATGCCTGAGCGTCTGCGCGTGCGGTGCCCGCCGCATCAGCGTGGGTGTCGGTGTCGTCTGGAAGGCCGGATTCGACCTCGGCTTGTTCGCGGCGCATCTTACGCGCCTTGAGCTTCTTGAAAATCTCAAGCCGCGGTAGCAGCAATGCGACCACCACGAGTACCGCCGAGGCGAGCTTCATGTCCGAGGACGGCAGACCAGCACCAAGCGCGATCTGCAGAACCAGACGGTAGATGATCGCACCTGCAACACACGCGAGCACCGCTTGCCATACGCGGCGCTGACCGAAGATCGCCTGGCCAACAATCACGGAAGCCAGGCCGATCACGATCAAGCCAATACCCATCGTCGCGTCCGCGATCGCCTGGTACTGGGCGAGCATCGAACCCGACACCGCAACCAATCCGTTGGAGATCGCAAGCCCCAGGATCTTCTGGTTGTCCGTGTTGACACGGAATGAGGTTGCCATCTGGCTGTTGTTACCGGTTGCACGCAACGCGAGACCCGTGCGGGTGTGCAGGAACCAGATGAGCAGGATCGAGATCCCCAGAACACCGATGAGCATCAGGCCGGACCCTGCCATGTTGTCGCGTAGCAGGCCCTTCTCTTCGAGCGGGGTCAGGATGGTGTCTTCACCGAGGAGCGGCTTCGCGGCCGAGTTGTCCATGATGTGCAGGTTGATCGAGTACAGCGCGATCATCATGATGATGGATGCGAGCAGTCCGTCGATCTTGCCTTTGGTATGCAGAATGCCGGTCAAAGCGCCTGCGATAGCGCCAGCGCCGAAGGCCATAACCATCGCTAGCCACGGCGGCACGCCAGCAACGATGGCGGTTGCCGCGGTGGCGCCGCCGGTAGTGAAGGAACCGTCCACGGTCAGATCAGGGAAACCGAGGACGCGGAAAGTCAGGTAGACCCCAAGGGCCGCGATGGCATAGATCAGCCCGAGCTCCATTGCGGAAGGCATCTGATCCAGCATGTCGCTGAAAAACATGTGTGTGCTCCTGCGTGCGTGGTGGTGTTCTCATAGTTCGGCGGTGCAGAGGGCTGTGTACTGCTCCCTGCACCGCCGCTGTCGTCATCAGTGAAGGTGGGTGTGCGGGCCGCGCTTCACGTCAGGGTGTGTGATCCGTGAGGGGATCAGTACTTTTCGGCTGCCTTCTCTACGAGTTCCTTTGGAAGTTCGATGCCGGACTTCTTTGCGGAGGTCTCGTTGACGTAGAGGTCGTATTCCTCCTGGGTTTCAACCGCCATGTCTTCTGGCTTAGCTTCACCCTTGAGGACCTTCGCGGCCATCGCGCCGGTCTGTTCACCGAGCTTTTCGTAGTTGATACCCACGGTCGCGGTTGCGCCACGTTTGACGGAGTCGCCTTCGGCGGCGATCGCTGGGATCTTCTTGTTCTCTGCGACCTTCAGGAGAGATTCCAGGGAGGCGACAACCATGTTGTCAGTTGGCACGTAGAACGCGTCAACGTTCATCGAGCTTGCGGCTTGGGATACCTCGGAGGATGCGGAGATCGCCTTGGTTTCCACGGTCAGGCCGAGCTCGCTAGCAGCATCTTGAGCCCAGTCCACCTGAACCTTGGAGTTCTGTTCTGCCGAGGAGTAGACGATGCCGATCTTCTTGGCGTCTGGGTCGATCTGCTTCAGCAGTTCGAGCTGTTCCTTGACCGGGTTGGCGTCCGAGGTTCCGGTGACGTTCTTGCCTGGTTTCTCAAGCGATTCGACAAGCTGCGAGTCAACCGGGTCAGTGACCGCGGTGAAGAGGATCGGGCGGTTCTTGACTGCCTGCGAGAGCACCTGTGCGCTCGGGGTCGCGATAGCGAGGATCAGGTCAGACTTGCTGGTTGCGACCTGGGAGCCGATCTGGGCGTTGTTCGCGGCTTCGCCCTGTGCGTTGTATTCCTTGATCTCAGCGTCGATGCCGTTGTCCTTCAGGCCCTTCTGGAAGCCCTTGTTCGCGGCGTCAAGAGACGGGTGCTTTACGAACTGGACGATGTCGACCTTCTTCTTGTCACCGCCGGAGCCACCGGAACCTCCACTACCCGAGCCGTCACCGGAGCAGGCCGAGAGCCCGAGAGCTGCGATCGCGGCTACTGCCGCAAGGGATGCTACGCGAGTGCGCTTCATAGTTTTACTTCCCGTCGTGTCAAAGAGGAGAGTGTGATGTGAACTTTGTCACATAGGTTCGCCAAGGATCAGCCGTTTTCGAAAGATTGAAGCTTATCTCGAGGATTCCTTGGACGAACTGTTCTTGATGATGGTTGATTGTACCCAAATTTCCAGAACGAATATGCGCTACATCACTTTTCATAGCTTCCATTAAGCACAGCTAAATCACCGTTGAGACACAGAAAGGGGTTTTAGGGAATCTTTTCAGGTTCCCTAAAACCCCTTTTGTATGCGCTCACGTGCGGCGCAAACGGCGCCTACACCGCATCGACCTGCATGCAACCTAGCCGTGCCGGCGCCGCCTAGCTACGCCGGCCAACTAGCGTGCGCCGAGCCACGCGATCAGTAGTTGATGACGTGCGGCTGAGCGACCTCCTTGAGGCCTTCCAGAGCGAACTCGACGCCGTAGCCGGACTGCTTCGCGCCACCGAACGGCATGCGCGGGTCGATCGCACCGTGCTTGTTGATCCAGGTGGTGCCTGCCTCGAGGCGGTTGGCGACCTCGAGCGCACGCTCACGGTTCGAGGACCACACGGAGGAGCCGAGGCCCACCTCAAGCCCGTTGGCCATCTCGATGGCCTCCTCAACATCCGTGTAACGAATGATCGGCAGAGCCGGGCCGAACTGCTCTTCAGCGACCAGCGGGTTGCCGTTGTCGATATCAGCAACCAGGGTGGCTGGGTAGAAGAAACCAGCCTCATCAGCTGGGCGTTCTTCCCCACCGGTCACGATGCGCGCGCCACCATCCTTAGCGGCTTGCACCAAACGCTTGACCACATCGAGCTGCATCTGGTTCTGCAGCGGGCCGAGCACGTTCTCTTCACCCAGGCCCACGCCCATCGGCATCGCTTCAGCGACCTTGCGCAGCTCCTCAACAACCTCGTCATAGATCGAATCCGGAACGTAGAGGCGCTTCAGGGCCGCGCAGGTCTGGCCGGTGTTGATGAACGCGCCCCAGAACAGGTCTTCAGCGATAGCGGCCGGGTCGACGTCATCGAGGACGATGCCGGCGTCATTACCGCCGAGTTCCAGCGTTACGCGCTTGAGGGTTTCAGCGGAGGCCTTCGCGATCGCCTTACCGGTTTCGATCGACCCGGTGAACATGATCTTGTCGATGTCCTTGTGCGCGGTGAACGCCTCACCTACGTCGCGGCCACCAGCGATGACCTGCACGAGGCCTTCTGGCAGAACACGGTTCATCACGCTAACCATCGCGAGCACCGAAAGCGGGGTGTATTCGGATGGCTTGATCACGGTCGCGTTGCCCATCTTGAGGTTCGGGGCGATCTGCCACATCGTGATCATCATCGGCCAGTTCCACGGGCCAACCGCACCGACCACGCCGAGCGGGCGCCAGTGCAGTTCAGCCTTGCCGGACTCATCGTCGAAGAGGACCTCTGACTTGACTTCGATCGCGGCGGTCGCACGCAGCCATGCGGAGCACGCGCCGACCTCGAAGCGGGCGTTCGGGCCGTTGAGCGGCTTGCCCTGCTCACGGGAGAGCAACTGAGCCAGCTGCTCGGCGTTCTCATCGAGCGCATCGGCAACAGCCATCATGACGTTGGTGCGCTCCTCAAAGGACTTAGCGGCCCAGGACTTCTGCGCTTCACGGGCCTTGACCACAGCGCGGTCGAGGTCCTCAACGGTTGGTTCTGGTGCGTAGCCAACAAGTTCGCCCGTTGCGGGGTCCTTGATTTCACGACCCTCGCTTGGAAGATCGAACGCCGCGCGAAGTTCTTCGACGGTCGCGTAGGTGACGTTTTCGGTAGTCATGACACTCCTTGTCTGTATGAGGCTCAGCGGTGTGAGGCGAGTCTCACGTGTATGTCTTTAAACCTATCCCGCGCTTGCGGGAAAGAACGATCTGAAACGTTTCGCGCACTGCGAATCACTTTCAGGTGCGCTGCGATTTCAGCTGCGCTGCGGTTTCAGTTGCACTGTGGTTTCAGTTGTGGCGGTTTCAGCTGCGTTGTGATTTCGATTGCGCCGTTTTCACTCCTGGGTGGATGTTCTCCATTCGAATTCCGCGGCCTCGCCGCCACCGAGCTTGAGGTAGCGCTCTGGGTGGGCCGAGCGCAGCCATGCCGCCCAGATGCCACCGAAGAGTGCGGCAAGAACAACGAGGCCTGGGAGGATCCAGTTCAGTGGGCTGGTTTCAGAGATACCCACGAGGAAAGAGAAGTTCGTGATGATGAGCACCACGATCCCGCTCAGGCTCAGGCCCGCAAGCAGTGGGGCAACGAACCTGGTCCACATCGAGAGATCCCGCGCGTTGGTTCCGAGGTAGGCCATCGCCGCGAAGCTCGTGACAGCCATGAGCGCGATGAGACCGAAAGAGCCGAGGTTGGTGAGCCACGTGAACAGCGTCAAGACCGGGAACATGACCGGGTCTTCCGAACCTGAACCGACGACAGCGAAGACGATGAGCACGGCGAGCGCGATCGAGGACTGGCAGATGGAACCTAGCGCTGGGGCTTGGCCGCGGCCGAGTGAGATCGCGAGGAACTTAGGCATCGCGCCTTCGCGTGCCAGGGTGCGCAGGTAGCGGGCTACGACGTTGTGGAAGGAGATGAGAGCTGCGATGAGCGAGGTCACGAACATGACTTGGGCGAAGACCACTAGGAAGTTCGGCACGTGCGCCCCGAGCAGTGAGAACACCACGCCTGGGCCTTGTTCCCCGGCTTCTGCGACGGTGTTTTCTGGGG
Source organism: Arthrobacter sp. HMSC08H08 (assembly GCF_001807575.1). NCBI lineage: Bacteria > Bacillati > Actinomycetota > Actinomycetes > Micrococcales > Micrococcaceae > Arthrobacter > Arthrobacter sp. HMSC08H08. The sequence continues at coordinate 24,719 of NZ_KV789403.1, forward strand.
CAAGTGCCATGATCATGGCCCATGCGGAGATCGCGTAGAAGATCGCTACAGCGATCACGGCGCCGAAGGTTGCGCGGCGGACCGTGTTTTCTGGGTCCTTGACCTCTTCGACATAGACGGAGCCGGATTCGAAACCCATGAACGCAGCCATCGAGAACGCGAGTACCGCACCCACGCCTGGTGCGAAGAAGTCACCGAACTGGAAGCCGTCAGCGGATAGGCCTGCTGGTGCGTCGACGACTGCGAAGATGTCGTAGATGATCACGATGATGAACTCGATGACCACGAGGATTCCGAGGACCTTCGCGGAGAGGTCGACCGAGTTGACGCCGAGGATGCCCACAATCACCCAGCCGGCGAGCGCATAGACCCACCATGGGACGTCGATGCTGAACAGTGCGTTGAACGTGTCTGCCGATGCGAAGCCGAACATTCCGTAGATGCCGACCTGCATCGCGTTATAGGCCAGAAGTGCGACCCACGCGGCGGAAACACCGGTGACGCGGCCGAGTCCGCGAGCCACATATGCGTAGAACGCGCCGGCGGTGCGTACGCGGGCCGAAAGGGCTGCGTAGCCGACTGCGAACAGCGCGAGGACCACGCCGAGTATGAGGAAGCTCAGCGGGACACCGAGCAGGCCGGTCACGGCGTAGTTGGAGCTCACACCACCTGCAAGCACGGTCAGCGGAGCGGACGCTGCGATGATCATGAGCGCGAGCGAAACCGTCCCGATGCGCTTGGATGCCGGCGGCTGACCATTCGGTTCGTCGCTGTTGAGCTGTCGGCTGATGCTGGTGTCCAGCGAACCTGGCTCTATTACGTGCGGTGTTTTAGCGGACCCCGTCGTTTCAGCTGTCATGAGGGCACCTCACTCAAAAGATGGGACCGCGGGAACCTTCGATACGGAAGAGACTGCGGCCGCCTAAGGACAACATGTGATATAGCTCACCATCTTGCTCGCGTGAGGGCCAGCTCAGCTAGCATTCCCGTGCACACGCCTTGCATTCCCTTGCAGAGTCAGCTCAGCGCCGGGGCTAGCTCGGCGCCCACGTACTCAGCGCGGCGCCCGCATTTTTTGGCGGGCTTGGGTTGGGGTTTGCCCGAATTCGGTTTTGAAGGCCCGCGAGAAGTGCGCGGCTTCCGGGAAACCCCAGCGCGCCCCGATGTGGGACACGGGAACCGAGGCGTGTGCAGGGTCTTGGATTTCTTTGCGGGCTTCCTCGAGCCGGCGGGTCCTGATCCAGGTTGCTACCGGCACGCCCATCGGCTCGAAGATCGTGTAGAGCTGCCTCACGGACATGAAGTGCGCCTGCGCGAGTGTGGCCGGGGTCAACGATGGGTCGCGCAGTTTCGCCTCGATCGTGGCGCGCACGGCCGCCAGCGCGGAGTCCGCGATCGCTTCGCTGCCGAGGTCCCGCTCGGCCTGGTCACGGCACATCGCATCCAGCAGCCCCACTGAATGGGCGCACAACGCCGCCAACCCTGCCGCGTCCTGCCGCCCGCCTGCGGCATCTTGCTGTGCGATGCGGCGCGAAAGTCCCGCAAGCAGCGGGGCCACGACATCGGACATTCCGCCGTTTTCGCCCAGCGCCACCGCGGTCAGGTTGCGTGCCGGGGCGGACAGGCGGGCGTATGGGAGCATCACGATGAGCATGCTCGAATCATCGTCCACGACCATCGTGTACGGCTCTGAGGTGTCATAGACTGCGAGCCGCCCTGGGGTCAGTTCAAGTTCGCGGCCTCCCTGGATCAGGTAGGAGCGCCCCGCCTCTTGGAGGGTGAATTTGAGCATCCCTCCCCCGCCCGCGGAGATCAGTTCCGGGGTGCGTTCCACGGCGTGCGCGGATGCGTCGATGCGGATAGCCGATACGGCGGCGTGCTGGAAGCTGGTGAGCTTGCCACTGAAGTCGCCACCGCGGGTCGCGTGAGCATGCAGCGGCACGAAGGCCTGCGACGACGCCCGCTGCCACTCGACGAACGTGCGGGTGATCGGCGTGCCCGTGATCGCGCGATGAGTTCCAGCGCGGTTGGCTGGCTCAGTTTTCTGCATAGGTGACATGGGCCACATAATAGGGCTCAATCTACGTCGCTGGGGTTTCTGTGTCACGAGCGAAGCCGTCAAGGAGCACGTGCAGCTGTGCGGTCAAAGATTCGGGTCGAGTGCTCTGCGGTTCCATCGTGAGCATGACTTGGGTACCAAGAAGAAAGGTCACGAGCGCATCGGCGGCCTTATGCGGGCGCAGCGCGGGCCTGAACTCGCCGGCCGCTTGAGCCTGCATGATCCATTCGGCTACGCGTTCGCGCCAGCGCCGCATCGCGCGCTCGTGAATGGCTTTGAGCTCGGGACTGTCGGCCGCGGCACCCCAGAAGGCCACCACGCCGGCGGCTTCCTCGCGGGATTCAGGGGTCATCGGGAGAACTTCCCCGGCGAACGCTTCGATCGCCGCGCGGCCCGTACGCTGCGCGCACGCCAGCCGCGCGCGGGCGTTGGTCCTGTCCACCGCGGATTCATACACGGCCTCCAAAAGTTCGCGCTTGGTCCCGAAATAGGGCTTGATCGCGCCGTTGGCGAAGCCGGCCTCGGCGGCAATGTCGCGCATCGTGGCGGCATCGAAACCTTCGCGCCCAATGAGCGCCCACGCGGCATCGACGATGTGCTCCCTGCGGGCTTGGTGATCAACAACTTTAGGCATGACATCCTTCTAACCGCCCGATGCGCGTTTAAGCAAAAACATATAGTTACGCGGCCGTAAAACCGAACCGATTCACATGCTCCAGATCACTTGCATGTAACCCGAATCACATTTATTCTCTACGAGTATAGAAAAACCCGGGTCCGCACGAAAGCGCGACCCGCCACCATGCCATCCGGCGCACCGGCGCACGCGTGTCGAATTGGAGAAAGCATGTCGCAGACCATCACCCCCACCAACGCAACCCCTGGGCATCACACTCTGCTGACCCCAGCGGAAGTGGAAACCGCAGTGAACATCCTGCGCGAGGCAGGCAAGTTCAGCGAAGCAACCCGCCTGGCCTACATCGGCCTGGTTGACCCTGATTTTGATCTGCCAGAAGACGCCCCCGTCAACCGTTTGGTCCGCATCTACCTGTATGACGCACAAGAGCAGAAGTCCTATGACGCAACCGTGTCCGTGACCAACGGGACCGTTGAATGCCACCACGAAATCGACACCCAGGAATACGGCGAGCTCCCGGTCCTGGCGGAAGAGTTCCCGATCGTCGAGGCGCTGCTCTCCCAGCACCCCGAGTGGATCGCGGCGATCGAAAAGCGCGGCCTCAAAGTCGAGAACGTGCGAGTCGCCCCACTGTCCGCTGGCGTGTTCGAATACCCGGAGGAATCCGGCAAACGCGTTCTTCGCGGTCTTGCTTTCGTACAGGAACACGAAGCCGACTCCGCCTGGGCACGCCCAATCGAGGGTCTGCTCGGATACGTCGATGTGGGCAACAAGGAAGTCATGCAGGTACTCGACTTCTTCGACCACCCGATCCCTGAAGAGCACGGTAACTACATGACCCCGGAAGACACCGGGCACCCGCTGCGTGAAACACAGAAACCGATCGTCATCACCCAGCCTGAAGGTCCATCTTTCACCGTGACCAACGGCAACCACGTCGAATGGGAACGCTGGAGCCTGGACGTTGGATTCGACATGCGCGACGGCCTCGTGCTGCACAACGTGTGCTTCGACGACCCGGTCAAGGGCCGCCGCCGCATCCTCAACCGCGCATCCATCGCCGAAATGGTGGTCCCCTACGGCGACCCGAGCCCGGTCCGTTCGTGGCAGAACTACTTCGACACCGGCGAATACCTCATCGGCCAGTGCGCCAACTCGCTCGAACTCGGTTGCGACTGCCTGGGCGACATCACCTACCTGTCCCCCACCATCGCTGATAACGACGGCAAGCCAGTGACCATCACCAACGGCATCTGCATGCACGAGGAAGACTACTCGCTGCTAGCAAAGCACACCGACGACTGGGCAGGCACCGCCTACACGCGCCGCAACCGCCGCATGGTGTTCTCGATCTTCACCACGGTAGGTAACTACGACTACGGCTTCTACTGGTACCTCTACCTGGATGGCAACATCGAGTTCGAAGCGAAAGCCACCGGCATCGTCTTCACCTCGGGCTTCACGGGCGACCCGCGCTACAACAGCGAAATCGCCCCAGGCCTGGGTGCACCGTTCCACCAGCACCAGTTCGCTGCGCGCCTCGACTTCGCCCTGGACGGCGGCCCGTCCCGCATCGAAGAAGAAGACGCCGTCCGCGTACCGGTCTCCGAAGAGAACCCGCGCGGTAACGCCTTCAGCCGCAAACGCACCGTGCTTGCTAAAGAATCCGAGGCGGTACGCGATCCGGACGGCTCCGTGGGCCGCGCCTGGGTCATCTCCAACCCAGAATCCACCAACCGGCTCGGCCACCCCGTGGCCTATAAACTGCACCCGGCAGGAACCCCAGTCTTGCTGGCCGACCACGACGATTCCTCGATCGGCCGCCGCGCAACCGTGATGTGCCACGCGCTCTGGGTGACCCGCTACGCGAAAGAAGAGAAGTACCCGACCGGCGACTACCCGAACCAGAACCCGGGCAAGCACGGCATCAAACAGTGGATCGAAGCCGACCGCGATATCGATACCCAACGCAACGTCGTATGGCACACCTTCGGCCTGACCCACTTCCCACGGCCTGAAGACTGGCCGATCATGCCGGTAGACACCGTCGGGTTCAAGCTACGGCCTGAAGGCTTCTTCGACCGCTCCCCAGTCCTGGATGTCCCGCCACCTGAGAAGCAGCAAATGTGCTGCACCAGCGACGGCAGCGACTCCAACGATGCAGGATGCGGCTGCTGACACTAGTCGCTAGCTCTCATGAGTTCATGGTCTCCCCGGGTCTTCTTTCTCAAGACCCGGGGAGACCTGCGTCCCGGGACTGTTGGGCGCTGGCATCACTGTTGGCGTGAGCGCCGCAGTGCGAGAGACTGAAAGCATGAAGATTGCTTTTCTTGGTACTGGCCGGATGGGCACCGAGCTTGCCCGTAAGTTGCTCGCTGATCACGATGTGACGGTGTGGAACCGCTCCGCCGAGCGTGCCCAGCCGCTGGTTGATGAGGGTGCCGTGCTCGCTGAGTCTGCCGCTGATGCGGTGGCTGGCGCGGACATCGTGGTTTCATGCTTGTTTGGCCCGGATGTGGTGCGTGAGGTCATCACGGGCGCGGGCTTGATCCCGGATGGTGTCCCGTGGCTTGATGCCACGACGGTGGGGCTGGCTGATGCACGTGAGTTCGCTGCCGCGGTCCCGAGCTATGTCGCAACCCCGGTGGTGGGCACGCTGGGTCCGGCGCGTGCCGGCAAGCTCGGCGTGTATGTGGGCTCCCCGGATGAGGGCCTGCGCACCCGGGCCGCCGATGTGGTGGCTGTGTGGGCTGATCCGGCGCGTTTGCGTCCGGTCGATACTGCCGAGAAGGCTACCGCTGGTAAGTTGCTGGCTAACCTCGCGTTGGCGGTTTCGGCTCAGGGTCTGCGGGAAGCGTTGACGCTGGGTGCGGCCGCTGGCCTGGATGGTTCCGCAACCCTGGACATGCTCGATTCGACCGGGCTGGCTTTCATCGCGAACATGAAGCGCCCATTCGTTGAAGGCGAGCGGGAGAGTTCGCCCGGCGATTTCACGGTGGACGCCATCGCTAAGGACGCTCGGTTGATGCTCGATGCCGTGGCTGGCTCGGAGCGTTTCGGTGAGCTGTACGAGCAGGGCCGAGTTGATGCGGATGCATTCGATGCGAACATGCCTGCCGTGCGTGCCGCACTGGGTTCGCTAGATGCGGCTCAGGAGACGGGCCGCGGGGACCGGGACTTCTCCACGATCTTTGTAGACAGCGCCGCCATCGGTTCGCCCTGGGAA
>NZ_KV789403.1:30660-65678 GCF_001807575.1 Arthrobacter sp. HMSC08H08
CCCGCCACAGGCATTTATGCAAACGGTGTTTAACCCAACACTGTCAGCGTTGGCGCGTTACTTGTTGAAGCATACGAGGCGCTTGTTGACGAACTCGTCGATGCCGAGCGCGCCGAGTTCGCGGCCGAAGCCGGAGCCCTTGACGCCACCGAATGGCATGTCGACGTCTTCGAAGGTTGTGCCGTTGACGCCCACCATGCCGGCTTCGATGCCTTCGGCGAAGCGTTCTGCACGGCCTTCCTCGACTGCGAACACTGCGGAGCCCAGCCCGTATGCGGTGTCGTTGGCGAGTTCGAGCGCTTCTTCGTCGGAAGTGACCTTGTAGACGCTCAAGACTGGGCCGAAGAGTTCTTCGCTGTAGCCGGTGGTGCCCTTCGGGATGTCAGTCAGCACGGCTGGCTGAACGTAGAAGCCTGGACGGTCCAGGCGGGTTCCGCCAACACGAAGGTTCGCGCCTTCGGAGACGGCGCGCTCGAGCTGATCCACAAGACGCTCTGCGGCTTTCTCGGAAGAGAGCGGACCGAAGACGTTCTCGCCCTTCTCCATCGGGTCGTGCGCCTGAAGCTTCTCGGTTTCCTTGACGAGCTCGTCGAGGAACTCATCGTAGATGTCCTCCATCACGATCAGCCGCTTATTCGAGTTGCATGCCTGGCCGGTGTTCTCGAAGCGGATCGCGATCGCGTCGCGTGCGGCCTGGCGTGGGTCCTCGCTCGAGAGGATCACGTACGGGTCATTACCGCCGAGCTCAAGGACGGACTTCTTGAGAGCCTTACCGGCGGTTGCGCCGACCTCGCGGCCTGCACGTTCCGAACCGGTCAGCGAGACACCTGCGACTTCTGGGTTCTCGATGAGGGATGCGATCTGCTCGTGAGAAGCGAAGATGTTCTGGTAGACGCCTTCCGGAACACCCGCATCGTCCATGATCTTCTGGATAGCAAGCGCCGAATCTGGGGTGGATTCCGCGTGCTTGAGCAGCACGACGTTACCGAGCATGAGGTTAGGGCCGGCGAAGCGTGCAACCTGGTAGTACGGGTAGTTCCACGGCATAACACCCACGAGCGGACCGAGCGGGCGCTTCTGGATCACGGCCTTGCCGTCTTCGTCATCCTTGATGACCTCGTCAGCGAGGAACTCTTCGGCGTTCTCCGCGTAGTAGCGGATGATCTCGCCGGAGAACGCCGCCTCGCCGCGGGCTTCACCGAATGGCTTACCCATCTCCTTGGTGGCGATCTCGCCGAGTTCACGGCGGCGCTCCACGAACAGGTCAGCGACCTTGGCGAGGATCTCACCGCGCTCCTTGACGCTCTTGGCGCGCCACTCCTTGTAGCCCTTCACGGCTTTGTCGAGGGCCTCGCTGATTTCGGCGTCAGTGGTGTGTGGGTATTCGTTGTTGACCTGGCCGGTTGCCGGGTTGATTCCAACGTAGGACTGGGACATTGTTCCTGCTCCTTTGTTTTCACTTGCTGCCGATGTTGGCGGCTAAATCCTTGCTTGTTACGGTCAGGTTTGGTGTGGTGCGGGCCGGATGGCTGGCCTCGAACTGCGCGGCGAGCGCCAGCAGCGTGTTGTCTGAATACGGTAGGCCCGCGAATGTGATGCCCACCGGCATCCCGGTGCGCATCGCTCCCATCGGTACGGTCACGGTCGGGATGCCGAACTGGCGTGGGACGAGGTTGCCGTTAGCGACCCACACCCCGTTCGCCCACGCTTGATCCGCTGATTCCGGGTTCGTGTCGGCATCGGCTGGGCCCACATCGGCCATCGCTGGGAAGGCGATAGCGTCCAGGCTGTGCCGGTTCATCCAGTCGTCGAAGTCGATCTCGCGGATCCGGTTCATTCCCGCGATCCCCTCCCCGATGCCTGGGATCTCGGCGAGTTCACAGAAGCCGCGTTCCCGGATCATGTCCGGGTAGGTAGCGATGTCGTCATCGAAGCCCACATAGCGGTCTTCGAGCGCGCCGTCCGGGTGCGGGAAAATCTCTGCCCCGTCAACGTCAGCCAGCGTTGCCGGGCGCGGGGCGGTGTTGTCATTGCCGGCTTCAGTGGCCTCAGCGTTGGCGCGCAGGAAGCGCTCCCAGGACCACGCTGCGAGGTATCCGACCTCGTCAGTGAGGTACTCGGAGCTGACCAGCCCGCGGCTTGAAATCGTGTGAGCTTCGGGGCGGTCACCTTCATAATTGCTGACTACGGGGAAGTCCACAATCTCCACGCTAGCGCCCGCCTGCTCAAGAACGATACGGGCTTTCTCCCATAGCGCAATGACGTCGGGGTGGGTGTGGATTTTCTGCCCCATCGGGCCACCCACGCCAGTGTCCGCCGTGCGGTCCCCGCCGGTTCCTGCGTGTTCGTCTTGGTTGATGTACATGCCCGGGACGCCGATGCGCATGCCAGCCAGCGGGCGCTGTTGAGCCAGCTCGCGATAGTCGGCGGGCCGCACTTCGGAGGCTTTCGGGATCTCAACCCAGGGTTGTTCGCGCCAGAAATCGCCTGCGTGCGTGTGATCGTCGGCGACGATCACATTGAGGACCTCGAGCATGTCCGCCATCGACCGCGTATGGGGTACGCACACGTCCATCGTGGGCACCAGCGGCCAGTTCCCGCGCATCGAAATCACTCCGCGGGAGGGCGTATAGGCGCACAAGGCGTTGCAGGATGCCGGGGCGCGGCCCGAAGACCATGTCTCCTCCCCCAGCCCGAAGGCCGCGAAGCTCGCGGCGGTCGCGGTACCCGAGCCGTTCGAGGAACCGGACGCGAATGCGCTTGTGAGGTAGGCGCGGTTATACGGGGATTCGGCGCGGCCGTGCAGGCCGCGTTGCATTCCGCCGTTAGCCATGGGTGGCATCGTAGTCAGGCCCAGGCAGATCGCGCCGGCGGAACGCAACCGTTCGATCGTGAACGCATCCTCCTGCGCCACGAGGTCCTTGAACGCGGGCGAGCCCGCGGAAACCGTGAGTCCGCGCACCATATAGGACTCTTTCGCGGTGTACGGGATCCCGTCCAGCGGCGAGGCGGGCACACCGGCGCGCCTGCGGGCATCCGAGGCCTCGGCCTCAGCTAACGCGTCCGGGTTGTGCACGATCACCGAGTTGAGCTCGCCATCGTAGGCGTCGATGCGGTCCAGATACGCGCGCACCAACTCAACCGCGGTCACCCGGCCTTCTTCCAGCGCAGTGCGCAGCTCGGCGATGCTCGCCTCAACAATGATGTCCTCAGCAGCGTCGCCGGCATCAAAAACCTTGATCATGCCTCAACCGCCGGCTGTTGTTGGGTGATGCAGTGGATTCCGCCGCCGCACGCGAAGATCTCGCGGGCATCGACGAGCTCAACCGTGCGGCCCGGATAGGCTTGCTGCATGATTTCCACGGCCGCTTGGTCGTTCGGGTCGTTGAATCCGCACAGGATCACGCAGTCGTTGCCGACGTAGTGGTTGATGTAGGAGTAATCGACCCAGCCTTCCTCATCGGTCAGCACCTGCGGGGCCGGGACCTCGATGATCCGTAGCGGCTCGCCGGCGGCATTGGTTGCGGACTCGAGCACGCTCCTGATGGTGCGGGAAACCTCGTAGTCCGGGTGTTCGGGGTTGTTTTGCATGTGTAACAGGACGTCGCCGGCCGGGGTGAAGCACGCGACGATGTCGATGTGGCCGCGGGTTCCGAACTGTCCGTTATCGCGGGTCAGGCCATACGGCACCCACACGGCATGGGTCGTGCCGAGTTTGCTGTGGATCTCGCGCTCGATTGCCTCGCGGTCCACACCGGGGTTGCGGCCCGGGTCCATCTGCACGGATTCGGTCAGCAGGACCGTGCCCTTGCCGTCGATGTGGATCCCGCCGCCCTCGTTGACCAGTTGCGAATCCACACGCGGCACACCGGCATGCGCGGCAACGCGGGAGGCGAGTAGCGCATCGTGCTCCCACGCCGCCCAGTCCTGGGCACCCCAACCGTTGAAAACCCAGTTGACTGCCGCGAGCTCGCCGTCTGCGTTGCGCACGAATGTGGGGCCGGAATCCCGCATCCACGCATCATCCAGCGGGGCCGCGAAATACTCGACGTTCTCACCCAAGCGGGCACGCGCTTCGGCCTCATCTTCCGGGTCCATGACCATGACAACCGGCTCGTAGCGAGCCACCGCGAGCGCGACCTGCGCCCACGCGTCCCGTGCACGCTCAAGCGATTCTGAGCCACGCGCGCCGAATGTGTCATTCGGGGTTGGGAAAGACATCCACGTACGTTCGTGGCGTTCCCACTCCGGTGGCATCACATATGCGGCGGACTGGTTGGTCACGGGCGGTCCTCATCCTTTACGGCGGTGTTAGTTTCGGCAACGATCTTCTCGCCAGTGTCCCCAACGGTGCGTGCCTCGCCTCGTTCGAGGGCCTCGCCGACCACATCCCCCATGTAGGTGTCGGTCGTGGAGTCCACCCTAGGCAGAGTTTCACCGCGGAAGAACGCTGGGTTCTTGATCGCTGTAATCACCATAATAGTGACCCCGATCACAAGGACGCCCATTCCGAGGATGAATACCATCCCGATGCCACCCAGCGAGGAGCCGGAGCCGTAGCCTGGGTCGAGCGAATCGTAGGCGGTCTTGAAGAACATGATCAGCAGCATGATCCCGCCCAGCAGCGGGAAGATGAGCCGGGTGAAGATGGTCTTGGTGCTCTCAAAGAGCTCGCGGCGCAGATACCAGACGGCGGCGAGCGCGGTGATCCCGTAGTAGAAACACACCATGAGCCCAAGCGCGGTGATCGTGTCCCACAGCGCGTTTTCGCTCAGCAGGCGGGTCACGATGTAGAAGGTTCCGGCGGCGGCCGCGGAAAAAACCGTGGCAACGGACGGCGTCCGGTATTTCGGCGAGATCTTCGCGAAGCTCGGCGGCAACGCCCCGTAGTAGCCCATCGCAAGTAGGGTGCGGGATGGCGAGACCATCGTCGACTGCAGGGATGCGAAAGACGAAGCCATGATGCCCACCGCCATCGCGAGCGCGAATGGGCCCATCACCGGGCCAGCAAGCGCTGCGAATATCGATTCCTGATTATCAGGGTTACCGGCACCCAAGCCCTCGTCCCCCGTGCCTGCCCACGCAACCACAGCGAGTGCAACACCGATGTAGACCGTCATGATCACAAGCATCACGATGAGGGATGCGCGAGCCGAGGTGGTCTTCGGGTCTTTCGTCTCCTCGTTCATGGTCAGGGTTGTATCCCAGCCCCAGAACATGAAGATCGACAGCGAAACACCAGCCGCGATCACCGAGAAGTCCCCCGCCGAAAGCGGGTTGAACCAGTCCAGGCTCACCGGGGTCGCATCGAACGCAGTGCCTTCGTTAACTCCGCGGAACGCCATGAAAACGAAGCCACCCAGCACGATGATCTGGACCAAAACCAGAACGTATTGGACGGTCTTGGTCGCCTCGACGCCCACATAGGAGATCCACGCGGCCAACGAGATCAGCACGATCGTTGTGGGTATGTTGACCCACAGGTTACGTGTCAGCTCCGCGATCTCAGGGTTGCTGAACAGTTGCGCAAGCATCAGATAGAAGAAGTCCACCGCAACTGCCGCGAGGTTAGACAACACGATCACGGTCGCAGCGATCAGACCCCAGCCGCCCATCCACCCGATCCACGGGTTGAACGCCTTGGTTGCCCATGTGAAGGACGTCCCCGAGTCAGGGACCTTGTTGTTGAGCTCCTTGTACCCGAAAGCGACCAACAGCATCGGGATGAAACCCAGCAGCAAGATCGCGGGAACGTGCGTGCCCACCTCGGAGATCGTAGGCCCCAAGCCAGACGTGAGGGTATAGGCCGGCGCGATGCACGAAACACCGATCACCACAGCACCGAGCACACCGACCTTACCGGCCGCAAGCCCCTTGCCAGAGAAGCTTTCACTCCTCGAAAGTTTTTCCGTTGAGGTGGCCAAGCGAAACCATCCCCTTCCATCAAAACCGCGGGCTCACGTGACCGTGGCCGCGACCGAATCACCGCGGTGCAGGAACCACCACCATGGGAACAGAGATTGCACGCAGAACACGTGCCGCGTGGGAGCCCAAGAACGCACGCCCAGCAGGGGCCAAACGTGAAGATCCCACAACCACAACCTCGTCCGGTTCCCAATCAAGGCGCCGCACCGATTTCTCGATCTCCTTGCCAGCCACCACCTCGGTGGTCGCCTGGCCGGAGCTAATCATTGCGCGAGCACGCTCACCGTGCTCGCCACTACCTAGCCGATCCAGCTGCTCCAAAACGAAAGCCTTCATCGTCTCGGCACCCGGAACACCCGTGTGGGCCGCCGAGGACTTACCCGTCTCAGAGGCTTGCGCGAACGTCACCAACCGCACCCGGGTCTCGGTCGCTTCAGCGGCCGCAAGCGTTTCAGCGATCACCTGCATACCGCCCGGCCGGTCGCCGAACAGCGCGGTGATACGGCTTAGCGGGCCATGCCCTGAATAGCCGCGAGGCGCCAGGACCACCGGTACATGCGAACTGTGCAGCAACGCCTGGGCAACCGAACCGATCCGATACCGCCCCAGCACACCGCCGGCACGGGCACCGATCACGATCGCCTCCGCATCCACCGCGCGCGCCTGAGACAACAAGCCTTCAGCGTCCGATGAGGAGGACACCACGTGCCCCACCGCGCGAACACCTTCCGGGACCGAAGCGAGCGCCTCATCGAGCCAGCTCTGCAGCTGACGGCGCAAAACACGCTCATAACCGGCACCCTGAGACACAGCGGCAGCGTACGGCTCCGCTTCCGGGGCGACCATGGTCACGTGAAGCTCCGCATCGCGTCCCGCGGCGAGCGCGATGCCCAGATTCAGGGCGTCACGGCCCGCCGCGGTCGCGACGTAACCTACAAGGATTCGACGGGATGGAACTGGCACGGTGTCCTCCTCACCTTCAGCACCCCTGTTTCGGGGTGGGTGTGAACGTTAACGTGCTTCCAGGATGGCACGTGCAGCGGCTTCACCCATACGCACGGCACCGTCGACGTGCTGATAACCCTCCGCCGCGATGTCGGAGCACGCGTAGAAGATCGGCCCGGTCGGCTGGTTCTGGAGGTGGCCCCAACGGCTCAGGCCGCCGAGGTCATAGCTGGTTGCGTATGCGCCGCGGGTCCATTCCTCTGCCGCCATGTCGGAGAGGTAGAACGCGATCGGTTCCATGGTCTTCGGGCCAAGGTAGTCAGCCATCGCAGACAGGATCCGCTGCTTGCGTTCCTCTGCAGGCAGCGCCCACATCTCTTCGGCATAGACGTCGGAGACGAAACCGACGAGGGTTCCGTTCATGTCTTCTTCCCCGCTGGTTCCGCCGGCGAAGTTCTTGCCGTAGTTGGTGTTGTCGTAGACCTCCTGAACCAGGCGGCCGCCGCCGAAGCCGGTACCGGAGAGGCCTTCTTCACGCCAGAACGGGGTCTCGTAGACCGCGTGAACCTTGATGACCAGGCCCATCGAGATGTGCTGGTGGGCTACCTGCTGTTCGCGTGGCAGCGGCGGAACGAACTGGATGCGGTTGTACAGGTTCGGCGGTACCGCGAGTACTGCGGCTTTCGCGTTGACGGTGACCTTATCGGAGACCGCGGTCACCGGGCCGAGCACACCGTTTTCAACGCCGTTGCGCACATCGGCGGCAATCTTGTTGAGCTCATCGGCGGTCGATGGGTCTGGGGTGGCCCATTCGAGTTCACGCACCGGGCTGCCGAGGAACACGTCCTCCCCCAGGTGCTCAGCGAGCGTGAGCGATACCGACTGCATACCGCCTTCAACGCGCTTATCCAGGATGAAGTCCTCATCCACGAGGTTGGAGAAAGAACCCGCCGATGCGGCCATGAGAGCGGCCTGCAACGCGGAGAACGTGTGGGCTGGCTTAGTCAGCATGCCGGACGCCACGTAGATCGAGACGTTGTCGATCGCCTCTTGATCGTCGGTGTGTTGAGCGAGGAAGTCCTTGAAGGAGATCGAATCCAGCTCGGCTGCGCGTTCGGCTGCCCACGGCTCGGTTGCCCCGGCTTCCTCAGCGACCGAGTTCATAAGGTCGATGAGCTTATCCATCTCCTTATTCGTGGACTCCTTGACCGGCAGGCGGTCGCCTGTGTATTCGTGGCGGTTACCCTCCGGATCCACATAGATCGAGGTGCCTTCGCGGTAGCGCGGGAACGTGTTCAGACCGAGCTCCTCAACCAGCTCAGTCAGCCGCGTCTGGTCTGGGGAGATCCACTGCCCACCGATCTCGATGAAGTGTTCCTTACCGTCCGTTCCGGCGACCTTACCGTTCCAGGTGCGCCCGCCCACGCGTTCGCGTGCTTCCAGCACGGCGACCGACTTGCCGGCCTTCTTAAGGGTGTATGCGGCCATGAGTCCTGCTGGCCCTGCACCGATGACCACCACATCGCGGTCGATGGTTGGGTTCTGAGCGTTCGTCATTGTTATCGCTTCCTATAGGTATGGATTCTCGATAGAGGATGTTTCGTTTGAGTTCTGTAGTGATGCCCGCGGCGCTAGCTTGGTGGCTGCGTCGTTAGCTCAACACTGCGCCGTTAGTTCTGCGCGAGGGCTTCGAGGATGATGTCGATGCCTTCGGTGAGCAGTTCGTCGCTGATGGTTAGCGGCGGCAGCAGGCGGATGACGTTGCCGTAGGTTCCGCAGGTCAGGGTTACAACACCCTGTGCGCGGGCGGCGTTGGCGATGGCGCCGGTGAGTGCGGCATCCGGTTCGCCGGTGGCTGGGTCCACGAATTCGATGGCCTTCATCGCACCGCGGCCACGCACCTCCGCGATGCGATTGTCCTTTTCCTGTGCGGCACTGAACTTATCGGTGATGATGTGGTCGATTTCTTGCGCGCGTTCGGCGAGCTTTTCTTCTTCCATGACCCTGATCGAGGCGAGTGCCGCCGCGCATGCGACTGGGTTGCCGCCGTAGGTTCCACCGAGCCCGCCGGTGTGGACGGCGTCCATGATCTCGGCGCGGCCGGTCACCGCGGAGAGCGGCATGCCGCCTGCGATGCCCTTCGCAGTCGTGATGAGGTCCGGTTCGATGCCTTCGTGTTCGCAAGCGAACATCGAGCCGGTGCGGGCGAAGCCGGTCTGGACTTCGTCTGCGATGAACAGGACGTCATTGGCTTTGCACCATTCGACGATCGCTGGGAGGAACCCTGGTGCTGGGGTGATGAACCCGCCTTCGCCTTGGATTGGTTCCATGATGATCGCGGCGAGGTCCTGGGCGCCTACCTGGACTTCGATCTGTTTGATCGCCCGGACGGCGGCTTCCTCGCCGCTCAGGCCGTCGCGCAGCGGGTAGGAGCCAGCCACGCGGTAGATCTCTGGCGCGAACGGACCGAACGCCTTCTTGTAGGGGTTGGCTTTCGCGGTCAACGCCATTGTGAGCGTGGTGCGGCCGTGGTAGGCGTGATCGAATGCGACGACGGCGGTCTTGCCCGTAGCGGAGCGGGCGATCTTGACGGCGTTCTCAACGGCTTCTGCACCCGAGTTCAGCAATACGGTGCGGGTTGGGCCAGAGATCGGGGCGAGCTGGTTGAGCTTTTCAGCAACCTCAACATACGCCTCGTATGGGGTCACCATGAAGCACGTGTGGGTGAAGTTCGCGACCGCTTCCTGGACCGCGGCCACGACCTTAGGGTTAGATGCACCCACGGTGGTCACAGCGATGCCGGAGCCGAGGTCGATGAGGCGGTTGCCGTCGACGTCTTCGATGATACCGCGGTCGGCGCGGACAGCGTAGGTTGCCATGGTCCCGCCGACACCGGCGGATACCGATGCGCGCTGTCGTTCAGCTAGCGCCTGGGCCTTAGGGCCCGGGAGGTCAGTTGCGAGGTGGCGGCTTTGCTCGAGTGGAGCGCTCGGCGTGCTGGCGTTGGTGCTGTCCGCGTGCATTGTGGTGTGAACCTCCCGGTGAAAACGGATCGCAGAAAGTTGCGTACATCACATTCTGTTCCGAAATCATTATGACTGTCTAATCAGTTATCGGCATAACCCCTATAACGAATGCGCATAGACTGGGAATTATGGACATCGAGCATCTGAAAGCCTTCGTAGCGGTCTCTGAAGCCGGTTCCGTCTCCTCCGCGGCTCGAGACCTCGGCATCACACAGCCGGCAGTGACGCGACAGCTTCAGAAGCTCAGCCGCGACGTCGGGCTTGTGCTGTTTGATCGCGTTCCATCCGGACTCACGCCTACCAAAGCTGGCCGCGATTTCCTCCCTGCCGCCAAGAAGCTCCTGACCAAGTTCCAGCACACCCTGGACTTTGCGGAACTACTCGCCCACGGCAGCATGCGTGAAGTGACGATCGCGGCACCCGGTACCACGCTCATCGATGTCGTGATTCCGTTCGTGGCTACGCTGGATCAGTCCGAATGGCAACCAAACATTGTGGAGGCGTCCTTGGATGCGAGCTTGCAGGACACGATCGCTACGTCCGATCTAGCAGTGATGCCTTCCGCTCCATCAGCTCATATCCCCCACGTCCAGCTCCAAAAGATGCCGGTGTGGGCATATGTTTCCGCGCAGCATCCTTGGGCTGAGCGCCGCAGTGTTACGCTCGAGGAGCTCGCCCAGCACACCATCCACATTCCATCGCGGGCATTCAAAGCCCGTCGCGTATTCGATGGCGCATGCGAAACCGCTGGACTCTCACAACCTGACATCATCGAAACCAACTCAGGCCGCGTAGCCCAAGCGCTCGTCGCGACGGAGGGGGTCGCTGTGGTGACCGAAGACCCGAGCTTCGACCTCGTTCCGTTGCGCATAACCAACAGGGGTCATGAGCTCACCGTGACCCTGCACGCGGCGTGGCGAGCGGACCACTATGGGCACGAAAAGCTCGCCTCCCTCGCCGAGCAGCTACGCGTCTTTGTGCGCAACCGCTACGCGAGCTGAACCGGCCGCTACGCGCATGGCGGCATGCATACCCGCGCTACGCGCGCGTCGGCGGCACGCACTGCCCCCTCTATACCCGCAACACCACGATGATCGCGATGACCGCGATCGCTACAACCATGACCGTCATCCACACCACCGGCCCCAGCGGTGGCGGTTGACGCTCTTCGAAAGATTCCGCCATGCGGCGCAGGCGGCCGCGTTGGGTTGTGGAAACCCACATGGCGCCAACAAACGTCAGCGCGGTCCCCAGCAGCAATAGCGGGCCCATGTGCCCGTACCAGCGCACACCCATGAACCCGGCGACGACCGCGGCGAGCCCCGTACGGGACCACGCCAACGATGTCCGCTCCGGCTGAAGCCCCACATCGACTGGCTCTGGAAGCGGCTCTGGAGCCTTGATCGGGATGCGTTTGCGCACCGCACGGCTGATGGTCACGCCCGTTTCCTTGACGGTGTGCCACCCAGTGCTGAGACGGACCCGGGTCTCCCGACGCCCGTTGCTTCGGCGTTCAGGCATCAGTTCGTCAGCACCAACCCGACGGCGGCACCTGAGCCAGCGGCCGCGATCAACGCAAGGATTGGGATGATCAACGGGACAGGCAGCGGATGGTCGTGACGCATCGCGCGTTCAACACGCAACCAACGGAATGCGGCCCCTAGACCGATCAGCAGGCCCATCGCGATCACGGCGATCGCAACAGATTTACGTAGCACCGGGTCCCAGTTGCCGACCTCAAAGGCTTCCAGCGCGACACCGCCGGCTACGAAAGCCAAGGACGTGCGGATCCATGCGAGGAACGTCCGCTCGTTCGCGAGCGTGAAACGAGGATCAGGCTCTTTACCGGTCGGGAACACTCGCCGAGCGATCGCGCTCTGATGCGCTGGCGGGGTCACTGGGCTGCGACCGATCTTTTTCTGCGACCTATCGGAGCGGCTACTGGGCGGGGTACTGGACATGACACCAATCTAACGCACTCACACGCTAAGGCCCGGGGTGTGACTTTAGCCGAGAGGTTCCGCGAAGTCGCCGTTCTTCTGCCGGAACTTGCGCAAGATGCGGTTCAGCGTAGCGATCTCGCGTTGGGTGAAACCGGTTTGTGCGAAGAGTTCACGGTTGAGGATCTGGGTGGTTTCCTCGCTGAGTTCCCGGCCGGCTTCGGTGATGGCCAGCAAGACGGTGCGGGCGTCATCCTGGCTCGGGGTTTTAGTGATGAGGCCGTCGCGTTCAAGCCGTTCCGAGGCCGCGGTGACCGATGTGGGGTGAACCTGCAGAACGCGGGAGGCTTTCGACATCGCCATGGGTCGGCGCGCGAACCGGAGCACCATGAGCATCTCGTAGCGGGCGAACGTGAGATCGAACGGCCGAAGCAACGCTTCGGCGCGGCCGGTGAGGATCTGGTTGGCGCGAACGATGCTGGTGACGGTCGCGACGGGTTCTGCGACCTCGCCCCACCCGGCTTTCTCCCAGTTGGCTTGGGCTGCGGCGATGGGGTCTTGAGGTAATGCGGCTGACATAATGGTGAGTCTAACTGTACGGGACTTAGCTGCAGGGATCTGGTGAGCGGAGGCCGCGGACCGATGTCGATGCCGCGGCCTCCGTTGAGTGTGAGCGAAGTGAGTGGTGATGGCGGGTTATTTCGCCGATACCTCGATCTTGACGTTGTTTTGGTTGATCTCGTAGTCGATGCGCAACGGCTTGTTGTTTGGCAAGAAGTTGCCAAGCTCGTTGCTTTCGATGCTCCCCTTGCCCTGTTTTCCATAGATCATGGCGTCCATGAGCTTCTCAACGTCTGGTGACTGGTTGCTGCTGTTCAGGGTGATCAGAGACAGGCCGCAGGTGACGTCAGTGAACCCCTCGCCGCTGTTCGACCCTTGGTAGGTCATACCGTCGTCAGTTGCCCGCCATGAGGACTTTCCGAACTGCCACTCGCAGAAGGGAGGAATGTCCTTGAAGGACTGGAGGGTAGCTCCGGTGTTTGGGTCTATAGAGCCCGCGTTAGGTGGTGGAGCGCCGATCGACGGGGTGTGGCTTGGGTCAAAGGAAGGCAGGTTGATGTCACTTGGGGACGTTGATTTTGGTCCGAATGGGTCGTCAGTCGAGTTAGGGCCGGTAGATCCACCTGGCACAGATAGCGGTGCAGGAATGGTTGACATCGCCTCAGTTGGTGCGGTTGGACGGTCAACGTCGAGGGTATTGCTTTCGCGTTTGCTCCACGGACCCCACACAAACATGTAGACAAGCCCCGCGATCAACGCGACCACCAGGACACCGATGAGCCACCACAGCCACGCACGGTTCTTCTTAGGACCGCCGCCGTTCTCATCGCCAGGGTTGCCGTAATACCCCGGCCCGCCCAGGCCCGGATATTGCGGCCCACCTTGATGTGGGCCGCCCTGCTGTGGCGCACCGAATTGTGGGCCACCTTGCTGTGGCGCGCCATATTGACCCTGCTGACCATAACCTGGTTGACCATACTGCTCCGGCTGGCCGTAGGGCTGTTGACCGTCTGCCTGGCCGGGCTGTTGTGGGCCCGGAGGCATCGAGTTTCCTGAGGTCATGGCGCTACCTTCCAGGTGTGAGCCGTGCCGTGGCAAAGGGGTTGAAGGGCTAGTTGTCGAGGTCGAAGTCGAAGTCTGTTGGGATGGACGGCATCTCCGGCATGGATGGCATCTCCGGCAGACCGCTGCCCGGACCATCAGAAGAGCCGAACGGGTCGCTCGACGGAGCGCTAGTGTTGCCGCCGAACGGATTCGAATCTCCGCCCGAGTTGCCGCCAGTGTCTCCACCGGAGTTGCCACCCGAGTTACCGAACGGATCTTCCGTGAAGAAATCATCCCCGCCGTGACCAGGGTTGTCTCCGCCACCACCTGGAGCAGGGTTGTCACCGCCCCCTGAACCTGGATTATTCGGGTTCGGGTTGTTCGGGTCATCCGTGATCGTCACGGTTTCAGAAACACCTGGGGCCGGCTTGTTGCCGCCGCTGTTGCTTCTAGCGCCCCACGGGCCCCACACGAACATGTACACGAGCCCCGCGGCAACCAGCACAACAAGAAGACCAATGAGCCACCACAGCCACGTGAGGCTCTTCTTCTTGCCGTTATCCCTCTCATCACCTGACCCGCCGTAATAGCCTGGGCCGCCATAACCCGGCCCGCCGTAGCTCGGGCCACCCTGCCCTGGACCGTTCTGTCCGTAGCCGGCGGCACCGTAGTAGCCCTGCTGGACGTACTGGCCCTGCTGTGCGTACTGGCCTGGCTGGCCATAGCCATCCTGGCCATATCCGCCTTGGCCATAGGCCTGCTGATACTGGCCCTGTTGGCCATAGCCGCTCTGCCCATAACCCTGCTGGTACTGGTTCTGCTGACCGTAGGGTTGCTGACTGTGCGCTTCGACGTTGTCTTCGTACGGGGTCGAAGGGAACACGGTGGTCGCATCGCCCTGCATCGGCAGCGCCTGCGTCCGGTCGATATTGTTCTGCGGCAGTGCCTGCGTCTGATCGAAACCGTTCTGCGGCAGTGCCTGCGTTTGGTCGGCACCGTTTTCAGGCGTCGGCGGCGGTGGGAGGTGTCCGCCCTGCGGCTGGTTCGCGTTATTGACGGATGCGTTGTCTTCTGGTGGCGTGTTCTCGCGTGGCGTCACGTCGTCAGTTCCTTTTGGTGTGACTAGGCTCTCAGGCTATTTCTAGTTGAAGTTTAGACCACGGAGTTTTCATTGCCTAGTTTTCTATAAATAGGCACACACATGAGGAAATACGGGAAACATGCGGTTAACAAAATCAGGAGCGGCGGCTATGTAGCGCGTCGCGTAGACCTTCGGAGAACAGGTTGAGGCCGAGCACGCTGATCGCGATCGCGAGCCCCGGCCACACGAGTGTCATGGGCGCTACTTCGATGAACACTTGGTGTTCGTACAGCATGCGGCCCCAGGACGGTTCGGGGGCAGGCGTGCCGAGCCCGAGGTAGCTGAGTGCGGATTCAGCGAGGATCGCGATGGAGAAGGTCACCGCGATCTCAACCAGCAGTAGTCCTGCAAGGTTGGGGAGCACGTGCCGCCACGCGATGCTGAACCAGTTCCTGCCCGCCGAACGCGCAGCAGTAATGTATTCCTCTCGCAGAATACGCGCGGTGACGGCGCGCACCATCCTCACGAATCCCGGAATCGCGCCAATGCCGATCGCCACTGCGGCCACCATCGGGGAGGCCCCGAAAACAGCCGAGAACACGATCGCCAACAGTAGCGACGGGAACGCCTGGATCACATCGGATGAGCGAGTCACCGCCCCCTGGACCCAGCCGCGGCGGATCGCCGCCCACATCCCGAGCGGGGTTCCGACCAGCAACGCGATCAACGCCGCGACCACACCCACAGACAAAGCGACTTGCGCCCCGCCCAGGATGATCGAGAACACGTCGCGTCCAAAACGGTCAGTACCCATGAGGTGTTCGAGGCTGGAGCCTTGCAGCCGCGCGCTCGCGTCTGCGGCGACCGGGTCGTATGGGGCACCGATGAGCCAGGACCACAGCGCAAGCAACACGACCATCGCAATCAGGATGCTACCGGCCCACAGTGTCACGGGGAGTCTGCGCATCATGCCACCGCCTTGACGCGAAGCCGCGGATCCACGGCCACTAAGAGCGCATCGACGAGCGCGTTGATCACCACGGTCACGGTCACCAGCAGCATCACGATGGCTTGGATGGTCACCATATCGCGGTGTTCAACGCTGGTGATCAGTTGCGCACCGAGGCCGGGGATGTCGAAGACCCGCTCGATCACGACGGCGCCAACAACGGCCGCTGCAAGTTGCAGTCCCGCTACCGTCAGCACCGGGATGGCTGCGTTGCGTAGGCCGTGGCGGCGAATGGCCGCGGATTTACTCAGCCCACGGGCGCGGGCGGAGCGGATGTAGTCTTTGCGCAACACGGTGGCCATCGAGGTGCGCACGTAGCGGGTCAGGACCGCGGTCTGCACAAGCGAGAGCGCGATGACCGGCAACACGAGGTGGGACAGGAACGTGCCGAAGCCTTCGTTGGGGGCCACCCAGCCGGAGGCCGGCAGCCAGCCGAGACTGACCGAGAACAGCATCACGAGCAGCAGGCCCGCGAGGAACGCGGGCACCGCCATGAAGCCCTGGGTCATGAGCGAGATGAGCACCGCGTCGAACTTTCCGGCGCGGCGGGCCGACCACACGCCGAATAGCACGGCGGCAAGCAGGCTGAGTGCCACCGAAGGGACCACGAGCCACATTGTGACGGCGAAACGGTCGGCGATGATGGGGGTCATGTTTTGGCCTGTGATCGCGGATTCCCCGGCGTTGCCGGTGAGGAAGGAGCCGATCCAGTCGAGGTATTGGACAGCCAGCGGCCGGTCGAGCCCGTACTCGGCGCGCAGTGCCGCGACGTCTTCGGGTGAGGCCTGCATCCCGAGCGCGACCTGTGCGGGGTCGCCTGGCATGACCCTCAACAAGACGAAGAGGATCATGGAGGCAACGAGCAGCGTTGTGATCATCCGCAACGCTAGCTGGCTGAGGCTGCGAATCACCGGCCGCCCTCACACATGTCTGGCTTGCGCATTAGCGGTGGCGGACCTTGGTGAGATCGAGTGCGGTGGTTGGCGTGTTCTTTGGCATGCCTTCGATGTCTTCAGCCATGACGGTGATGCCGGCCATGAGGAAGAGCGTGTTGGCGGCGGCGTCTTCGACGAAGGCTTTGCGCACGAGTTTCTTCATATCGCGCACGTATTCTTTATCGTCGCCAGCGTCCGCGGAGGCGCGTAGCTCCGCGATACGGGAATCGTCGTAGCCGAAGTAGTAGTCCCCGCGAACCAGGTTCAACAGGTCTTTAGGTTCGACGTGGGCGATCACTGAGAGCGTGTAGTTGCCTTTGGTGTAGGTCTTATCGAGCCACACGGCCGGGAACTCTTGTTGTTCGATTTTGGCGTTGAGGCCGATCTTTTTCAGGTCAGAGACGATGACCTGCGCGGAAGCGGTCGCATACGGCAGCGATGGCGTTGCGATGGTCACAGTTTCACCCTTGATGCCGGCTTCCTCGACGAGTTTGGCGGCTTTATCTGGATCGTAGGGGTATTCGCCGCTGAGGTCTTCGAAGTACGGGTCGGTTGGGACCACGGGTGCGCCGAGCAGGTCGCCGTAGCCGCCCCACGCGGATTCGATGACGGCTTTACGGTCGATGCCGTACATGATCGCTTTGCGTGCGGCCAGCTTGTTGAAGGGCGGTTTCTTGTTGTTCATCGCGAGCATGACTTTGCCGGTTGTGGTGCCGCGTTGAACCGTGAATTTGGGGTTCTTTTCGTAGCTTGGAATGAGTTCCGGGGCTTGGAAGGCCGGGATCGCGTCCACGGAGCCGGTTTTGAGTGCGTTGGCTGCCGTGGTTGCGTCTGCGAAATAGCGGAGCGTGATTTTCTTGGATGCCGGTTTCTCACCCCAATAGTCATCGCGTGCTTCGAGGGTCAGGGTGCGGCCGTTGTCCCATTTGGTGACGGTGAACGGGCCGGTGCCCACGGGTTCGGTTGCGAGTTTGTCGACCGCGTCGGGCGCGAATTGCGCACCGATGAGGGTGGCCATGTCCCACAGCCATGCTTGGGACGGCTGCTTGAGGGTTACTTTGAGGGTTTTCTTGTCGATGGCCTCAACTTTTTTAACGACGTCCATGCCGGCTTTGAGGCCGTTCTTCCACGCTTTGCTTTTGACGCGTTCGATCGAGAACTTGGCGGTTTCGGCGTTGAATTCCGTGCCGTTGGAGAACCTCACGCCTTCGCGCAAGTGGAACGTGTATTCGGTGCGGTCTTTGGAGATGTCCCAGGATTCGGCGAGCAGTGGTTCCAGTTCGCCTTCTTGGTTGACGGTCACGAGCCCTTCATACACGTTGGTCATGAGCGCTTGCGGGATGGCAGCGCCCGATGTGGTGGTGAAGTCGAGGTTCGCTGGTGCGGCTGTGAGGCCGACGGTGACCGCGTCCTTATTCCCGCCCTCGCTCTTGCTGCCGCCGGCGCCGCACGCGGTGAGCGTGAGCGTTGCTGCAGCGATGACGGCAGTGATGCGCGCGAGCACGCCGATACGGCGGCCGGTCTGGGTGCGGGCGTGCACCCGGGTGTGCCGGGCTCGGTTGTGCTGCTGAGCTTGCTTGTGTTGCTGGGCTCGGGCGTCTTTGACTCGCTGGAGCAGTGCGGGGCGTCTGATGGCTGTGGCCTTTCAGTGTGGTCCGTGACGCGGCGGGCGCGGGCGCCGGTGTTGTGCCTATTGGCGCGAGCGCGCGTTCACGGGATGCTTGCGCTCAATGCAGAGCAAGCATTGTGCTGAGCGGAACATTACGATGCGCGGGGCATTCAAGTGCACAATAGCCTACCGGAAAGCGGTTCATAGCCTGCTGTTGGCTGTGTTTTTTACGTGGCCGTTTAAAGCCTGCGTGGGGAAGGCCAGGCCTTCCCCACGCGGGCTGTTGATGTGAACTGTAGATACAGCTTCATCGGAACTGTTATGAAGCTAGTGCTGTGTTGTAGCTATTTCCGTAGGCCGCGCCACCACGTATCTGATTTCTTGGTGACGGATCCGGTTTCTTCGCTTTCGAGGCCGTATGCCTCACCGATTTCTTCGATGAACGCTTCACGCCGCAGTTTCTCGTTGCGCCGCACGTTATCGCCGAGGTATTTCCAGGTAGCGATCGCTAGTAGCACCATGACGAACGAGAACGGTAGCGCCACGGAGATCGAGGCGGCCTGGAGCGCTTCGAGTCCGCCCGCCATCAGCAGGGCTGCTGCGAGCACGGAGGTTGCGACTGCGAAGAACGCACGGATCCAGGAACGCGGTTCGGTGTCGCCGCCGGTTGCGAGCATCGACATCACGAGCGAACCGGAGTCCGAGGATGTGATGAAGAAGATCGCGGAGAGCAACATTGCGCCCACAATCAACATTGCGGAGCCTGGGATTTGCGCGAGCATCTGGAACAGTGCCGCGTTCGAATCGACGGCCCCGTCTGGGCCGATGATCGATTCGTAGCCTGGGGTCTTGTGAATTTCGCGGTAGATCGCATTACCGCCCAGGATCGCAAACCACAGGAAGGTGATGGTCGCTGGGACACCCATGACGCCGAGGATGAACTCGCGGACGGTGCGGCCGCGGGAGATGCGTGCGATGAAGACACCCACGAATGGTGACCAGGCGATCCACCAGCCCCAGTAGAACGTGGACCAGCCGGCCTGCCATGCTTCACCGGAGTCGCCCTGGAAGGCGGAGGTGTTCATGGAGAGGCCGAGGTAGTTCTGCAGGTAGTAGCCGATGGACTGGACGAACTCTTTGAGCAGGAACTGGGTTGGCCCGACAATCAGCAAGAACAGAAGCAGCCCGCCGGCGAGCACAAGGTTGGTGTTCGACAGCCATTTCATGCCCTTGGAAACACCGGTGAGTACGGACCAGAGGACGCAGGCGGTGACCACGGCGATCAGGACGTATTTGATCCACGGGTTGGATTCATCGACCCACCCCATGTGGGCCATACCTGCGGTGATCTGGTTGACACCCAAACCGAGGGAAGTGGAGACACCGAAGACGGTACCGACGAGTGCGATGACGTCGATGACGTTACCGAACGCACCCTTGACGCGCTTTTCGCCGAAGAGCGGCTCCAGACCCCAACGTACGGACAGTGGGCGGCCGCGGCGGTGGATCGCTAGCGCGAGCGAGAGGCCCACGATGACGTAGATGGCCCACGGCTGGAAGCCCCAGTGAAGGAACGTGGTTGCCATCGCGGATTGCGCTCGGTTCGCGGTGGTGGTTGCTACTTCCCCGCCGTGTTCGGTGGAGTCGCTGATGACGCCGGAGACGTCTTCGCCTGGGCGTGGTTCAACGAAGTGGGACATCGGTTCGGTGACGCCGAAGAAGACGAGGCCGATACCCATGCCTGCTGCGAAGAGGAGTGCGAACCAGGACATGAGCGAGAACTCAGGTTCATCGCCCGGCCTACCTAGTTTGATGTCGCCTTTCTTGGACAATCCCAACGCCACGCAGAACACCACGAAAACGAAAGCTAGGAGCACGTACCACCAACCGAAGTTGGATGTAATCCACGATGTGATGGATTGGAACGCTACTTCCATGAGCTTTGGCTTGATCATGGTGATGACCGACAAGCCGACCACGATCACAGCAGTGGGCCAGAAAACCCATTTGACGAGTGATGCCTGACCTGGGCGTACGTGCGCTTCAGTATCAGTTGTTGCTGTTTTTGCCATAGAGGCATTATGGCAGATGGATTATGACACTCGCGTGATTACAGTGACGCTAGGGCATCAACTTGGTCATGCGGAGGCTTTATCGTGCGTGCTTAATCGACTCAGGCTTTACCGGCTAATAGTTGCACCTTTCTGTATACGTGGAAAAATAGGCCACGCCTCTACCTCATTTACGGAGCCCATAAGGAGCCCGCGTGTCGCATCAGCCCCCTACCCCATCGGAAGCTCATCAGGAAGCCGCTCAGGAATCTAGCGAGAACGCTGCCGGAAGCACCCCTGCCGCTGCCACTAACAGTGCGCCGGCGTGGCGTACGTATCTGTTCCCCGGCATCGTGATTGTGGCGGCGATTATCGCTGTGGTGTTGGTGGTGGTCCTGCGCGGAGGTTCCGGCGGCGCGAACGGCAACAGCGGTAGTGGCGCGCCGGATTATGCGGCGGAAGACGCGGCGGTCGATGAGCAGCGCAAGCACCAGGGCGAGCGCAGCAGCGAGGAGGAGGCTCAGCTGGAGCTGATCAAGTCGCTGCCGGAACGCAACCCTGAGGACACGTTGGCGGTGGGTGAGCCGGACGCGCCGGTGCAGATGATCATGTATTCCGATTTCCAGTGCGGTTTCTGTGCGTTGTGGACCACTAAGACGTTACCGGTTCTGATGGAGAAATATGTTGAGCCGGGCAAGCTGCGTATTGAATTCCGTGAGGCGAACGTATTCGGCGAGGAGTCGGTTAAGGCGGCGCGTGCCGCGGCTGCCGCTGGCGAGCAAGGTAAGTTCCTCGAGTTCCAGAAGGCGCTGTATCCGGGTGGGGAGCCGATGAAGAGCTTCCCAGAAGAGAAAATGGTGGAGATCGCTGAGGATCTGGGGCTTGACGTTAAGAAGTTCAAGGCTGACTTGGGGTCGAAGCAGATCGCGGAGCTGGTGGCACAGCATCAGCAGCGTGCCGCACAACTTGGTGTGACCTCAACCCCGATGTTCATTGTTGGAACCCGCCCCGTGAGCGGCGCGCAGCCGACGGAACAGTTTGAGGCGTTCATCGAGGAGCAGTTGAAAATCGAGGAGCAGCTGAAGCAGCAGGAGTCTGAGTAGCCCGGCCGGCTGCGAAGGCCTGCCGGCAGTGAAGGTTTGCTCGCTGTGAGGTTTGCTTGCTGTGTGGTTCGCTGAGTGTGAGGGCATAGGGGACGCATGGATATTGGCGTAGTTGCCGCGTTCATTGGTGGGACTCTGGCGTTGTTGAGCCCGTGTTCGGCGTTGTTGTTGCCAGCGTATTTCGGGACGGTCGCGGGGTCAGGTGCGCGGCTGGTGGTGCATTCGCTCGTGTTTTTTGTGGGCATGGTCGCGGTGCTGGTCCCGCTGGGGCTTGGTGTGGGTGCGCTGGCGCAGCTGTTTAATGCGTACCGCACGCCGATGATCATTGTGGCGGCCATCGTGCTGATTGTTTTGGGTGTGCTGCAGATTTTCGGGCTGGGGTTCGATGTTGCGCGTTGGATCCCGGGCTCTGATGCGGTGCATGAGCGGACGTCGATGGCCACGGGGCTCATCAAGAGCCTGTTGCTGGGGTTGACTTCGGGACTGGCTGGGGCGTGTGCAGGCCCTATTCTGGGTTCGGTCCTAACACTTGCTGCGACCTCGGGTAGTGCGTGGATGTCCGGGTTCATGATGGCCGTGTATGGCGCGGGCATGGTGGTTCCGTTGTTTGTGATCGCGCTTTTGTGGCAGCGGCTCGGTGCCCGTGGCCGTGGCGTGTTGCGGGGCCGCACGTTCACGGTTGCCGGGCGTGAGTTCCATGTGGTGTCTGTGATCACGGGTGTTTTGATGATCGCCGTGGGTGTTCTTTTCTGGACGACGAATGGTTTGGTGACCGCGCCTCAGCTGGTTCCGTTGGAGACTCAGATGTGGCTCCAAACCCAGGCTGCCGCGCTGTCCGATGTGTGGATCGACATCATCGTGATCGTTGCGGTTGCGCTGTTGTTGCTGTGGTGGTGGTTCGCGCGTGAACGCAACCGCGAGCAAGCCCGCGGAAAAGCGCGGGACGAGCAGTAAGTGACGCGGGGCTCGCGGCCTCATGCATCAGCTGCCCGAATGCATCAACTGTTTAAATGCGAAACAGCCCCGGCGCGGCGGGTCATTCGCCGCTTCGGGGCTGTTTATCTCCAAGGCGCATCCGCCTAGGTCAGCGGCAGCCTCACAGCCGAACATCTGTGCGCCACCTGTGAACCAATCTATGCGAACGAGCAACCTTTATCCACTGCTTGAAGGAAACGTTATTGCATCGTTACGCATCGCTTAGGGACTGCACATCAGCCCATGACACCTGTGTCATTTTCACCAGTTGCGCCTCCCTCGCTAGGCGCACCCGCCTCGCCAGCCGCCGCAGCCTTCCCACCTTTGCCGGACATCGCAGCATGAACGCCGGCGACTACCGCGACCACAACGGACCCTAGAATCAAGCCGAGCACTGCGGAGAAGAACGTGTTGGTGAGCCAGCCGAGCACGGCGCCCGCACCACCGGTTGCTGCGGCGACCGCGGTTTCAGCGTGGTGCACCCACTCATAGATGGGGTGGAAACCGAGGTCATGCATCCCGACTAACAAGATGTGCCCACCGACCCACAGCATCGCGACCACACCCACAACCGAAAGCACCTTCATGACCACCGGCATCGCTTTGACGATGCCGGTCCCAAGCTTCTCGGTCGCGGGCTTCCGGGCCAGAGCAAGGCCAACATCGTCCATTTTCACGATCAACGCGACCACGCCATACACGCCCACCGTGATGACCAGCGCCACCACGATCAGCGAGATGAGGCGCATCCAGAAACCCATTCCATCCACCGCGGACAGCGAGATCACCATGATCTCAGCGGACAAGATCAGGTCAGTTCGTACCGCTCCACGCACGATCTGCTTCTCCTCCGCGGCGCCTTGGAAGGACGCCGGCGGCTTTTCCGCCTCCGAATGCCCCCGGATGACTTCCCATATTTTCTCCGCGCCCTCAAAACACAGGAAGAGCCCACCCACCATGAGTAGCGGGGTCAACAGCCAGGGGGTGAACTGGCTCATCAGCATGATGAGCGGCAGGATGATCACGAGCTTATTAATGATGGAGCCGCGCGCGATCTTCCACACCACTGGCAGTTCACGCTGCGGCGTGATCCCCTGGACATAACGCGGAGTCACGGCGGCATCGTCCACGACGACCCCGGCGGCCTTCGCGGTTGCCTTGCCGGTTGCGGCGGCAACATCGTCCAACGATGCGGCAGCGGCGCGCGCTATCGCGGCAATATCGTCAAGCAAAGCGGCAAGCCCACCGGCCATGGCATTCTCCTTGGGGCTGATCAGCGGATGCCGCGAACGCAGCAACCGCGAAAGCTAATGATGAGATCAAGACTATTGCACCAGCAAGGCTGGCTACCCACGCGGCACTGCACTCTGCTGGATAACGATGCGGCACCGCACGGACCCGAGTGAACTTCTGCACTGGCTCGGCTAAACTTCCGTACAGGCCAGAGTGAACTCACGCACGGTGCGATGCGTCTCACACCCGTTGCTTTGGACGAACCCACACATGTAGGCTCTTTTACAGATGTAAGATATACCGTGGTTGAGTACAAGTGGTTCTGTACGAACGGTTCTCTACATAAGGTTATTGACAACGAGATTGGTGGAGGGGCTCGTGACTATCAACGCCGTGCAGTGTGCACAAGCCGCGCACAGTGAACAGACAGCGCCACAGACCGCGCAGTCTGAACAAACCGACGCGACCGACGCTAAGGCATCGGATGGTGTTGACCCGCGCATCATGCGTTCGCGTGACACCCTGATCACCGCGATGACCGAGCTGTTGCGGGAACAACCGATCGATAAGATCACTGCGTCCATGGTTGCACGTGAAGCACACACATCGCGGCCCACGCTGTATCAGCATTTTGGTGACCTGACCGGGCTCACCGTGGCAGCCGCCGTCCACAACCTCGAGCAGCTGCTGTTCACTGCTTGGGAGCAGGACGGTCCCGTCGCCGGGAACCACAGAGGCGGAAGCACTAGGCGTAGTACGGACGCGATCCGTAACCTACTGAACCATCTGCAAGAAGATAGGGATTTCTTCCTCAACGTCACCCAGGGGCCAAGTAGTTATCGGGTGGTGCAGGCGATCGCTCACGCGTTGGCGCGGCAACTGTGGAATGCGTTCGCGTACGAGGAAGGGCTGGACACGGGGAACAACCCGTTCGCGACTCCCGCCCCGCTTGAGGAACACCACACTGATTCCAACGAGCCAAGTTTGGCGCAACAGCTGCAGTTCGTCTCCGACGGGGTCGCTGGCGCGGCGATCGGTTGGCTCACCGGAACCCGCGACGAGACCGTGGAACGGCTAGCCACAACCCTTCAAGACCTCGCACAACGAGTGCTATGGCCTCAACACCGGCCCGGGCACGCTACCAGCATTCAGACTTCCTAGATTTAAGAGCTCACACTTATGGCTTCAAACACACCGTCACAGCAACAGCATCCGGCGGAAGAATCACCGCAGCCGGGCGGCTTCAAGGGTTTCCTGAAGAAGTACGGCCGGCTCGCGGTGTCTTTGGTTGCGGTGGGCTGTATCCCGTTGATTTATGCGACGATGCTGATCCTCTCCAACTTGGATCCGACGGGCAACCTCAACCATATTCCGGCGTTGATCGTGAATGAGGATTCCGCGGCGGAGGTCAAGGGCAAGACCATCAATGTGGGTGATGAGCTCACCAAGAAGCTGATGGAGAGTGATTCGGACAAGAACCTGAACTGGGACACCGCCACCGCGGCGGAGGCGAAGAACGCGTTGGATCATGGTCGGGCGCTCGCGGTGTTGACCATCCCGGAGGGGTTCACGGATCATCTGGCGCATGCGGCGAAGGCTTCTCAGAAGGAAGCCTCGATTGAGGATGCAGCCTCGGCGCACATCACGATCCAGACCAACGATTCGACTAACTACATCATGGGTCAGATCGCTTCCTCGGTTGAGAACAAGCTGACCACGGAGCTGCGTTCCCAGTTCGCTAAGGAATACCTGGAGAACGTGTATGTGAGCCTCACGGACATCAACGGTTCTCTCAATGAGGCCGCGGATGGTTCCGGTAAGGTCACCGATGGTGCCTCCACAGCGCACGATGCCTCAGGCGAGTTGAGCTCGGGGCTGTTGCAGCTGGCCGATGGTACGCGTAGTTTGCGTGGTGCCTCGGGCGAGCTGAACTCTGGTGCGGGCAGGCTCTCGAGCGGCGCGAGCGAGCTCGCCGGTGGCTTGGGTGAGTTGAGCTCCAAGACGGCATCACTGCCTGGTGCGGCGAAGGCACTGGATACAGGTGCCGGCAAGCTTGCCAAGGGTGCCGGTGATGCTAACGATGCGATCCAGAAGTTGTCTGCAGGTTCGAAGCAGTTGAGCTCAGGCACGGGTGAGCTCAACAGCAAGATCACTCAACTGAATCAGGGCGCGCAGACCCTGACTGGCGCGAATGATCAGCTGCTGGGTGCCTTGGAGAAGGCTCAGAAAGATTTCGAGGCGCTGACCCCGGACGTCACGATCAACCTGGACCCGGCCGCACAGCGGATTGAAGGTTTCCTCACGGATCTGAATGGCTCCCCGGAGTTCCAGCAGTTTCTGAAGGAGAACCCTCAGTTCGCACAGCGTCTTGCGACCGCACAGAAGGACACCGCTGATATTCGCGCGGGAATCAATTCGGTGCGGCAAGCCGCCCAAAGCGCGGGTTTGTCTGGTGGCTCGAAACCGTTGGTTCCGGGTGATCTACTGCAGAAGCTGCGTGAGGGTAACGCCGCTATCAAGAGCGGCGCGAATGAGCTGAACACCGCAACGAGCCAGTTGAATACGGGGGCGACTAAGCTCTCGGACGGTTTGGGCCAGTTGGCGGCTAAGTCCCCTGAGCTCGCCAAGGGTGCTCAGCAGCTCAAGGAAGGCACGCATCAGTTGGCTCAGCAGGCACCAGAGTTGGTGGCTGGTATCGGCAAACTGAATGCGGGTGCGGGCGAGTTGTCGAATGGCGCTAACAAGCTGTGGGATGGCACGAACCAGTTGCAAGCGGGCGCCGGCAAGCTCGATGATGGCGCGCAGAAAGCCCACGATGGCTCCAACCAGCTCAACAGCGGCTTGGGCGATCTTGTGGATGGCTCCGGCGAGCTCACCGCTGGTTTGAAGGATGGCGCGGATAAGGTTCCGGCGTTCACTAAGGATGAGAAGAAGAAGCTGTCCGAGGTGAACTCAGCACCTGTGACCGGCGAGTTGGAGCGCATCAACCAGATGGCGAATAACGGTACGGGTTTGAGCCCTTACTTCATGTCGCTCGCGTTGTGGATTGGCGGTATCGCGTTCTTCATGCTGCTCGCGCCGATCCCTGAGCGTTTGGTGCGTAAATACCGCGGCAAGTGGTATTCGTTCATTCAGATGGCCTTCGCCTCCTATAGCCGGGCGGCGATCATGGCGATCGTTCAAGCGGCGATCATCACCATCATCGTGCAGTTCATTTTCGGTCTTGAAGTGGCGCACCCGTTCCTGTTGTGGGGGCTGGTGACGCTGGGTTCGCTCGCGTTCCTCGCGGTGAACCAGGGCCTTGTGAGCCTGCTGGGGGCACCGGGGCGGTTCCTTTCGCTGATCCTGATTGTGTTGCAGATCGCCTCGGCGGGCGGTACGTATCCGTGGCAGACGATGCCGGGGATTCTGCGCGATATTCACCCGCACTTGCCGATGACGTACACGGTTGAGGCGTTCCGTTCCCTGATTGGTGGCGGCGTGATCCTCAGTACGTCCGTGGCGGCGAGCATCCTGATGGGGTGGCTGATCGCCGGGTTCCTGATGCTGGTGCTCGCGTGCTTCCTGGTGACGCGCGTTGAGGTAGTGCGTGACTGGGCGACGCTCGCGCCTGGGCTTCCGGGTGGAGGTAAGTCCTCTGCGATTGAGGGAATGAAGGAAGAGCACGCCGAGATCAAGGCCGAGGCTGCTGAGCGGCGCGCTCGGGCGATCGAGCGGCAGAAGCTGCGGTTGGCACGGAAGAAGGCGAAGCGGAAGGTGCGCGAGAAGAAGAAAGCGCAAGCCGCCCAAGCGAAAGCCGAAGCCGAGGCGAAAGCAAAGGCTGAGGCGGAAGCCGACGTCGACGCGTAGGCCGCGTTAGCGGCGGCTCGATGTTGGCCGGCACCTCGGTGTTTGCCGGCGCCTCGGTGTTTGCCGGCGCCTCGGTGTTGGCCGGGGCCTCGGGGTTGCTGACCTAAGATGGAGAAGATTGAGAGCGAAAGTATAGCCAGGGAACGCTGGCTACAAAGCTGATCGTCATTCTCATGTTTCAGGAGCAACCATGGACGTCAACATTTACTGCGACGAGAGCACGCATCTTGAAAATGATCA
The DNA here is from genome assembly GCF_001807575.1 of Arthrobacter sp. HMSC08H08. Lineage (NCBI taxonomy): Bacteria > Bacillati > Actinomycetota > Actinomycetes > Micrococcales > Micrococcaceae > Arthrobacter > Arthrobacter sp. HMSC08H08. The sequence goes on from NZ_KV789403.1 coordinate 58,187, forward strand.
GATGCCGTACCTAGTTCTTGGTGCAGTTTCTTGCCCTCAGGCAAAAACTCCTGAAGTGCTTTCACGACTCCATGAGATACGGAAGAAGCATGGGTTATCCCATGAATTCGAAACGAAGTGGACCAAGGTATCGCCATCGAAGATTGACTATTATTTGGATCTCATTGACTACTTTTTCGATGATGATGACCTGTCCTTCCGCGCGATCGTCGCTGACAAAAAGGGCCTAGCTCATGGGAGGTTCAGCCAGGACCACGACACTTGGTACTACAAGATGTTGTTCCTCCTTTTTAAGCCGCTAATCCCCGGTGGGCTTGGGACGGTCAACATCTATTTGGACAAGAAGGACACCCGAAGCGGCGAAAAGGTTCGGGAGCTCCATAACGTTATTGCTAATTCGAACTATGACTTCAACAAAAAGAAGGTTCGGCGGGTTCAGATTTTGGAGTCCCACCATGTGGGCCTTCTGCAACTCGCAGACCTGTTAATCGGCGCAGTTAACTATGCCAACCGAGGTTTGACCTCGAGTTCCGCGAAATTGCAGTTAGTCGAACGAATTCGTTCAAGATCTCAAAAGACTCTCACCGAGAAGACGCTCCCCTCGGAGAAGAAAGTCAATATTTTCCAGTGGACGCCTCAAGAGGTCCAATGATGATAGAACTGTCCCCCGGAGCTCCTTGCCCGCCTGAGCTCGATCAGGAAACTTATCTAGCGTCCTTGTTGAAGCAACTCACTGACGATCTTGTAGGATCCGATCTTCGTTGGCCCAAAGGCAACCTTCGTCTAAGTTTTCGCCATCACCCTTTGGTGAATGACTTACCGAAGTGGTTTTGGCACATTATCTCCGAAGGACCTCAGCAGACTCCTGAAGAGAACCGGAAAGTGGACACTACACGTTGCCAGAGGCTGCATTGGATTCGACCAATAGTCGAGGAGTTTTGTTCGGCATACCCCTCGTTAGAAAAGGTGCACTGGTGGATTAGCTCTCGGTCCATACCAAGGACGAACCGTTATCTAATTTCCTTGCCTGATTACTCCTACGTCGTTGTCTTCGACCAAAAACCTAGTTACGTCCTACTTGTAACTGCCTACCCGGTGACGCAGAAACATCGGAGGAAGAAACTGGAGAAAGAGTGCCGTGAATACTGGCAAAAGCAAAGGCCGCCCGAGAAACGGACGGCCTCAGATACTCCGTCTACACATGGCAGATGAGCTATACACAATTCTAACAGCCATATCTTCCACTGTCTCCCCCTCCTTGCGCACTTCTCAGTAAAACAAAACGGTAACCGAAGCCTCCGCTCTACGCGTTACTAAACAGACACGGCACCTCCTGTTTAGGATGTTGTGGGGAGTTTTCGTATCGACTTTCGGAGGACGTTTCGTGGCTAAGCCGACGTTAACCATCGTGATTGCTAGCACCCGGCCGGGCCGTGCAGGCCTGCCTATTGGGCAGTGGTTTGAGAAGGTTGCCCGTGAGCATGGCGGGTTCGAGGTTCAGGTGGCTGACCTCGCGGAGATCAACTTGCCGTTGATGGATGAACCGAAGCATCCACGGCTGCGGGATTATCAGCATGAGCACACCAAGAAGTGGTCGGAGCTCGTGGATGGTTCGGATGCGTTCGTGTTTGTGCTGCCGGAATACAACTTTGGCTTCCCGGCGTCGATCAAGAACGCACTGGATTATTTGTGGGCCGAGTGGAACTATAAGCCGCTCGGATTCGTCAGCTACGGCGGTGCATCGGGTGGTATGCGTGCGGTGCAGGCACTGAAGCCGATCGCGTCCACGCTCAAGCTGCACCCAATCACGGAGCAGGTCGCGTTGCATGGTTTCGCGAAGCACCTCGAGGACGGCGAGTTCGTTGCCACCGAGGATCATGAGGCCGCCGCGAAGGCGATGCTTGAAGAGCTACAGCGGGTTGAAGGCGCGATGCGCCCCCTGCGTTCGTAACTGCGGTTTCAGTTGCATCCGTAAGGGCCGCTGACAAGCGTGATGCCGCCGGGCACTGGCATGTCCAGTGCCCGGCGGCATCGTTGCGTTTAGGGGTGTTTTACAGCCGGAGCTGTCGTTTAGGAGGGCCGGCCCGGCTGCCCTACTTCCAGAAGATCTTGACTTCGATCTCCGACTTTCCGCCCTGTTTGACTTCGATTTCGTATTCGTAACCGACGTGGTCCGGTACGTCGACGACGACGTCTGTCTCACCGGACTGGACGCGCACCTTGTTCTGGCGTTCAAGCGCATCGGCGAGGTCGCGCAGGCGGGCGGCGGCCTGTTCACGGCTCATGGACTCTTCAGATTCGTGTTCAAAAAGTTTCTCGCTCATGAACCCATTGAAACACTCGCAGGGAAACACAGGGTGACGCTGGACTAACAACCGGCGTTGCGCAAGCAGACCGGGGGGCGCGTTGCATTTCGTCATGTTCGTCGTCCCGCCCTCCCACAGCGCATACGCTCTTTCTCAACGTCCGCGGCATACCAGTTTGCAGCTACGGAAAGGGGTCCTCTTCGCCGGGCGTTAACGCGATGCCGCGCGGCGTTGAAAGTGTGTAAAAGCGAACACTCAACGAGCCCTTAGGGGGAATGATGAAAAATGGGGTTCTAACCCTCAAGCGGAAGCGTCAAAAGCAAGCAGAACCAGAAGAAGATGGCTTGCAGACAACGCAAACACAATCCGCACAAACGGAAACACAAACACGGACAGAAACCACACAACTAAAGACCAACCAAATACAGACCAGCCAAATACAGACCAGACGGAAGAGGCGCGGGCCGCTTGAAGCGGCGGTCCAGTTCTTCTCGAATCTGATGGATCGATATTTACCGGATCCGTTTGTTATAGCAATATTCTTGACGGTCGCAACGATGGCTTTAGCGGTCATAGTTCGCGGCACCAGCCCACTCAAGGTTGTCGATTACTGGGGCGCAGGTTTATGGGACCTGTTGGCCTTCTCAATGCAGATGACTTTGGTGCTGTTGTCGGGTTATGTGCTCGCGAAGACACCACCGGTGGATCGCTTCCTGGATAGCTTGGCTTCTAAGATTTATTCGCCGCGCGTCGCTATCGTCACGGCAACTCTGGTTGCTGGCGTTGGTTCTTGGCTGAATTGGGGCTTCGGCCTGGTGATGGGCGGCATCGTTGCGCAAAAGCTCGCGATGAACGTTAAGGGCTTGCATTATCCGCTCGCTATTGCCGCGGGCTATTCGGGTTTTGCTGTTTTTGGTTTTGGGATTTCGGCTCCAGTCCCGCTGCTGTTGGCTACGCCCGGCAGCTTTATGGAGAAACAAGTGGGTGTCATCCCGTTGTCGGAGACGGTTTTCACCCCGCAGATGTTGCTGACAACGTTGGTGACGCTCATCATCTTGCCGCTGTTCAACATGCTGTTGCATCCCACGGACCCGTCGAAGGTGCGTGAGATTGACCGGGCCGCTTACGGCACGGTAGTGGCGAAGCCTGCGCAGGATGATGCCCCAACTATTGCTAGCCGGTTGAATGATTCCCGGGTTGTTGGGATTGGTTTCGGGTTGATCGCGATGGTGTTCGCGGCCCGCTACTGCCTCAAGGGTGGAGCGTTGAACCTGGACATGGTGAACTTCATGCTGTTGTTCCTCGCTGTCCTGTTGTTCACGCGCCCATCGGCTTTCCTCACGGCCGTGAATGATGGCGTCAAGATCGTTACTGGCCTCATCGTCCAGTATCCGTTCTATGCGGGCATCATGGCTATTTTGAGCGCGACTGGTTTGGCGGTCGCTGTCGCGGATGCGTTCGGTGCGTTCGCGACCGCGGAGTCCTTGCCGTTCTGGTCATTCATTTCCGCTGGTTTCTTGAACATCTTCATGCCTTCGGGCGGCGGCCAGTTCGCCGTGCAAGGACCGGTGATGGCGGAAGCCGCGACCGCGCTGGGCGCGGACCAGGCGGCCACAGCGATGGCTATTCAGATTGGTGACCAGTGGACCAACATGATCCAGCCGTTCTGGATTCTGCCCGCGCTCGCGATCTCCGGGCTGAAGCTCCGCGATGTGATGGGCTACCTTGTGCTGATCCTCGTGGTGCTCGGAATTATCTACACGATTTCCGTTCTGGTGTGGGGCTTCCTCCTCGCCTAAGCCACAGCCACGAGGCTGTCTGAACAGCCGAGCGGGGGTTGTCGCGATGAGTCGCGACACCCCCCGCTCATGTCTCCGCCCCTAGAACGGTTGCTTGCCGGTGATGTGGGCTGCGGCTTTCTCGCCGATCATCACGGATGGCGCGTTGGTGTTGCCAGAGGTCACGACTGGCATGATGCTTGCGTCGGCAACGCGCAAGCCGTCAACGCCATAGACGCGGAAGGTCTCCGGGTCCACGACGGCGTCCTCGCCCGCCCCCATCGCGCAGGTTCCAACCTGGTGGTGGTAGGTGGTGCTGGTTGCGCGAATGTACTCTTCAAGATCGGTGTCAGAATCCGTGACCTCAGGCCCCGGATACAGCTCGGTGGCGCCCCACTCTTCGGTCAGTTGTGGCTGCGACGCGATCTCGCGGCATTGGCGGAGCGAGAACTTCATCGCCTCCAGGTCGTCAGGGTGCTCGTAAGCGGAGAGGTCGATCTCCAACGGGTCCTTGACGCCTGGGCCGGTGAGCTTGATGGAGCCGCGGGACTTCGGCCGCACAATCCCCGCCAACAGTGAGAAGCCGGCGTCGGGGCCGGTCATCGAGAACGCCGCGTGACGCGTGTACATAGGCACGCTAAAGAAGATCGGCTGGGTGTCCACCACTGGCTGGTCAGGCGAGGACTTCGCAAAGAAGTGCACCTGGGCGGCCGCCTCAACCACTGGCGGCAGCTCTTTTTCGGTAGTGCACACCACCGGAGAAAGCAGGTGGTCGTGCAGGTTCTGGCCGACGCCCGGAAGGTCGTGCACCACATCGACCCCGGCCTCTTTCAAGTGGTCGGCCGGGCCGATACCCGAACGCATCAGTACGACCGGGGAACCCAACGCGCCCGCGGCGAGCACCGTCTCCCCCGCAACAAGATCTACCGTCTCTTCAGCGCCGTCGCGGTTCACGATAACCCGCGCACCGGTCACCTTCTTGCCGTCCAGGGTCAGGGTCTCGACTTCTGCGTTGGTGATGAGTTGCAGGTTTGGGTTGTCGGCCTCGGGCTTGAGGTAGGCGCGCCACGTGTTGAAGCGCTTCTTGTCGCGGATGTTCAGCTGCATCCATGCAACGCCGTCTTCCTCACCGGAGTTGTAGTCCGGGTTCTCTGGCATGCCGGCGGCGACGGCCGCGTCATACATGGCCTGTTGGATGGGGTGGCGAGAGTAGTCGGTACGGACGTCGAGCGGGCCGTCGTGTCCGCGGGTTTCCGGGTCGCCTTCGGGATAGTTTTCGATGGCTTTGAAGTATGGGAGGACGTCGTCCCAACCCCAGCCAGCGCAGTCGTGTTCGGTGGCCCAGCCGTCGAAGTCTTCTTTAGCACCGCGAACCCAGATGGTTGCGTTGAGTGCGTGGGATCCGCCGAGGACCTTGCCGCGCGGGATCTGGATCTGCTGGTTGGCGGCGTTGGCTTGTGGGGTGGTAGCGAAGTCCCAGTCGTGTGGCCCACTCCAGAGCAGGCCAAGGCGGGAGACGTCGTCGATGTCCGGGTTGGCGTCCTGACCGCCAGCTTCTACGACGGTGACGGTGTGCCCGGCGTCGAGGAGGCGGCGGGCGATGACGGAGCCTGCTGAGCCTGCGCCGATGACGAGGCAATCCGTTGCGCGATAGGTGCTCGTTTCAGTGTTGTGTTCTGACATGGATGTCTCCTGCGAAGTAAGCCATGGCTACGGCAGTTGCACCGTTCGGTACTCCAACTTCGGTACACCAACCGAAAACCCTGTGACCTATGTCACTTTACAGAAGTGATCGCACCTGGCACTGAAGAGCCCTTTACGCCTCGGTTTTGTTTCGCTTTCGTGACGGGGGTTGCGTCAGCTCGGCCCCCTATCACCCACCAGAACCTTCCCATGTACCCGCCGAAGAATCGTGTGATTTCGCGGTCAAACAGGCATGAGGCACTCAGCCCTGGGCGTCATAGGTTTTTAATCAAGATTCATATGCACAAACAATTAGACAGTTCTTGCATAAATCGCTTAGAACTTGAAGCAGACGCATATAAATGGAGGTTCTATGGCTACGCACCGCAACACAGAAAACAACCGCTGGGTGGCGAAGCCTGAAGGCTCCACCTGGGGTGACTTCGGACCCGACGATGTGCTTGGACGCCTGAATCTGCTCACCCCTGAGAAGGTCCGGGAGGGCTTCGCCGAAGTCCGGGACCACCGCACCTTTTCGCTGAGCCTTCCGCTCACCCTGCCTGGCGGCACCGTGTTGAACCCGAACCGTTTGCCGCCGGTACACCGGCCTAATCTGCGCAACGGTTTGGTCAACGCGAATTGCCAAATCAGCCAGGTGCATGAGGGCGCAACCGACGTGCTCAACGATGACCTCGTGGTCCTGCACAACCAGTACTCAACTCAGTGGGATTCCCTGGCTCACGCGGGGTCTATGTTCGATGCAGACGGTGACGGCGTCCCGGAACCCGTCTATTACAACGGCTACCGGGCCGGAACTGACGTCCACTCTCCGGAGCGTCCGGAAGACTGCAGCGTCACTGATCCGTCCACATCGACGGCCGATTTCGGGCCGCTCGGCATCCATTCGATGGCGCAGCACCCTATCCAGGGACGCGCGATTCTGATCGATGTGGAAAAGCATGCTGGCAGGGGCCGGAAACCCATCGGCTTTGATGACCTACAAAGGATCATCAAAGAAGACCAGCTGGATATCCGCCCGGGCGACATCATGGTGGTCCACACCGGGTTCGCGACGGAACTGATGGCGATGGGCGGCAAGCCTGACTCGCAGAAGCTCGAATCGCTGGGTGCTGGGCTCGATGGGCGGGATCAGCGGTTGCTGCAGTGGATCACTGATGTGGGCATCGCGGCGATCGCTGCGGATAACACTGCGGTTGAGTTGTATCCAGCGTTGCCGGTTGAGGGCCCTGCCGCGATCCTTCCACTCCACGAGCATTGCCTTTTCAAGCTCGGGGTTCCGCTCGGTGAGCTTTGGTACACCCAAGATCTCGCCCACGCCTTGCGTGAGGCTGGCCGGAGCGCGTTCCTGCTCACCGCCCCGCCGCTTCACCTTCCAGGCGCGGCAGGTTCTCCGCTCAACCCGATCGCCACGATCTAGCTTCCACACACTTCCACTCCCCTATTTGAGAAGGTTTGCTGATGTCCACTGCTACCCCTGAACGTGTCCTGATTACTGGCGGGGCCAACGGTATTGGTGCCGCGATCGCGAAGAAATGCCACGATGCTGGCTACGAAACAGTCATCCTGGATCGTGCCGGAGACGACGCTATCCATTGCGATCTTTCCGACCCGGAATCCACTCGCGCTGCCTTGGAGCAGGCGCTTGCCGACGGCCCGATCACCCGCTTGGTCAATAAGGCTCTGTTGCAAAGATTGGCGGCAGTC